>JALOQZ010000167.1 GCA_025459245.1 Pirellula sp.
AGTCTGGCGGCAACAGCAAGAGCCTTTTGAGCGGTTGCTCGCATTTCAACCGATAGGGATTTCCAATTCTCCGCTAGCCTGAGAGCATCGATTAGAGGCAGATCTGGTTCACCGGATCGGGCAAATCGAGGAGAGAGCAACTCGATGCTGTCGCCCTCCTGTCCGTCACCCGCGTTATAGACATCGATAAGGATTGTTTCTGTCTTCGGTGAAAGCTTTTGTTTAATCGACAATTGGTGACTGATCGGATCGACCGGTTCTTGCCAAGCTTTCGGGCCGTTTAATTTGCCGATATGCCCTACCGCACTGAACTTCCAAAGCTTTTCCTGCCACTTACCGATCCAATTGGCGACATCCTCTGAAGATTGTTTTTCGCGCGCCTGCTTCCACTTGGCTCTCAGTTCATGAAGGAGGGGGGAGGCTGTGTCATTTGATTTCGAGATTGTTCGATTCTGGTGGGCAATACTCAGTTGTTCCGCCAAGCGGTTTAGGTAACGCTGGCTCCCGTTTATCTCCTTGCTTACGTCGGTAAGAGATTTGGTGCCTTTCGCGAGCGCATCTTCGTTTCGGAAGAGCAGATCCAGATAGCGATCGAACGGATTGCGACCTCCTTGATTGGTTTCAAACTGGACCCCTTGCAAATTGACTCGATTGGCTCCCTTCGAATCGGTGTAACGTGCGTAAAGCTGACGGATGCGATTCAGTCGCTCGGTCGCCCAATCGTTTGGTGAGGTGCTCTCGGAAAAGTCGATCCCATCGGGTAGGAGTACCATCTTTTGCGATAGGGATTTAGCGGCATCGAAATACTTGTTGAACAAGGCGGGGCTCATCACCATTGCGGCGCCCGCGTTCGTAAACCCCTCACCGGCGACGTTATCGACGGGGAATTCCTTCGTCGGTTCCAGTGTCTGCAACCCTGTCAAGTCGCGCAGCGTGTAGGTGTATTCGCTATTGCTCAAGCGACGCAAAACGATGGGGCCTGGATCATTCGCCATTTGCTGGGCCGCTCGATCCAAAACACCTTGACTCCATTTTTGAATCATTGCAATTTCGTGCACCGAAGGTTTGGTCGATCCCTCGGGGGGCATTTCTTCCAGTTTGAGGACACGAAGAACCTGAGCAAGCTTTTTCTCTCGCTCTGCTTCTGACGTTGTTCCCCATGCTTCAAAACTGAGATTTCCTTCGTCGGTTTTGTTCGAGTGGCATTCAGCACAATATCGTTGGAATAGTTGTGCAACGTCGGCTGGAAAGTCGCTTGGCGATTGACCGAGGCAGAGAACGCTGGAGGTGAGCAACAGAATCCAAGATAGAACAAGACGGGTACAAAACCCTGCGAACTTGACCATACCGGGTGCCGAGACGAAGGAGGGATAGGGAGGGAAAGCGGCGGGTGGGGGGCGTTCCGTCGACCATTATAGTTTATGTTGTCGTTCGAGTGGTGTACGAACGAGGGAGCGTTCAGAATGCACGCCTGAGGATTTTGTCTAGATCTTCCGCGGTGGGGCGCCGGGCGTTGACCGCGAGAAGGCGTTCGATTTGCAAGGTTTTGGAGACAACGGTTGGGATGTCCGATTCGGTCAAACCCAAGTCGCGTAAACGTGTTCGGATCCCGATTCGTACCAAGAGTTTTTCGATCGCCTCGATGGCGTCTTCGCTGGAGCAGTCCTCGCGATCCAGGAGCAGCGATGCCACTTTTGCCAATTCACTCGCGCACATCGAGCGATTAAACGACAAGACGTGAGGCAACAGGAGACCATTGCCTTCGCCATGCGAACAATGGGTGATCGCCCCGATGGGATACTCTAACGCATGAACCAGCCCGACCCCGCTATTGGAAAATGCCATCCCAGCGAGCATCGCCGCATAGGCCATTGAGTCGCGAGCGTCGTGATCTGCAGGATTCTCGACCGCTCTCACGAGTGACTTGGAGATGTGACTTATCGCTTCCAGAGCCAGTAGGCGAGTCAGTGGATAGCTTCCTTCATAGGCCTTGTTGTTTCCTTCGAGGACGGTGAAGGGTTTGTTGGTCAGCGCTTCGATCGCGTGGACCAGTGCGTCGATTCCGCTGTGGGCCGTTACGCGCGGAGGGCAAGTGTCGGTGAGCGATGGATCGACAATCGCTGCTGCGGGGCGAAGGAAGGGGCTCAGAGTGCTTACTTTCACTCCAGCATCTTCATCGGTGAGAACCGCCGAATGCGAAACTTCACTTCCCGTCCCTGCCGTTGTCGGAATCGCAACGAGCGGGAGCACAGGACCTGGAATGTTTCCAAATCCGAAATACTGGCGGATAGCTCCGCCATGCCGGAGGCACGTCGCAACAATCTTAGCGACATCTAAATTGCTGCCACCTCCGATTCCAATCACGGCATCCATACTGGATTTTGCGGCGGCGTCGAAGGCTGCTTGAGCAATCGAAACACTCGGCTCCGCTTGCCCACCATCAAAGACCGTCACGCTGAAATCGTTTCCTTTCAAACTCTCTATTGCGGCCCGGACGGGGTCGATGGAAGCCACGACCGGATCGGTGACGATGAAGATGCGAGTCGCGCGAAGTTGCCCAAGGGTCTGGGGGAGAAAAGCGAGAGAACCACGGCCAAATCGAACGCTAGGGCTGGTGCCAAAATGCCAATGAGTGTTGGACACGATCGCGTCTCTCCGCAGGTTCGATGGAATGAAGAGCCTAGCCGAAAACCACCGTGAACCGCGGCTAGCGCAAAAGCGGTTCATAGTTTTCAAATCGACTCTAATTGGGGGCGGGCAAATCCCTTCTGATAAAGATTCTCCAGCCGATAGCATAAGCGAGAGAGCCCAAGAACAGTAGTATTGCTACGAACGCGGGTGGCTCTAAGCAGCTCATCCAATAATCGAGGCCGACTTTGCTTGTGTCCCCCTCGCTCCATAAACTCCAAGCCGCCTCGCGAACTCGATTTATCCTTTGCACGCTCCAGTCGGGTTGGTAGGCGGCGAGGAAACTAAACGGCGTCAGCACATGGGTCGAAGGAGTCGATTTGGAGAGAATGAAGAGGAGCAGTTGCAAGACATAGATACCGATCGTGAAACCAATCGCTCTCCATCGATATTGGTCACGGGCGCTCAACAGAACGCTCAACCCCAGCACCGCAAAACCCAACGCGAAAAGATTCAGCGTGGGAAGAATATATAGCGACGGGTCAACAAACTGGCGGAGAGGAACCCACTCCTGCGTCTTCTTGGTCATCGGTATACCAAGGTCGAGATTCAAGATGGGGATTCGAACCGACCCACCGGTGCTTACCGGCGTTGTGTTGGTCGTGATCCCTAAATAGATGCCGACGTAAACCAAGACGCATAAAAGAGCGAGGCCGATAATCGTCACGGTCGCGTGGGCTGCAAGGAGTCGGCTTCGTTCTATCGGCTGTGCTAAAAGTAGTTCCATCGTGCCGCGATTCAATTCGCCGCTCACAACATCGGAACCTCGCGAGATCGACCACACGAGAACGCATAGCAACAGAACCGGTTCATCGAAAGTGAATCCCACCATGCCTTGGTAAGTAAGGAACTGTTCCAAGGGGACCGGCGAGAACTTCTCAAAAGCGCGAAACTGTTCAAGGATGGACGCAAATCCGCTCAATTCAAATTGACTCACCGTCCAAATGCGAACCCAAGGGAAGAAGAGCAGAACAAGTGCACACGCGGACCAAAGGAGCAGCGACTCGTGTATGTACTTCTTGATAAGGATGCGAAACATGTAGACGTTTTACTGTGCGAAGTGAGCGGGCTCGGGTGCATCTGCTTGCTATTCAGACGGGAGCGCGTCAATGGCTTCCAGTACTGCTGCATCGTGGCCGTCGACGCTAACGCGCTTCCAAACCTTCGCGACTTTGCCGTCTTTGTCGATCAGATAAGTGCTTCGTTGCACGCCCATGCTTTTCTTGCCATACATGTTCTTTTCTCGCCAAGCGCCGTATGCATCGGCAATCGCATGGTCAGGATCGGCGAGCAGCGGGAAATTCAAGCTGAATTTGTCACGAAACTTGGCATGTGATTTTTCGTCATCGGGGCTAACGCCAAGGACCACAGCACCACGCTTTTGCAACGCGTCATTGGCATCGCGAAACGCGCAAGCCTCCTTTGTGCAACCGGGTGTGTCATCTTTGGGGTAGAAGTAAAGAACAATCAGCTTCCCTTTGAAATCGCTCAGCTTGATCTTTTTGCCAGAGTCGGTGATGGCTGTAAAAGCGGGGGCTTTGACTCCTGGTTCAATCCAATCGCTCATCTTGTCAGTCTCTTCGTTTCAAAGGGTACGTATCACTGTCCAGGTGGGAAAAAACAGTCCTGTCACGGCTCCGATTTGGCAGAGCCCGTTATCGCCGGGACTAGGTATACTGTACCTCTGAGGCAATGGAGTCGGTACTCCATCGCTCCTTTTCCCAATCCAATCCATTCCGCAACACGTTGCAGACCTGCCATGACTCTTTCCTTCCTTCGGTCGCTGCTGCCGGATCGCCGATTTTGCTTCGTTTCATTGGGACTCTTTCTACTGGGAGGCATACTCGTCTCCCTCGGCACGAAACCAGCAATCGCCCAAAAACCGAACGTCTTGATCCTTTTTGCTGACGATTTGGGGTATTCCGATGTCGGGTGTTTTGGGGGTGAAATAGAGACCCCCAACTTGGATCGGCTTGCACGCAATGGTTTGAGGTATAACCAGTTTTACAATACGGCGCGCTGTTGGCCATCGCGGGCGGCCCTTCTCACAGGTTACTATGCCCAGCAAGTTCGACGGGACGCTCTCCCCGGTTTAGGAGGGGGAGGGAATGGTGTACGTCCCCCTTGGGCCCGACTGCTACCTGACTATCTCAAGGTCGCGAACTACCGTTCTTACCACAGCGGCAAGTGGCATATCGATGGGAAGGTATTGCCAAGCGGTTTTCTTCGGTCGCTCAATATGAACAACCAAGGGAACTTCTTTAGCAATAAAGGGAATACGATCGACGATCAACCAATCCGTACACCCTCAGATGCCAACTACTACTCAACCGATGCCACTGCGGAGCATGCGGTCGAATGTTTGCGAGATCACGCGGCTCATCATTCCGATACGCCCTTCTTTTCTTATGTCGCATTCATCTCCCCTCACTTCCCGTTGCATGCGAGGCCGGAAGATATCGCCAAATACAAGGATCGTTATCTGAAGGGTTGGGATCAGCTGCGAACGGAGCGCTGGGAACGCATGCGGAGTGTCGGGCTGACCAACACCACTCTTTCTCCACTGGAGCGAGAGGTGGGACCGCCTTATGCGTTCCCTGAAGCGATGAAGAAGTTGGGAGATTCGGAAGTCAACCGGCCTGTGCCTTGGGACGAACTCAACGAATCTCAAAAGATCTTTCAGGCGACCAAGATGGCGATTCATGCCGCGATGGTGGATCGGATGGATCAAGCGATTGGTCGCATCCTGAAGCAACTGGAAGAGATGAATGCACTCGACAATACGTTGATTTTCTTCTGTTCTGACAATGGTGCTAGCGCTGAGATTATGGTGCGCGATGGGGGGCACGATCCTGCGGCTCCGATGGGTAGTGAAAAATCCTATTTAAGCTTGGGGCCTGGATTCTCCAGTGCTGCAAATACGCCGCACCGTCGACACAAGACTTGGGTGTACGAAGGTGGAATCAGTACCCCTTTGATTGTCCATTGGCCGAAAGGGATCGAAGCCAAGGGGGAGATACGGACGACGCCAAGCCACTTGATCGATATTGTGCCTACTGTCTTGCAAGTAGCTGGCATCGAGAAGCCGAAGGATTGGAATGGTGTCCCATTGCCTGCAGCACCCGGAGTCAGTCTTGCTCCCTCGTTCCAACGGGATGTTGCAATCGAACGTTCTTCACTTTGGTGGCTTCATGAAGGGAATCGCGCATTACGAATCGGTGACTGGAAGATCGTTGCCGATAAGGACAAGCCATGGGAACTCTACAATCTTCGTCATGATCGCGCCGAGCAAGACAACTTGGCCGACAAAGATCCGCAGCGCGTCGAGGCCATGGCAAAACTTTGGCAAAAGCAAACGGATGATTACATCGAACAAGCTAGGCCTTATGCTACCGAGCCTCCGCGAGTCCAGCCGCGGAACAAGAAAGATTAAAGACGGAACAACTGTTGGCGAAAAAGCTTCCTACCAGTTCTGGGCGGATTTAACTCCCAGTGGTTTGTTGCTGCCAAGTCTTTTGCCAAATCCGATGTCACAGGATTACATTGTTTCTTGACTCAGTACGCGAATGGGATCAGTAGCGGTACTAGCGTGACAATCAAGGCGATGACACCCCAAATGATTCGGTGCGACGCCCCCGATTTTCTCGAGAACCGAGTACCAACGAGCAGAACGAGGCCAGCCAAGAGCAACGACCCAATAATGCTCCCGTAGCCGCAAATAATTGACTCGGTGCGGCTTCCTTCACGGAACGAGAAAGCAATCAAAGCAGATAGACTCGTGATAGCGAGTAAATCAAGCAATGAGAAGTTTGATCGGCGAACAATGTCTTTCGAAGCATCGTATTTGTCGATCATTCTCTTGCGATACTCGGGTTGAGGGGCATCGGTTTTTCAAGCGAGAGCTTGTTTATAGAGCGATAGCATGTCGGGTTCGGTTACCGATCGAGGGTTGAAGCCGGCTGTCCATTGTTTGATCGCTCCTCCGGCGAGGGTATGAAGAATCGAGTCGGAATCACTCTCCGACGCTGGCCATCGATCCAATTGCGGGAGCGTGGTTGCCAATCCTGCTTGCTCGAGCCAATGCGTCATGCGTTGGGCTAATTGCTCGGAGGGGGGGGAGTCATCGAGAGTTAGGCCAGCTGTGTTTTTAAGGAGTACCTCGTATCGGTCTTCGACAACTGTGCTATTGAATCGGATGACGTGCGGCATCATCAAACCGACGGCTTGGCCATGCGGCGTCCCGAGGTTTGCTGTTAGGGGGTTGGCCAGGGCGTGAGCGGCCCCAAGCATCGAGGCTTCGATCGCCATACCGGCGAAGGTGGCGCCGAGAAGCATATCCCCGCGAGCTTGCAGATCCATTGGATCGAGCAAGACTTTCGAAAATCCAGCGGTGAGGCGGCGCCAGGCCTCGAGCGAGTAGCATTCCGACATCGGATTGCGTTTGTTGCAGACAAAAGTTTCCAAGGCGTGGGTGAGCGCATCGATCCCGGTGAGCGCGGTGACGCGAGGGGGTTGAGTCAAAGTAAGAACGGGGTCGAGCAAAGCGATACGGCAAGCGGCTCGTGGGTCGCCACAGGCCATTTTGACATGCGTATCCGCGTCGCTGATCAACGCAAAGGATTGCGTTTCGCTACCGGTTCCTGCGGTGGTAGGGATAGCGATCATAGGGAGCATGGGGCCGGTTGCTTTGCCTATCCCCCAATAATCGTGCATGCGGCCGCCGCACGAGTAGACGAAGTTGATTCCTTTGGCGCAGTCCATGCTGGAACCGCCACCTAGCCCAACAATAAGGTCGGGTTGAAAAGCTTTAGCAACTTGCACTCCATCATCGACGTGCCGAGTGGATGGATTCTCGGTGAACTCATGGAAGCCGACGACAGAGATCTTCGCGTCTGCGAGGCTTTCACGCCCTCGATCATAGATTCCCGCTCGCACAACCCCAGGATCGCTAACCAAGAGGACTTTGGAGCAATCCATATCCTTTGCTAGCACACCTAGTTGATCGATACTGTTTGCGCCAAAGAGAATGCGAGGGCGAAGTTGGTAATCGAATGCCTGCATTGATTTTTGGGGGTTAGCGAAATCTCGGGAAGCGACTGTCGGGGAGCGATCCGGGAGAGGGTGGCCGCTGGAAGGGAGCATACATTTTACGCTGCCGGAATAGTTTACCAAAATTGCCTTCCTCCGGTTGTAAGAGTCGTAGAGACAGGCATTCTTAGCATGAATTCCGTGCAGAACTGCGTCCGATAACGAAGGCGAGTACCCGTTCACGGATGAACCAACTCAACCCCGCTCTCCCGGGTTTGTAGCCTGTCGTTCGACCGTGAGCATTTTAGGAGATTGGCCAAAGGTTCGGCCGTTTCCAACGCCATAGCGTTCCGTTCGTTCAGGATAGGAGTTCCAGAACTATGAGATTAAGCAAAGTAGCGCTATCTGCAATGATTGCAGGCGCTTGCTTAGGGGGAACGGCCTTCGGTCAAAGCAACCGAACTGCTCCTCGCTATTACCCAGCCTCTTACTACAGCTACAACGAAGATGGAGCCGCGACCCAAGCTCCAGCTCCGATTACTTCTGCAAGCGATGCTGCTAAGTCCAGTGCACCCGCCCCGATTGCTTCGTCTGCTTGCTGCGATAACACGCCAGCTTGCGACGTTGCAGCGATCTGTGACGGCAAAGCCAGCTGCGATGGCCTCGGTGGATGCGAAAGCTCCTCCTGCGGCAGCTGCTTCGGTGGCGGTCTCCTCGGAGATTGCTGCATCGGCGAACCATGGAAATTGTTCCCATGCGGGATCGCCGGATTGAATGTGGGCGGGTGGACCAGCGTTGGTTATCACACACACCAAAACCCATTCAGCTTCAATACCTACGACAGCCGAGTTCAGTTGGGCCAGCAATGGTTCTATGCTGAGAAGGTAGCGGATGGCAGCGAAGGCCTCGGATTCGGTGGACGTATCGACTACGTCTACGGTACCGACGCTCCTGACACCCAAGCGTTCGGAACCCCAGGTCGTTTCGACGACACATGGGATAACGGTGGCGCTTACGGTCACGCTTTACCACAAGTTTACGGTGAAGTTGCCGCAGGTGACTTGAGCGTAAAAATCGGTCGGTTCTTCACGATCGTAGGCAATGAAGTGGTCGGTGCAACCGGTAACTTCTTCTATAGCCGTCAGTTCACGTTCTACAATGCAGAGCCCTTCACCCACACCGGTGCTTTGGGTACCTACAACGTAGATGATGACACCCAGCTTTACGGCGGTTACGTCATGGGTTGGGACAGCGGTTTCGATGACAACGGCGATGCTTACCTCAGCGGTTTCAAGCGAGTTGTTAGCGATGACTGTTAGCGATGACTTGACGGTTATCTACACCTCCGCTCTCGGTCGCTTTGGTGATACCACTGCAGCTCGCGAACGCGGTGGTGTTCATAGCTTGATCTTGACTGCAGGCTTGACCGAGAAGCTAACCTACATCAACCAAACAGACGTTCTGTTCACACGTGATGTTGCTGGTGCTGCTCAACGCAATACCTTCGGCAATATCCACTACCTGATTTACCAAGTCAATGATTGTGTCTCCTTGGGACAACGCTTTGAGTGGT
>JALOQZ010000168.1 GCA_025459245.1 Pirellula sp.
CAATCGCCTGACTCTCCTCCCAATGCAATTGCGAATCGCAGTGCGGTCGACGGAGAGCGATCAATCACCCTGAAAGTACCCTTGGGGCTCGATGCAGATTGCCCCGACAAACTACTTCTTGCCAATCGGTATGTGCTTCAAGCGGTTCGGCGGAACGGTCGGCTGGCACTGCGAATTCGCGATCCTGAATCCTCGACGATCAAGGAGTTTCCGGGCAAGTTTTGGTTCCCTATCGACGCTAAATATGCCGTGAATGCCTCCTTCACCGCATATCCTGAGAGCAAATGGGTAAATCAAACCAACATTCGCGGTGAAGAAGCTGGTGTCGAGCTCGTCGGTGAAATCGCATTTCAACTGGATGGCCGTTCGGTGCAATGGCTTGTTCAATCAGAAAGCGACGAGGAACACTTGATCGTTTTCCGAGACGCAATGTGTGGGAAAGGGGCTTATCCTGCTTGCCGTTTTCTAAACTTCCGCATACCTGCTCTCGATAAGAATGGACAAGGCGCTGTTCGACTCGATTTCAATCGCGCATACAATCCGCCGTGCGCTTTCTCACTCCATACACTTTGCCCTTTACCTCCTAAGCAGAATGGGATCGAAATACCGATTCCCGTCGGAGAACGCTATGCGACACGATCTGAGCGATTGCTGCGAATGGAAAAGGTGATGGGGAAACTGCCGGAATCGTCCCGCATTGTCCCGCTTGATATCGAATGGAAAGAGCGGGAGAAGATGGATGGCTATGATCGCATCCGATTAACATTCGCTGCAGAGGTCGGAGATCGCGTCCCAGCATGGCTGCTGGTCCCCCATGGCGTTGGCCCCTACCCCGCGATGCTCTGTCTCCATCAAACCATTTCAATTGGAAAGAATGAACCGGTGGGGCTCGGTGAACAAGAGAGCAAACGGCAAGCCCTGCATTTGGTGAAGCGAGGTTATGTTTGCTTGGCCCCCGATTACCCAAGCTTTGGGGAATACGAGTTCGATTTCCAAAAGGCATTCCAAGAGGGGCGTTTTGAAAGCGGCACCATGAAGGCGATTTGGAATAATATGCGTGCAGTTGACCTGCTCAGTGAATTGCCAGACGTTGATCCGATGCGAATAGGCGTCATCGGGCACTCGTTAGGAGGACACAACGCTTTGTTCACTGCAGCGTTCGATCCCAGACTAAAAGTGGCCGTCACTAGCTGCGGCTTTTGCAGTTTCCACAAGTACTATGGCGGTAATCTCAAAGGATGGACGAGCGATCGCTATATGCCCAAAATCGCCTCGGAGTATGGCAGTGACCCAAAACGAGTCCCTTTCGACTTCGACGATGTCCTCTTGTCGATTTACCCGAGAGCAATCTTCGTTATGGCACCGCAGCGCGATGCCAATTTCGATGTGTCCGGCGTTCAAGACGTGTTGGCGAAAGTGGAGCCTAGTTATGCCCAAGGGGGCATTGCCAATCGGATTCAAGCCGTGTTTCCCGACGCAGGCCACGAATGGCCTGAGAAGGAACGAGATGCTGCGTATCGATTTATCGATTCTGTGCTCAAAGAATGAACCGCAGCTAGTGCCAAGGCGGCCGGAGGTTGATCGGCAGTTAGTTAACTACGAACGATCTCGACTTTGCCATGATTGTCGCAGTGGCCGTTGTGCGGGTGATGCAAGTGTCCGTCGACGAGATAGTCGACGTGATCCCCGTGGGGAACGGCTTCATGCCCGCATCCTGGACCGTGAACGTGGTCTGCGGCATGACCTGAGCAGCTGTGGCCGCCGGTGCAAGCAGCAGGATTGGTGGCGTTCACATCTAGCGCATGCTCCTCGACACAGCCAGCGCTGGTCTGATGGTGCAGATGGCCGTCGTGCAAGTAGTCGACGTGGTCTTCATGCTTGATCGCGGTGTGGCCGCATTGTGCGCCGTGCTGGTGATCGTGATTTGCGTGTTGATGGCTCATTTTTGGTTACTCCTCGTTGGAATCTGTTGTTGGTTCGCTGCCGTGTGCAAGTCCGTTTTCGATCAAGAGTTGAATGTGTGCATCCGCCAACCGGTAGAAGATGTGCTTTCCCTGCCGCCGTTGCTTCACGAGCCTCTCCAACTTCAAAAGCTTGAGGCGTTGGGAAACAGCCGGAACATTGTCCGCCAAGATCTGCGTCAGCTCCGAAACACAAAGCTCTTTTTTGGAAAGCAAACAAAGTAGCTTCAGCCGATTGGGATCCCCCAAAGCTCGAAAAATCGCCGCTGCTCGCTCGCATAGCTCCGAGTCCGCAACCTCGATTTTCTCAATCTTCGCGTGTTCACAATCCGACATAGGCTCGTTCATCGACTCCCCAAGAAAACACTCAATCAAGTGATTGAATGATGTAATGATTGATTGTTCTTCTTCCCCTGTCAACCCCACCCTCGATCGCTGCGAGCCATTTTGGAAAAATGCGTTCGAGAACTCAGTCCGATTCGTCGAGTCGATGGAGTGGCGCGGCTTTCTCAGACGACCAGCTCATGCAATCGATGAGCCTGGACTCACTTTGGCGCAAGAATTTGAAGCAGAGTCAACGATGGGCTCAGCTGATTGACTGTGGTAGGTGTCTTGGGGCGTTGTTTGATCCGCCTGTTGGTCCTCAGTCCGGTAGGGACGGCAGAGAATTAGCCCTGCGCTTCAATGCTGCGCCTTGCCTCCCCCGCTGCCTGTAGTCCCGGTAGGGACGGCAGAAACTAGCCCAGCGTTTTAACGCTGGGACTTGCGTCCTCCGTTTCCTGAAGTCCCGGAAGGGACGAAAGAACGGTCGACGAGGGAGATCATCCGAACCAAAGGGTGCACCAACGCTCGAACATTGATTCTGGGTCGTTTAACTACCAGTTTCCACATATCGAATCATGCTGAGTCATTGCACCGAGCAGCGCAGGGCTAATACAACGAGCCTCGATGTAAGACAAACGGACGCTCTCCCTAATCGTGCTTCCCTTTGAGGTGGCGGCCAGCGCGATAGAGCATCAAATAGATTCCACTCGCAAGGATTCCAAAGAGGAGCCCTAGAAATCCACCGACCCAGCGCTGCAACCACAACGACCGAGACGAAGACGAAAATGGCTTGAAAGAGATTGTCACTCCAGCGAGCGTTCACCCCGGTAACCGTATCAACCACCACATTGTAGATCGCTTGATCGGGATCCACCGATCGAGACAAGGAATCCAGCTTCTCAGGTTTTTCGCTGGAGGCTTGGAACGGATTGTCAGGCATGGTTTTGCTCTCTCGCTAGATTAAAGTCGAGCCAAATAGACGGCCATCGCAATTCCCACGAGACACAGAAGGCCGGAGATGATCATGGCAAACTGCGAACCAAATGCGCTGCGGAAATCATTTCGATCGATCGCTTCAATGTAACGACGATGGCGGATCATGGATACAAAAATCACCGCGATACCAACCGAGATAAGAGCGATGCCAATCGGCAGCGACACGCCAAACCGCGTTGAAGCTTCGGGCACTTGCTGGTTCGCCATTTCCCTCAAGAAAAATCCGAAACGAGCGACAACAAAACCGAATCCCATCATCGCGACACCCGTCCTGATCCACGCGAGAAAAGTCCTTTCTGCCGCCATGTAGATACGAGGGTCTTGCTCTGCGACTGCCACTGCGGTTTTGGCCGGGGTTGTCATTCTCGTCTCCTGAATCGTGCGCAGCCGAACTATATCGCGACCAAGAGCCTTTCCAAAGCAATCGGAAACCGCGGCTCGCGCCATAGCGGCTAATCGATTTGACATAGACTCTAAACGCTTCGCGTCGGTATCTCCACTTCACAGATCGTACCACCCTCCGACGGGCTGGTGAACTTCAAAGAGCCACCGACTCCGTGAATCACATTGCGAGTCAAAAAGACCCCCAACCCCATCCCTTGCCCCACCTCTTTGGTTGTAAAAAATGGTTCGCCGATGCGGCGGGCCACTTCGTCGTTGAGACCTGTTCCTTTGTCGGTGATTACCACCTTCCATTTCTTTCCCCCAGGTGCATTCACTTGTTCACGCACACTCAAGCTCACCGACTCGCTGGGTGGGGATGCATCGAGTCCGTTTTGAAGGAGATTGCGCAAGGCTTGCGAGAGTGCTTGCTTCGGAAGCAACCCCTTCTTCTCGGCAATGTCGTCTGGCAAGTCAATCGTTACGCGATTGGGTTCCCGCATCGCGACGATCGTTTCATGGACCAGCTCTTTGAGTGAGATTGGATGCAAGTGCTCGGCGGCGGCCTCGCCTGCGCCGCTTTTCATGCGATGCAGAATCTCCCTGCAACGGTTTAGCTCTTCTCGAATTAAATCGACATCCCGCCGAATACCCGACGAAACTTCATATTTTTCAAGGCTCCTCGAAAGCTCTTTGGCCACCACAGCGATGGTAGACAATGGGCTCGCAAGCTCGTGGCCTGCGCCGGCGGCCAACGTTGCCATCGCCTCTAGCCGACGAGACCGTTCCTTTTCTTGCTCGGCGATCGCAAGCTGTTTCTCTCGCTCTCGCAATTGCCCCGCAAGCATCGTAACGAAATACGTAATCACGCAAGAACTGGTTGCAAAGGCAACCAAAAAGGCAAACTTCGATACCCCCCAAGGTGCGCGTGGATCCAAGGGTGAATTCGCAATCGCGTCGATGGAACGCGCTTCGTTGAGAAGCCACGAAACTCCCGCAACAGAGAGGAAAGCAACCAACCAAGCCAACTGCCGAGGAAGGATCATCCCTGCGATGGCAATGTTGGCGAAATAGAAAATCAAAAAAGGGTTCGAGCCTCCCCCAGTGAAGTACAGCAACCCGGTGAGAGTGAGCACATCCATGCAAAGAATGGCGGTCAGAACCCGGGACCCGATGCTATCATCATTGAAAGAGATCGCCCCGGTACCCTGCGAGTCGAGCGTGCCAAATCCTGACGACTCCGCAGAGGAAGTCGATGTTATCCGCAGACGCCGAGCCCAGCCCCAAAGGGCAATGTTGCTCAAAGCAGTCCAGGTAACTAAGGCGAGGAGTGGGAAAAGAGGCAGCGGTATTTCAACAAGCAGAACCACCGAACCAATCACTAACAACTGCCCAGCAACGGCTACCCAGCGAAGCTGCGTTAGCCAAATCGCTGTTGAGATATGGGGCTCGGCAAGAGAATGGCGCACCCGTTCAACCATGACGCAGCCACCTCGTCGATTAACCGGATACTAGTGCTTTCCGGCTGATGTTATGCCAGGAAACCGGATGCTAGCGCATTCCGGCTGATTAAAATGACGTCGACGGTGCTTTCCGTGAACGGAAGAGGCGCAAGCCCTCCGGTAACACTCTGCCCAAAGGCCGTCTAGCCTCGGCGTTCTTCCAAACGAACCGCCTTGCCTGTACGGCCTCGCAAGAAGTAGAGCTTGGCACGACGGATCACCGATCGGCGTTTTACATCGATCTTCTCGATACGTGGCGAGTGGACAGGGAACTTTCGCTCAACACCTTCGCCAGCCACGATGCGGCGTACGACGAACATCTCGCGAGTTCCCGAACCGCTTTTGGCGATAACGGTTCCGCTGAAAATCTGGATCCGCTCTTTGTTGCCTTCCTGAATCTTCGTGTGGACATCGACTGTGTCCCCAATCCCGAACGTATCCACTTTATCCTTCAGGGAAGACTGTTCAACCAATTGGAGCAATCGCTGGCTCATGATTCCAAAAACACCAAAATGAGATAAACTTCTAGTCAATTCAAGCGGAATATATTGACAAGGCGATCGAACTTTGGGAAGGCCAAACTACAGCTTTTCCACGTTTTTGCGGCTAGGACAGGGAAAAAATCAGGGTTTCAAAGGCCATGCGTGCCCTGTGCTCATTGCTGTGGCTACCCTTAAGCTTAAGTTCCAAATCGACCAAATCCTGCAACAGCGACTTGGCCCTCGCTCTGCCGATGCGCCTCAGCCGAGCTTCGGATTTGGCCATGTCAAATCGGTTGAAACCGGCCTTTTCGAGCGCGATGCCGAGAGAGACCTTCTCCCCTTGCTTCTCACAATGCTCGATCCATTGGGCGGCCACTCCATACCTGCGCAACGACCAGGATATTTGAGCCGCTAGCCCCACGGTTGTCTGTCCTGCGTGAAGCAGTTTTTCCAACTGTTCCAACGCGACCGACGCTTTACCGTCCGCAATGGCATCCGCGACTTCCCAAGCGGTTTGAGTGCGCCACCCACCAACGAGTTCTGCAACTCGGTCGTTGGATACCGCACCCTTCGCATCCTTGAACAACGCCAGCTTGGCAAGCTCGCAATCGATCAACCCACAGACGGCTCCAATTCGCTCAACAATCAGTGCAGACTGATTGCTTGTCAGCTCCAAACCATGTTTTTTTCGCCCCCAAGCTGTCACCCATTGCTGGATCGCTTTGTCATCGGGTGGATTTCCCCACGACGCTTTTTGTGGTGGAGTGCACTTAATGAGCTTCCCTTTTTTGGCGACTGCGTTGTAGAGCTTCGTATTCGCGGGGAAAGTCTGTATTTCCAATATCAAAGTGCAATCGCCAGGGCTGGATTCGATCCACTTCTCAAGCGACTCTCTGAACTTCGTGACGAATTTATCGGCGTTCCGAACGATGGCGATGCGAGTCCCCATGTCGTCAAACAGAGACCGAGTTGCCAGCTGGTCGTGAACGTCTCTCCAAGCGGCCTCTTCTCCTTCAAAACTGCGGACTGACTCCTCCTCAATGCCGCTTCCCTGAACCCAATGACGAATAGATTCTCGCCGCAGATAGTCATCGCTGCCAAAGCAAGCGACGATGGGGGGAAGCGGAGAAGTCACTACGCTATCGAAGAACTCAAACGCGTTCAGCGCTGTTGCCTTCTCAGCCAAAATCACTCCTCCGAAGTCTCAGGCATCCAATCAAAACTACGGGACAGTTTGGCGCGAGCCGATACTGGGAACTCGCGCCAAAAGCTGCGGGCGAAGAAGATTACTTGGCGAGAGCGGTTTCGATAAGGGCGACTAAGTCCTTATTTTCGGGAGTCACGGCGGAACCGAATCGACCAATCACCTTTCCTTCGCGATCCAATACGAACTTTTCGAAGTTCCATTTGACCTTGCCGGCGGCGACTGGAGAGGTTGGTTGCGATGTGAGGTACTTGTACAAGTCGCAGGCGTTATCGCCATTGACGTCTACCTTTTCGAGCATGTCGAACTTCACTTGATAGGTGCTGTCGCAGAATGCACGGATTTCTTTATTGGTTCCGCTTTCTTGTGCACCGAATTGGTTGCAAGGAACGCCAACGACAACCAGCCCCTTCGACTCGTATTTGCTGAATAGCTTTTGCAAGCCTTCATATTGCTTGGTGTAGCCGCATTTGCTGGCGACGTTGACGAACAAGACGACTTTGCCCTTGTACTTAGCCAAGTCGATTGGATTGCCCTCAAGGTCCTTCATTTTGAAAGCCAAGGACGGGGGAACTTCTGTCTTCTTTTCATCGGCCATAACTGTGGAGTTCATGCAAGGGGTGCAAACATAGCCGGACATGATGGCCATCGCCACAATACCGGCGAGCAACGTTTTGTAATTCGACATGGGAGCCTCTAAACGGGGGGATGGAACGGGAGCAGGGGTGAGGTTGGAAAACCGCTTAACCGCCAACCTCAGCGACTAGCCTGGGGAAGCAAGCAGTGCGCCAGGTCCGGATAATCAACCGATCTTCACCTTTCTCGAGACATTGTACGCAATCAAGTCAAGTCGGATCAGTTCACTCACGCTGTTTGAGCCGCAAACTGCTTCCTTTTCTTTGCGACGAACACAAGGTGATGTTCCAAATGGTGAATGTAGTTTTCTAGCATTTCTGCTAGCGTCACTTTTCCACCTTCCGTGTGGATGCCGAACCGCTCAAAGGCTTCGTCGGGCAGATGCCGCAGCAACGTTGCGACCATCCTTCGATTTCGACAAAACAAATCGATGGCATCCTCCGGCGAAAGCAATTCGCTTCCGGGCAAGTTCGCGAAGGCCGTTTCATCGAATCCCACCAAGAGCGGGATTGGCATGCTCGCGATCCGCTTGATGCGATCGCCTCCGATGAGATCACTATCCATCATGTGGATAGCAATCTTTTGAAGTGTCCACGAACCATCGGACGGAATCCATTGCAACTCAGCCTGCGAGCACCCTTCGTAAGCCCGTCGCAGCTTTTCGCCACCTTGCTCGTAGACATCGATTCTTTTTCGGTCGAACATCGATTGCATCCTTTCTCATGGGTGAGTGATGGTGATCTTTGCGGGTATCATACCTCAGATTGCCCCAACGTTCATTTCCCTAATTCGGAATCCCATGCTCTTATGCCAACGGCACTTCCGCATTCGCTGATCTCTTTCCTAGCGTTCATTTCGATTTGCCTAGCGAACTCCTTCGCTCAGCCTCCGCAAAACGAGGCCAAAAGCAGTGTCGACCCAAAGATCAGCACAGAACAATCCAGTGCCCCTGCGGGCGAGGCTCTACCGAAATCCTCGGATCATTGGCTCTTGCATCCTCGCGTGCAAGTCGCTCGTACGAAAATAGAGAGGGCTGCTTTTCCGGTCGTAGACTGCCACACCCATTTTTGGGTAAAGGGTCGGCACGATTCGGAATTGCTTAAGAGCTACGTGGCCATGATGGACCGCAACAACATTGCCGTATCGATTTCGCTGGACGGAACGCTTGGACCTCAACTGGAGAGGCACATCGCATTTCTGCATGACTCCTATCCGGAAAGATTTGTGATCCTTGCAAATATCGACTTTCAAGGTGTAGGAGGGGATCGCGATTATTCGAAGTGGGAATGCAATCAGCCACATTTTGTGCGGCACACCGTCGAGCAGCTGCGGGTCGCGGCATCGAAAGGCTGGGTCGCTGGCCTCAAGTTTTTCAAAGACTTTGGTCTCCGTTATCGAGACTCCAACGGTCAACTCATCCGAATCGATGACCCGCGTTGGGATCCCATTTGGGAAGTCTGCGGAGAACTGGGGTTGCCGGTCTTAATGCACACGGCCGATCCGAGCGCGTTTTTTATCCCCATCTCGGAAACAAACGAACGGCAGAGGGAACTGGGGCAACATCCCGATTGGTCGTTTTTTGGTGAAGGCTTTCCGACACGCGAAGAACTACATACGGCGAGGAACCGTGTAATCGAACGGCATCCTAAAACGCAATTCATCGCAGCCCACTTCGGAAATGACGCAGAGGATCTTTCGCAGCTTGCAAGCTGGTTGGAGAAATACCCAAACCTTCACATCGAATTCGCCTCCCGGATCAATGAGCTTGGAAGGCAGCCGTACACTGCCCGCGACTTTTTCATCCGCTACCAAGACCGCATTCTTTTTGGCACCGATGGTCCTTGGCCGGAAAAACGACTACACGCTTACTGGCGATTCCTTGAAACCAAGGACGAGTACTTTCCTTACTCCGATAAAGTCCCGCCTCCCCAAGGAGACTGGAACATCTACGGAATCTACTTGGATGATCAAGTCTTGAAAAAAATCTACCATGAGAATGCAGCCCGGTTGATTCCCGGAATTCGGGAGAGGCTAAGGCCCCGATCCCGATAAAGTCCCGGTCGCGGTTGAACTATTCGCCAAACCTATTTGTTGCCAATACATGAAGTTCTGATTAGGTTAGCCAAGATCGGTTTCTCCATTCTGTCAAAACCCATTGCCGTTTTTGTGGATTGTCGAGGCAGGAGAATAGAGCCGGTCCCCCCTCTCCGACTTGCCACAATCGAATAAACCATCGGCGGAATGACTGTCTGTGGTTCGTGCGTCTTCCTTTCTTTCCAGGCAACCAATCAGCACTATGCGAGCCTCTTTCGAGCGAACGTACCACGTGATGGGGTGGCTCAGCCTCCTCTTCCTCGCGTTCCATTTCAATCCTAGCTCCGGCGGGTTGACCTTAGGAAATCCGCTACTCGCCGAGGATACTACTTCACCGAAGTTTGCGATTACCAACGCCACCATCCTCACCATGACGGAGCAAGGAGACATTGCCAACGGAACGCTCTTGGTTAACGGCACTAAGATCGAAGCGATTGGCGGCTCTGACCTGACGATCCCCGAAGGCTACAGGAAAGTCGATGCAACGGGTTCGTTTCTTGCCCCAGGCTTCATCGACCTAAGAAGCACTCTTTGGTTGGACAGCGCTGACCGCGAAGCGTCAGCGAGCGACGGATCACTGTTGATCCAAGATGCCATCGATCCCTTCGACGAAAACTGGCACGAGGTCCTGTCAGCGGGTGTGATTGCGGTCTATCTACAGCCTTCTTCTCGTGGCGCTATCGGTGGCCCCGGTGTTCTTTTATCTACGTGGCCGCAATCCAATACGGGGCCAGAAGTCCTTTCGAAAAGCGCCGGACTCCAAATGTCGATGGGGAACTTTCGATCCAATCGGGAGCGATTTCAGCGATTTACAGCTCTGAAAGGCTGGTTGCAAGGACTCGTGGACTACCAAAAGAAACAGGATGATTACCAAGCGAGTTTGAAAAAGGTGGAAACCGAAAAGAAGGAAGCTCCAAAGGAAGCTTCGAAGGAAACATCTAACGAGAAGCCGAAGGAAAAGCCAGCCGACAAGCCACCTACGAAACCCGACTCCGATCCGATCAAGGATCGACTCGTCCCAGTCATCCGAGGGAAGATCCCTGTCCGGCTTGAAATCCACGGTGTAAACGATTTGCGTTACGCGAAGGACTTGATGAAGTCGTTTCCGGATGTGCAATGGATCTTGGAGTCAGCGGACGAGTTGGGAGCTTCCACTTCGGAGCTTGCACAGACATCGCTCCCTCTCGTATTACAACCGATCGCGGATCCTTGGTTCCCTGGACTTGCTTCGTCGTTAAAGGCAACGTCAAACTACCCTGCGCTCCTGAAAGACCATTCTGGGCCGATCGCACTTGCGTCCTTCTCAACTTCGCCTCGAGGATCGAAATCCATCCGAGTAGCTGCGGCGGCCGCTGTCGCTGCCGGTATGAATCCGAACAAGGCGTTGCAAGCCATCACTTCTGTTCCCGCTAAGTTGACTGGGGTGGCGGACCGACTCGGATCGCTCGCTCCTGGAAAAGAAGCTACGTTCGTTCAATGGAAGGGGCATCCCCTTGATCTGAGCTCCTCCATCGAACGTCTTTTCACCCAAGGTAGCGATAGGACCAAAGAACTGTCGCTTGAACTAACGACGAGCGGTTCCACAGCGAGAGCAATAGCCCACGACAAGAAGGAACCGAGCTTCAGCCACAACGAAACCAGCTCGATTCCAGACTCGCTTCCCGATGCTTACTCCTTGGAATCCACACAAGTCTGGATCGATGGGCAATTCACACCTGCAATTGTTCATATCGAAGCGGGCAAGATTACTTCGGTGCAGAAGATTGCTTCTGGCGAGCCAGGGAAACGGGAGCAGAACAAGTCGGTGCGGATTCAGCTTGGCAACACCCCGATCACTCCAGGACTGATTGCACCCTTCGCGACTTTAGGGGTAGCGAGCAATGCGATTTCGGGGGCGGAATCGAATTCCCTGCCGATTCAATCTAGCGACGCCATCGATTCTTCCAATCGAACACGGGGTGAGTGGGGATCGAGCGGCTTTTATCACGTCGCACTCGGAGCATCCCCTTCGAATACGATCGCTGGACAGATCGATTTGTTATCAACGGTTCATTCTTCAACTCAGCCGCTTGAACCGGTCGCCATCGAAGTTGTCTTGACCGAATCCGCTCGCAACCCCGGCCGATTTCCTTCGAGTTTGGCTGGCCAGATCAAGATGCTGACGGAGCTCTTGGAGAAAGGATCCCTCACCACACGGCTCTACCTGCCCGATGTTGCAACTCGTTGGTGGGAGGAGAAGAGCAAGAGCGTATCGGGCAAGCTTCGAGATCGATCCTTGGCAGCCGACTGACAAAGCAATGGGGGCTAAAAGCTGTCATCTATGGAGCGAAGTCGATTCGCGATCAGTTAGAAGCGATTGCAGATTCTAAGGCGACGCTTGTTATTACCCCACAATCCGATGACGACTACGGTTGGGCTGGTCTCGATGTAGTTGAGAGTACAAAGAAGGACATTCCATTGCTGTTCACCGGAGATTCTGGCCGTGATGCATTGCGAGCCGCGGCCGAATCGGTGCGAGCAGGTGTTGCGCGAGAGGTTGTGTTGAAGCAACTGATCGACGGACCTGCAGCTTTTTTCGGTTTGGATCGTCCGCAGATCCGCGTTGGTGACGATGCCGATCTAGTTATTTGGTCGGATGGAATTTTGTCAGGACATCAACCGAAGCCGAAGTGCATCGTTCGAGGAAAGTTGCTCATGGAAAACGCTTCCGAACTCTCCGCCAGCATCCAAGGGGCCATTCGATGAGACGTTTTAAAACAAGTGCTTCTTCTCTTCTCTTGCTCCTATGTTGCTTTCTTCCATTTGGGCTGGCGAAGGGGAATGAGCAAAGTGATTTGCTGATCAAAGCGGAGCACATTCTTACCGGAGATGGTGAGATCATCGAGCCCGGATCCATCTTGGTTCGAAATGGGAAGATCGAAGCCATCGGGAAAGAAGTCCTGGCTGACGGTGCCAAAGTCATCGAAGCCAAATGGGTGATGCCTGGATTGATCAATGCCGCATCCGATTTAGGGCTTGCCGGGGGAACATCCGAAGTGTCGGCAGAAGTAACGCCCGATTTCGACACTTCCTCCATTGTGGACTGGGGCTCATTTGCGTTTCGTCGTTCCCTAGAGGAGGGGGTAACAACAGCGCATGTTGTTCCGGGGACACAGTCCGTGTTTGCCGGGGTCAGCTGCATCGTCAAGACTGCTGGCCATGGAGAACAATCCCTAGCCCCTTACTTGATGAAGAAGGATGTCGGTCTCACGATCGCACTGTGCACCGACCCCACGGGGCGGAATCAAGCTCGAGGCCGACCGGACACCGTGTTCATGCGACAACCCACCAATCGTATGGGTGTCGTCTGGATCCTTCGCAGTTCCTTTCAAAAGGCCAAGGAGTCGAAGACCACCGATGAGCTCGACGAATCAAAGCTGGCCATCGTTCGCAAGGCGCTCGATCAATCGCTCCCCTTGTTTTCTGTAAGCCGCACCGAGGTCGACCTTCAAAGCTGTTTCACATTGCAAAACGAGTTCGGTGTCCAACCCATCATTATCGGCGGTGACGAAGCCTATCGAATCATCGATTCAAT
>JALOQZ010000169.1 GCA_025459245.1 Pirellula sp.
CAAGGTAATGGTGTGTGTACCCGTTCCTGTAATGTTGAAGACGATGGAGTCTTGGCCCGCATTGGCGTTAGCGTCGAGAATGGCTTGCCGTAATGAGCCTGCACCGCTGTCGTTCGTGTTGGTGACAACATAGGTTGCCAACAATCCACCGTAAGACTCTTGGACGCTTATTCCCAAGGCGTTGTTGGTTTCGATCTGGCCCGTTGAGTATTCGAGCTCCCAGTTTCCACCTCGCCATGCAGCACCTGTCTTGTCGGTCGAACCGCTGATGTCCGCTTGCGTTAGCTCACCGATCCGATCCAGCAATCCGGCCCCAACCTCCGATGCAGCTACATCGCAACCGTAAATGAGAATATCGCCATCGGCGTCGAGGGCTATACCGATCCGCTGAAGTGCATCGGCGTACTGTTCGATATTCGCAGTCGTTAACCACCCTCCACCCAATTGAATGAAGCCATCCGCGCCGTGTGTCACCAGATGAATAGCATCCAGATCATCATATTGCGATAGAAGGGATTCAATCTGATCTAGTCCATGCTCCATCGAATTGAGAACATGGAATTCAAAATCGACTCCCTCTCGGTCTTCTCGTAAATCTGCGAGCAATCGATCCAGGTCATTCAGCCCGTCTTGTATAAAAACCACCTCGCGGCGGGGGGATGTCGACTCGCCTTGGGAGGCCGTGGTTAGCGGTGAGGTATCGGACGTTGCCGTGTCGAACGATGGGACGGAATCAGCGGAGGTTTCTAATCTTTCTTCATCAGCGAGGTTTTCGCGGGACAGAGTCGTCGCTTCCGTGGACTCTTCGGTGCTTTCGTTCGTTGAAGTTGGCGCGTTCGTTGTTTGTTCCTTCAAGAACACGGAGTTGGTGATCTCTTCAATCTCGGCCAGTAGGTCTTCGTAGCTTTGAGTATCCATGTACTCTCCACCGGCGTTTGCTGCACCATCACCTTCTTGCGGGATAGGTAATGGCGTCGCGCTGTAGAGAATCCGATCTTCCAGTCGGATCGCATCAACGTCATCGGGGCCGAGGGGTGGAGTCAGCCGAAAGAATGCTTCCATCCACTTGTCGATACGAGCCATGACATTTCGTACAGTGAACCCGGTCGGAGAATTCCGAGCTCCGGTTTCGGAGGGGAGGAATGGTGATTTACGCATACAAACAGGGTCTTCATGTTGGGGGCTGATCTCTCCCAAGAACGGCTTTTAGCCGATCGGGCTGGAAGTGAATTCGGCATGAAGGCAGGAGTTTTGGCGAAGCTTGTTCGATCGAGTGGACCGTACCGATCGCGCAGAATCGACCGATTATGCGGAATGGCAACGAGATAGATCGTCAGATCGGGTGTTGCTTCGAGCCTATCCGAAGACTACTAGCCGCTCTTGCGCTAGCCGCGGTTTCCCATGGTTTTCGGATAGGTTCTTAAAGAAAGAGGCCGGCGATGGCCGCGTTTAGAAGAGTTGCTACAAAGCCTACGAACAAGGCTCGCATTCCGAGCTTGGCTAAATCCGACCGGCGATCAGGAGCCATTGCCCCAATCCCTCCCAATTGAATTCCTACCGATGAGAAATTCGCAAACCCCGTCAGCGCGAATGCAGCCAGCTGATAACTTCTATCCGACATCGCTCCGGGTGTTTCTTTCAGTTGCTTCATATCCAAATAAGCCATGTGCTCGTTGATTGCCAATTTTGTCCCAAGCAACTGTCCGACGGCCGACTGATCAGCCGATTCTATTCCCATTAAGAAAGCAACTGGCGAAAACAACTGACCGAAAATCCAACGAAGAGAGAGCTGTTGTTGAAACCAACCAGTCGGAACAAGCCCCAGCAAACCATCGATCATGGCGACAAAGGCAACGAACACGATCAGCATGGCAGCTACATTCAGCGCGAGTCTTAGACCGTCGGTTGTGCCCGCGACAATAGCGTCGATACCATTAACGTAAGACGATTTCGTCTTCTCGATTGAGGTTGTACCACTGGTTTCCGGAACATCGACCTCCGGCATGAATAGCTTGGATAGATAGAGACTGCAGGGGCAAGCCATAATGCAGGTTGTTAGGACCGCAACCGGGTTCGCGCCATAGTTGATATAGACAGCCATCATCCCACCCGAGATGTGCGCCATCCCACTGGTCATGAGCGCAAAGAGTTCGGAGTTGGTCATACGGGGCACATAAGGCTTTACAATCAGTGGGGCCTCCGTTTGCCCCATAAAGACATTAGCTGACACCGACAAAGTCTCTGCACCGCTGGTTCCCATTAAATACACCATCACGCGCGCTAAAACTCGCACGCACCACTGCAAAACGCCGTAATGGTAAAGAAGCGTAAAGAACGCCGACACAAACAAAATGGGTGGCAGTGCCTTGAACGCAAAAGGGAATAAGAACTTGTCCCCGAACGTCCCCGCCATGTGATCCACGCGCGCCAGGTTTCCAAAGACAAATTCGGCACCAGCGTCGGAAAAAGCGATGAACGACTTGACGACTTCTCCTAAACCTTCAAAGGCTCCATAAACGGAATAGGTTGTATCGCCAATCTTCATCTCTCCCCGAAGCACGAGAAACGCGAGGAAGAACTGCAATGCGATTCCCCAATAGATCGTCTTCCAGCGAACGGCACGCAAGTTGACGGAAAACATCGCAACCAAACCGAAGAAAAACACGATTCCAATCGCCGCTTGGCCTCGCGTTCCGATGGAAGATTGAGCAGCGTAGCCCGCGCAAGCCAATAGACCGATGGAAAAGCCAATTAGGACTCGCCAAATGACCGGTGTTGGCTCCAAGTTTGGAATGTTCCTGCCCGCAGTTTTGGTTGAAGCAGTCGTTTTGTCGGTTGGCGCGGAGCTCTCGGAACTGGAGTGCATAGAGAAAATCGCATCGAAAGGCTAGGGACACGAGAGGTCGCATCAAAGTACCGAGCGTTCTAGTATCCTGCAATAGTCTGTGGGCAGGGCGAATGGGGATGCCGTTTCGAAAACGGCTTGAACATAGAACGCCGTTTGGAAAACGGCTAATACAAGTCGACGCTGTATGGGGAACGGCCACAAAAAAAGGGAGCCGAGTTGTGACACTCGGCTCCCTTTGTCGTTTTGTTTTTTCGTACGAGAGATCTTAGTAACGATCGCGTCCGCCGCGTCCGCTGCTATATCCACCGCCGCCGCCATCGCGGTCACCGCGATCGCCTCGGTAGCCGCCGCCACCGCCGCCACCGCCACCACCACGACGACCGCCTCCGCCGCCACCACCACCGCCGCCACCGAAGGATGGACGTGGCTCACGAGGACGTGCCTCGTTGCAAGAAATGCGTCGGCCAGCAACTTCTTGGTCGTTCAACGCTTCCACTGCATTTTTTGCTTCTTCGGGGTTCTGCATTTCAACAAACGCAAAGCCTCGCGATCGTCCCGTCTCACGATCAACGATAATGCTTACCTTGGCAACAGTACCGTATCGAGAGAAAGCCTCACGAACTTCGTCTTCCGTTGCGCGAAACGAAAGATTCCCCACATAAATATTGATCACGTAACCAAACCCTTTTCACGACACTGCAGTCCGATCGATTCCTAAGAATGCAGTCGGATGCAATCAACCTAACAAACCGTGAGCTAGTCCACCAAGAACCCGCGCCAACACACATTGGACCAGACTTGTTGAAACAGCTCCCCGAAAACGAACCATTGGAGCGTCAACCACATTGAGCAAGCGCCGATGCGAACAAACCACCGAAGCGCAGAACAGGTTGGCAAACCTAGGCAACAACGCGTGGATTATCGGACTGGGACATAGCCAAGTCAACGGATAAATTTCTAGGCCCCCAAGGAATCGCTGAAAATCCAACGGGGGTAGGGTTTTTGCCATTGAAGACAGGTTTCTTGCCCATTGAAACCCTCTGGAGGGAACGTCCACTTCCCCCCTTTCGCTCGCGCTGACCGAACATTTCGCAAGCAAAACTCCCTCCCTTTGAACTCGTTACCCCCTCCGCTGCGCGAGCCCTTCGACTGGCTGTCGCTGTCACCTTGCCCGCCAGTATCGCACCGTCTTGGCTAGGGTGGTGATCACGTTCTTGATCTCTCGCTTCACGGCGAACTGGGGACCTGCAGGAACAAAAAGATTCCTGCCCTCCCGCCGCACCATTACGTTTTCCGCAATGATGGCTCGAAGCATCCAAGCGGCCATGTCCTCGTCTTCGCACTCGATTCCAACCCACCCAACCGCTTCACTCTCCAACGTTTTTAATCCACTCGCCTCTTCAATACCCCGACGTATTTCCCGAACCACTAAATGGTACCGATCCAAATCCATTTCTACCTGAGTGCGATCTACCGCCTCGAGAAGTCGACCGCGATGGGGTGGGCCACCCGCAATCGCCAAATCACAAAAGCTGGTCCAAATCTCCCCCCAAGCCACTTGGCCAAACTCATCGCTCGATAATTTCGCAGATCCCATCGATCTTGGACTGACTGGCTCGCGACTATTGGAATACTCAGCCGGCAACGTTTGCTGTATGTGATGTTGCAAACTTTCGAACTCTCTGTCTCGCTCTCGGCCTCCGATCCTCCAGACGCAATGGCCGTGCTGAAGTGCACCGAGCCATTTGCCGACCAAGATCGAGTCCATCGCTCCCAATCCGAAAATCGTATCAACACCCATTCGATAGGTTGCTTCTCGCTCGCGTCGAACAACTTGTGTGATCGAATCTACACTCCGTTGACTGGACTCCATAGGGGATAACCCCCAAGGCACCTCCATCCGGGGCAAGGGCATTGCAACTGGGTGCACCGAATCTGCCGCCGGCGACTCTGCCCTTGATTGAAATGCGAAATCCGTATTCAGACCTCGACGCCGAAACTCCCAAACCAACTCCGCAATTTCTCCCCGTTTAGCTCGCATCCCTTGATTCAACTCGCTGGGACGGTCTTCCTTTATGGGGTCGATCGAACTCGGAGGGTCCGTAAGGAACAACCAAGACATCCCACGCCCAAGCTTGCTCGCCTCCACCAGAAACTCACACCAATCCCGCGCATCCAGTGGCGATGCTATATAAAGCTCAAGCTTCTCTGCGGCATTC
The DNA here is from genome assembly GCA_025459245.1 of Pirellula sp. GTDB lineage: Bacteria > Planctomycetota > Planctomycetia > Pirellulales > Pirellulaceae > JBKCUI01. The sequence goes on from JALOQZ010000169.1 coordinate 5,068, forward strand.
GAACTCCTCGCGTCTTCTCTAAGCCACACCACGCCATCGCGAATCGACTCCCACCAAATAGATTGCGAGCCGATCGATATCCAGACCAAACGTTTGCACTGCCGTTCCTGAAGGGTCTTCCAGAACGAGCTCCATGCGTGGTCGATGTGATCATCTTGCAAATGAGATTGCAGCAAAAAAACGAAACTGCCAGTTCGCGAGCTCAGCCTAGCCGATAGCGCATTCCATTCACCCTCAGGATAGCGCAAGGGAGAATCCACGGTGATGAGGATTGCTTCAGTAATCGAAGGGACATTTTCCATCCCCGAAGCATAGTTACTTTTCTTCTGAGAGCAACGCGGCATTCCCCACGGCGATCAATTCACCCAACTCCGGAAAATCCGGAACCCTCAAAAGCACCCGATACTCCCCAGGCAACTCCCTCTGCAGCCACTCCCAGTCAACGCTTCGAAGCAAAAGCAGTTCTGCGTCGCGGCTTGCACTGTTCCCGTCCATGGATCGTCGCTCTAAAAACGCACGCGTCCCGGTGAAGTCGACCGGACGCTCGCTATAAAACAAGACGCTCGGCCGAAACAAATCCATCATGAATACCCTTCGGGGTGTTTTTCCTAAAATCAAATTCGCTTCTTGCGATAATCGCTGCGGAGCCTGGAATGGATGGAGCTTCGGTGCAGCAACATGCCATAACAAGGACAAGAACATCGCAGCGGATGCCGCAAAGCCGAAGGGCAGCCAGTTTGCGTATGAGCTTCGCTGAAAGATCAAGCCCACGATCCCGCTCCCGATCAATGGAAGTCCTAGCCACCAAAGCTCCCCGAGCAGATCCCAAAAGGTGGGTGAATACCCCAACTTTTTCACCCATTCCTCACCGGAGCTTCCGATCCAGCTCGCGACGGCTGTTCCGATCGATACCAATCCTCCCACTGCAACGAGACAAGACCATGCGATTGTTTGCCAGCGATTCCACTGTTGCGGAAATCGATAGGCTTCTCTTAGATAGTAACCAGTGCATAGGGCAAAGGCTGGATAGGCCGGCAGGACATAGTTGGGTAGCTTGGTGCTCGCAATAGAGAAGACGGCTATGTAGACCAACATCCAAACAGTGATCCATCTTCTCTCCGGCATCCCTCCGCTTGTCCGTAGAGCACGTATCCATGCGATTCCGATCGGTATCGCAAAGGCGGACCAAGGATACATGCCGATCAAGCACGCTACGACGTAATAGAAAAAGGGGCCTTCGTGATTATCCATGGCGTGCGAGAACCGCCCCAAATGATGGACTCCGATGAACTCCTGCAAGAATTGGCCGCCGCTTTGTACTTCGGCGAACACATACCAAGGTGCTGCGATCACCCCGAGGCATACCAACCCTAACATGGGATTCACAGCTTGTACCGCGCGGACTATCTCTCGCGGATGAAGCGGACGAACGGCGCATAACAAGTAGGTGCACCATGAACGCCTCTTTGAACCTTGCTCTCGAAAATACGCTTCGCAAGCTAGATCCGAGTAAACGGACAATCCGATAATCGTGACTGGGAAGAGAAAGCCTATGGGGCCTTTGGTCAAAAGAGCCAAGCCGATCCAGCCATAGATCTGAAGCCAATGAACTCGAGAGATGGCTTTCAGTCGAGCCATCGATCCCATCGACGGGTCGATCCCCCGATAGGCGGCCATCCAAGTGCCCAGGCTGGCTGCGATGAAAAGTGTCAGGTAAGCGTCGGCGGTGGCGGAACGGGCTACCATGGAGAACATCAAGCAAGATGCCATTGCAAGCCCTGCAAAGAGCCCCACTTGCGAGTCAAACAGATTGCGTCCGATACGACTGACGACAATCACGGTGAGGATCCCAGCAAGAGCGCTCCCGATCCTTGCCCCAGCTTCGTTGAGCCCCATCACTAGGTAACCAAGACGCATCCCCCAAAACATGAGTGGTGGCTTATGTGCGAACAGCTCCTGATTAAACGTCGGCAGAATCCAATCGTTTCGCTGATGCATCTCCATCGCGACCGACGCATAGTACCCTTCGTCCTGATCGAATAGCCGCGTTCCCGAGAGCTGGGGAAGGTAGATCACAGCCGCAAACAGGACTAAACCAATCATCCCTATCCAGTGCCTTCGCTCCCGTCCGCTCCGACTTGGAACATTTGGGGAGATGGTGGATGCGATGGGTTGAGAGACCTGAGTCATGCCACTTCGCGTGTACAACGAGAGGCCGTGTCGAAAGACTTCGTTCCGTCTTGAAGCGTAGCGTGCTGTTCGCAGAACGACGAATAGGATTGGCGATTCAAAAAGACAGATCGCTGAGGAGTGCGAAGCGTATCGCAGTTTGTTGTTTCGGCGATCACGTACAAAGGTCTTCGTTTCGATTCTTCGAAGATACGGCCGACGTAGTCACCGACCAATCCGATTGCGACCAAGGTTGCACCATTGAATAGCAATTGAAAACAGATGAGAGAACTCCATCCAGGCGCCGTCGTCGAGACGAAGAGGGCGACGTAGACTGCGTAGCAGGAGTAAGCGATCCCGAGCGTGGTGAGCAGCAGGCCGCCATAGAGGGATAGTTTCAGGGGCAAGGCGCTAAACGAGCTGATCGCGGTCCAAGCGAGCTGCAGCAGTTTGAGCGTGGAATACTTTGTTTCACCGGCGGCGCGAGCGGGGCGTTCGAAGGGTAGAATGTATTCTTTCAGTCCCAGCCAAGCGACAATACCTCGCATGAAGCGATGTTGTTCGCGAAACGCGCGAATCGCATCGACGGCACCTCGCGAAAACAGTCGAAAGTCCCCGACTTCGGCAGGCAGACGTTCGTCAACGGTTTTCTGCATCAGTTTGTAGAACGCGGTAGCCGTCCAGCGTTTGCGAAGTGTTTCACCATCGCGACTGATTTTACGAGTCGACACGACGTCAAAGCCTTCAAGCCATTTCTGCAGCATGGATGGAATCAAGTGGGGTGGGTCTTGAAGGTCAGCATCCATGACGAGCACCGCATCCCCCTCGGCGACATCCAGGCCAGCGGTGATTGCGCATTGTTGTCCGAAGTTTCGGCTGAATTGGAGGACCCGAATGCAGGGGTAGAGATTGGCGTAGTATTGAAGCAGTTGAGGCGTTTCGTCCTTGCTCCCGTCGTCGACGAAGATCAGTTCGTAGTCGAAATGGAATCCGGTGGTCTGTTCCAGAGAGTCCAAAACAGGAAGAAGTTCATCGATTAACGCGGGCAAGACTGCTTGCTCATTGAACACGGGAAGAACGATAGATAGGAGCATGGCAGTAGGCCGTGAAACGAAAAGAGCGAATGTCGTTCAGGGATCAGTTTGCAGGGCGTCGAGCTTGCAAATGACAAATTTCAATATGGCTTGGGGTGGAGGAATAGCAGAATTGGGCAATCCGCGTCAACGGGAGAATTGGCGAGTAGGGGGTATGGGAGAGGTTAAGGGAAGGGGGGAAAGAGTGGAGTCCGGGAGAAACAGGACAAAAGAGGGGGGCAGGGATTGCCTTGGAGGGTGATTGGCCGATAATGCGATGTATCGGGGGCGATCTGGAATCGACCGGATAAGTTGAAGATATTGGTGGCATGTCGTGGTTGATCGAGAGGCCACGTTAATACTCGATTACTAAATTTAACTGCTGAGGAAAACCTCGCACTGGCTGCCTAATTACGGCAACCCGGATACCCAATGCCCGTCGGAGGCGTTGGAGTGTCCGTCGCAATTCCGAATCGCATTAGCCCGTGTCTCGCACGGTTAGTGTTAAAAAAGCTCGAGGCTGGCGCATCGCACCGAGGTTGACAACGAACGCGATGGGCGAGACCAATAACTGTCAGCTAAGCATGTAGAGGCCGTATCGGAAGTATCGCGGGACGCGGGTTCAATCCCCGCCGCCTCCATAAACTTGGTCACCGCAACGTGACCATTGACCATACCGCTCAAGACCCGCTGGCTCACTCCAGCGGGTCTTTGCGTTTCTGCGAGGAAATTCGGGGCTTTTGCGAGACGCCAATCTAGGTTCGCTGCCAAACCACGGGACTCGCTTCGCCCCCCCTCGCCCCCAAAAAGGCTCAACTCTGGGAAAAGGCTCTAAACCACGGGACTCACCCCAAACGAGTCCCGTGCTAGGAAACCCAGTAAAACACGGCACTTTCATGATTTCCAACCGACGCGAGGTTTTGGCGAAAAACGCCA
>JALOQZ010000170.1 GCA_025459245.1 Pirellula sp.
CTCGTTCACCGAGTTCATCGATCGCCCGTTTTGGTCGGGGGCTTATGGTGCCATCAGTTGCCCGGCAGGTTTTCAGCTTTACGAAGCGCGTTGGCTGCGATCCCCTCGCATTGCCAAAGATTATCTGCGTTATTGGTTTCGTACCCCCGGTGCACAACCTCGCAACTACTCGACTTGGTTGGCGGATTCCGCAGCAGCAGTCGATCAGATTCACCCGGACCGAGATCAGCTCGTGAACTTGCTCCCCGACTTGATCGCGAATTTCGAAGCTTGGGAGCAACGTCACTTTGTTCCAGAGGTCGGTTTGTTCTGGCAAACCGGACACGATGATGGAATGGAGTTTAATATCAACAGCAGGCAAACTCAGGACATCCTTCGAGGCGCCCCAAGCTATCGGCCATCGTTCAATAGCTACATGTGGGCTGATGCACGTGCTATTGCTCACATCGCCCGGTTAGCGGAGCAGCATGACGTAGCGGAGAAGTATTCGTCGAAAGCGGAATCGATCAAGGCTCGCATGATCGAGTTGATGTGGTCCCCACGGCAGAGAGTTGATTGGCTATGTTCCTTGGCAGTTCGGCTTATTGCGTGGCAATACCCCGTTTGATATCGCTTGGAAGAAACTGATGGATCGCGATGGGTTCTATGCCGACTTTGGTCCTTCTACGGTTGAGCGAAACGATCCTATGTTCTTGCTCCAGAAAAGCTGTTGTTGGTGGAGTGGACAATCATGGCCTTACGCGACAACTCAAACGCTCAAGGGGCTGGCGAACTATCTCCAGAGCGGTGGGGATCAGCTGACGCCTGCCGACTACGTCGATCTTCTTGGAGTCTATGCTCGGTCGCATCGCAAGAATGGAAAGCCTTACTTGGCTGAAGCACTCCACCCCGATACGGGATCATTCGAAGGCCATGACGGTTACAACCACTCAGAGCACTATTTTCATTCCGGCTATTGTGACTTGGTGATCACTGGCTTGATCGGGCTGGTTCCGCGAAATGATTCCACGTTGGAGATAAGGCCTCTCGCACCGTCCGAGTGGGACTTTTTTGCGATGGAGGATGTGCCTTATAGGGGTTATCTCCTCTCTATCGTTTGGGACAAGTCCGGTACGCATTATGGGCTTGGGAAAGGTATGCACGTCTTCGTCGACGGTAAGCGAGTAGGGCATTCTGACACCTTGCATTCGCTCGAGCTAACTGGCGCGGTCCCAGATAAAGCGAGTTCCAGCGGCGTTTCCAAGCCAACCACCGTTCGCACTAACTTTGCTGTCAACAACGATGGGACCTATTTTCCTCGGATCACGACTTCTTACACAGCCGCCGGGACATCGACCAGCAAGTTGAATGATGGCAACTACTGGTATTTACGACATCCTCCGAATCGATGGACTTGCGAAGGCTCACCTAGTTCAAAGGATTGGATTGAAGTCGATTTTGGGGCCGAACGCGAGATTGATTTGGTGCAACTATATGTTCTGGATGATTCTGATGATGCGAATCCATCGTCCATTCGAGCTCCCGTATCGATCCAACTGGAAGCGGCGATCGATGGCGATTGGGAGACGATTGAGGCCAAGGTTTCTAGCTCGAAACCGGAAGGCCATCGACCGTTCGCCCTACGGTTCGAACAGAGAAAGGTAAGGAAGCTTCGTGTCTCGTTAACGCACGACGGTGCATGGCGATCAGGTTTGACAGAGATCGAAGCTTGGGGGGATGCTTCCTTGCCCCTCCCTGCCGTACCACCTCCCGAAGGCAATTTGGCTTTCAACGATGGATCGAAAGAGTATCCTCGCGCATCGAGCAGTCATCACGATCGTTTTGGGGGCGTTCCCAAATCCGCGATCGATGGCAGAACGAACTTTCTGCCTTCCCCAACCAACCGATGGACCAGCTATGAATCGAAGAGCGCATCGGATTGGCTGGAAATCGACTTTGGAAAGGAGACAGAGTTCCGTCGAATCGAGTTGGGGATCTACGATGATCGCGGTGGAGTGCAGCCACCCACTGCGATCGCCATTCAAGCTTGGGATGGTCAAAAATGGGTTGCAATTCCCGATGTCGTTTGGTCTCCAACCAAACCCGCAGGGAGTCAGTGGAATACAGCCACCTTCGTTGCGACCAAGGCAACAAAGCTTCGGATCGTCTTTACACACGCAGGCGCCGCTCGAAGCGGTGTGACAGAAGTCACGGTGTGGAACGACTAAGCAGTGCCTATAGATGAAGGGTACGCTGGATTCTCGCGATCGAGCGTTCCTTACCGAAGAGGGTCAAGTAATCGAAAATGGTCAGGCCGGATGTTTTGCCAGTCAGTGCGATGCGTAAGCCGGCCATGAAATTCCCTAGCTTGATCCCTTTATTCTCCACATACGCCTTTAGCGTAGGCTCAAAGTCCGATTGGAGAGTGCTCGCAGCGTTTTGAATCACGTCACAGAATTCTTGGACTGCCTCCATGACGGCCGCATCTCCCTTGAGTTTCTTCGCCATCGCATCTTGGTCGATCGGGAAGGACTCGTCGGAGGTGAATAGCTCATCAAACTGCAACACGTCCCCGGCCACTTTGATGCGATCCCCCGCAGCCGTCACGATTTTCGTTAGAAATTCGGCGATCTCACAAGGTGGTGGATTGGGGACCCATCCAGCCTTCTGAAGATAAGGGAGAACCATGGCGACTTTCTTTTTCGCGTCCAGCTGGTTCATCCAGCGAGTCTGAAAGGCAACCAGCTTTTGTGGATCAAACGAAGCGGGCGCTTTGTTGACTCTCTCGAGCGAAAAGTGTGTGACCGCATCGGCGAGCGAGAAGTGTTCGGTGCTATCGTCGAGCGACCAACCGAGGAGCAAAAGATAATTCAGGACGGCCTCCGGAAGAAATCCCGTCTCGCGGTAGAAATCGACAACGACGGGATTGAATGTCTCGGGTGCAACTTGTAGCTTCGCTCTTTCCGCGATGGTCGCGCCCAGTTGATTGAGGGCTGCGAAGTCCTTTTGCTTGAGGTATTTGTCCAGCTTGCGTTTGCTCAGTTTGGCGGTCCCGCCTGGTTCCGCCACGTAAGGCAAGTGAGCATAGATCGGCAACGGATATCCGAGCGATTGTGCGATAAAGACTTGGCGAGGGGTGTTCGGCAAGTGTTCGACGGCGCGAACGACATGAGTGATCTTGAAATCGTAGTCATCGACAACGTTGGCTAAGTGATACAGGCAGGTACCGTCTGCTCGCTGAATCACGTGATCTTGCTCATCGCTCCAAGCAAAGGAGCAATCGCCTCGGATCAAGTCATGGAATTGACAATTCCCTTCGCGAGGCATTTTGAGCCGGACGACCGCTTCCCGGCCTTGAGCGCGAAACTGCTCGATCTTCTCTGGCGTGTCGCCCATGAATGCGCGGTCGTAGAGAAAGGATTTACCGCTCGACTCGGCAGCAGCTCGTTGCGCGGCCAATTCGTCGGCGGTAGCGAAATCATAATAAGCCGCTCCCGATGCAAGCAGTTTTGCAACGGCAGCTTCATACTGCGAAGACCGCTCCGACTGAAAATAAGGAGCGTAGGGTCCCCCCACATCGGGGCCTTCGTCCCAGTTCAAACCAAGCCATCGGAAACCATCCAGAATCGGTTGCAACGCTGCTTGTACATTGCGATTTTGGTCGGTGTCGTCAATACGAAGCAAGAACTGCCCGCCTGCCTGCTTGGCTAGCAAGTAGTTGAAAAGCGCCGTGCGGACTCCGCCAATGTGCAAGTATCCGGTTGGGCTGGGGGCAAATCGAGTTCGTACAGTCATGGATGGCAATCGCCCCTGTCATTCAAGCAATAGGTTTTCAAGCAATAGCTAGCGTTCAAGCCGGAGAGGCGGAGCTCCGACAACGATGTTGTAATGTGATACCAAAGGGATTAGATTCCTTCGAGTGCTGCTGCGGCAGGAACGGAGACTATTTCCACGGGATGGTGTATCGCATGATTCGCAAAGCATTGGTTGCTTTTGGTTTGGTCTGTTTCGGGGTGATTGTCGGCGTTACCTTGCACGGCGCATTGCGATTCCCATCTGCCACCGGCCAACCTCCGTTGGTGCCCAGCGGGCCTATGCCTTCGGTCAATGCGACCGGCCCAGTTACAAGCCCCATTCCAGAGTATGCAGTACCCGAGTTTACTGCCCCTGCATACGGAGCTTCATCGTCGAGCGTTTCTATTCCGCCCCCCGCCCCACTGCCAATCGGGATCGATATGGGGGACGGGTTTTACGCAATGACTGCGGAGGAGGCTCTCAACGTTTCGGTCTACGACCGTGCCAACCGAAGTGTTGTGAATATCTCCACAACCTCCCTTCGCCCGGAAAGTTTGCTGGTCAGCATGGAGGTCGAGGGGAACGGCAGCGGCGTCATCATGGACAAGCGAGGGTTGGTCTTGACCAACTACCACGTTATCAGCGGCTCGCAAAAGGTCACCGTGACGCTGTTCAATGGCGATGCCTATCCCGCGAGCTTGGTGGGTCAGGACGCCGACAACGATCTCGCGGTGTTACAAATCAATGCACCTGAGACATCGCTCTTTCCGATCGCATGGGGCGATTCCAGCAATCTGCGAGTTGGCCAGCATGTGGTAGCGATCGGAAACCCTTTCGGATTCGAGCGAACGATGACAACCGGGATCATCTCGAGTCTCAATCGTCAGATACGGTCGAAGACCAAGCAGCAGATCCACTCGGTCATCCAAATCGACGCCGCATTGAATCAAGGAAACTCGGGTGGTCCACTCCTCAATTCACGAGCCGAGCTAATCGGATTGAATACGGCGATTGCGACACGAAGCGGAGACAATGCAGGTATCGGGTTTGCCATCCCGGTGAACACGATCAAGCGAGTTGTGTCGCAGCTTTTGGTGCACGGCAAAGTGATTCGGCCAACCATTGGGATACTGCAGGTCTTCGAGACTGATCGCGGACTTCTCGTCGTGAATCTAACGCCGGGTGGGCCTGCAGAGCGAGCGGGTATACGCGGGTCGAAATTGGCGAGGCGCAAGAACCGCGTGGGGCTTTTGCAGGTGGAGCAAGAAGTCGTCGATCACAGCCAATCCGACTTGATCATCGGAATCGACGGTCAAAAGGTAAAACGCTCGGACGATCTGCTCGGAGTCATCGAGTCGAAGCGGCCTGGAGATCAGATCGTTCTGACGGTCATACGCGAAGGGGAAACCATGCAAATCCCTATCACTCTTGGCGGTAAAGAGCCGAATTAAACCGTCTCTTTGCGATGGCGATGGGATCTTCATGGGGAACCCTCCACTCCCGAATTTCTCAAAATCGCTTGCGACCTGCGCGCGATTGGTGCAGACTACGTCTCCTTGGTCGCTCGCGATAGCGACACAGGACGACTACTGAATGGCTACCTCTCGGAAGATACGAGCACGATGAGTTCCGCAACCTTAGCACCTTTGCAGCTTTTACCCGCCAAGACGATCGATGGCCGCAAACCGAAGCGCGAGGAAGTGCCTACGAGCGAAGTGTTGTGCGCTTATTGCACGGCGAAGTGCTGCCGCTATTTTGCGATGCCGATCGATACACCGACGACCGAGCAAGACTTGGATTTCATCCGATGGTATTTGCTGCACGATCGCGCCTCGGTCTTTATTGAAGACGATACTTGGTACCTCCTGGTGCACACCGACTGCAAGCATTTGCAAGCGGATCATCGATGCGGTATTTACGAGACCCGACCACAGATCTGCCGCGATTACTCGACTGACAATTGCGAGTTCGACGAAGACGCGGTGTACGAAATGTATTTCGAGACGGCGGAGCAAGTGGCTGAGTACATGGAAGCCAGGTTCCATTCGAGCGATTTGAGCTCCATTCGATCCCCCGAACCCAACCCGCTGGTCATTCTCTCTTAGGGGACGGAAAACGCAGCGGAGGCCATGCTGCTCAAGCGAAAGCCTTAGAGCCTACCCGAAAACCATCGGAAACCGCGGCTAGCGCCAAAGCGGCTAATGGTTTTCGGATAGGCACTTAGTTCGCGTTGTTCAATCCGAAGGGTCGCGGTAGCATGCAAGCTTTCCTTGCCGCGACACATTTTGAAAGAACTGGCCATGGCGTTGATCGAGCCTCGCACCCTCAAGGGATTTCGTGATTTCCTTCCCGAGTCGATGATTCCTCGGGAAAAGCTTATGGAGACGGCTCGTTCGGTTTACCGGCGCTATGGCTTCGTGCCAATCGATACTCCCGCTCTAGAGTTGCTGGAGGTTTTGACTGGCAAAGGATCGGAGGAAACCGATCGTCAGATGTACCACTTCGTCGATGCAGGGGGCCGTGCCGTCGGCATGCGTTTCGATTTGACCGTCCCCTTCGCTCGTTTCGCCGCCCAGCACATTGGCCAGTTAGGGACACCATTCAAGCGATACCACATCGCGCCGGTTTGGCGTGGTGAGACTCCGCAAGCAGGCCGCTTCCGTGAATTTGTGCAATGCGACTTTGACACGATCGGTACCACAGGTGTGGTTGCCGATATTGAAACGGCGCTTGTGATACACGAGCTCATGCAGACCATCGGGATTGAGCGTTTTTCAATCCGTATCAACAATCGCCAAGTCTTGACCGCATTTCTTCAATCGATGGGATTGGAGCAAGCGTCGACGGCAGTCTTGCGAGCCTTGGACAAGTTCGAAAAGGTGGGGGGCGATCAGGTTCGCAAGGAGTTGGAGCAGGCCGGATTGAATTCGGACCAAGCCAACGCAGTTCTCGAATTGGCAGCTATTCGCGGAACGACCGAGGACGTTCTGGCTCAGCTTGATCGGCTGGTCGGAGGAGTCGAGCTTGGTGGCGAAGGAGTCTCGAGGCTCCGCGCGTTAACCAGCGCACTGGAAGCGGCTGGGGTTTCGAGCGAACATTATCGTATCGATGTTTCGATTGCGCGAGGATTGGATTATTACACCGGTGTCGTTTTCGAAACGACGCTTGGTGATCTTCCTTCGATTGGCAGTGTCTGCAGCGGTGGGCGTTACGATAACTTGGCCGGGCTCTATACAAAGCAACATCTACCAGGCATCGGTGCATCGCTTGGTTTAGATCGATTGTTGGCTGCTTTGGAGCAGTTGGGACGATTGCCAAAGCACAGCAGTTCCGCAGACGTCTTCATCGCGTTGTTCGATCCAACACGATTGAACGATTACTTTCGTCTGGCCTCGATTGTGCGAAACGCGGGTTACTCTACGGAGGTTTATCCTGACGGTAAGAAGCTAGCTCAGCAGTTGAAGTATGCGGACCAACGGGGATTTCGCGTCGCGTTGATCGCCGGATCCGACGAATTGGATCGTGGAGCGGTTCAAGTTAAAGATTTGGTAAATAAGATCAGCACGGAGGTGAATTGGCGCGACGAACCCAGTAAGCTATCTCATGCCCTGGAGACGATCCTCCGGTTAGCGAATGACGATCTAATTGCTTAGGTCCGCATTCATCACCTGCCTGCTACAAAACCTCCCACCTCGTTTTTCCAGCCATGAAACAAAGATTCCTTCGGGCGTTGTTGCTTGGGTCGCTCAGTATTCCTTCTGCAATTGGGATCGCCCACGACGGGGATCATAAGCCGATCGCCGCCAAGCCTGCAGATGTCTACAAGCCGAGTTTGGTCCCGGATCGTATCGTTTTGACTTGGAAGGAAGATCCTCGCACCACGCAAGCGGTGACTTGGAGGACGAGTACAGAGGTAGCGCACGGGATTGCGCAGATAGCGGTTGCTACCGACGGTCCGATCCCGTTGAAGGAAGCGCTCCAAGTCGAGGCGACCACGCAGCATTTGAAAACCGACATCAACGAAGCTCACTTCCATTCCGCCAACTTCATCGATTTATCTCCGGATACGAAGTACGCGTATCGAGTTGGCGACGGGGTGAATTGGAGTGAATGGTTTCACTTCACCACAGCGCCAGCAAAGCCAAGTCCCTTCTCGTTTATTTATTTCGGTGACGCTCAGAATGATCTCAAGTCGCATTGGTCGCGCGTCGTGCGTGAAGCTTACTCGGATGCACCCAAGGCGAAGTTTATGTTGCACGCTGGCGATTTAATCAACCGAGCCGAGGCGGATGCCGAGTGGGGCGAGTGGTTCTATGCGGGGAGCTTTCTTCATTCCATGACTTCGAGTGTCGCCGTTCCGGGGAATCATGAGCAAGCCAAGCAGGAGGATGGGACTCGCAGGCTTTCGCATCATTGGCGTGCGCAATTCGAGTTACCGAGCCATGGTCCCGAGGGGTTGGATGAGACCTGCTATACGTTTGAGTACAGCAATGTTCGATTTGTTTGTCTCAACAGCAATGAGAAAATTGAGGAGCAATCAAAGTGGCTTAACAGCGTGCTTGCAAAAAACAAATCCCGGTGGGTAGTATGTTCTTTTCATCATCCGATCTTTTCAGCGGCGAAGGATCGTGACAACGCAGCCCTTCGAAAGGCTTGGAAACCGATCTTCGACGCCTATCGCGTTGATTTGGTTTTAACGGGGCATGATCATACATACGGAAGAACTGGCTTGGAAACTCCCGTTGAAGTTCCTGAGACGGTTTCAAATGTCGCAACCGGAGAGAACAAGCTTGATCCAACGACCGGCACGGTGTACGTAGTTTCGGTGAGTGGTCCAAAGATGTACAACTTGCAGCCGAGTCAAGTTATGAAGCGAGTTGCGGAAGACACTCAGCTCTATCAGATCATTCATGTCGACGGGGATGAATTGCGATATGAAGCGAGGACAGCCAAAGGGTCGCTTTACGATACATTCACTCTCCGCAAGCGAACGGGGGAGATCAATCAGTTGATCGAAGGGAAGCCTGCCATGGAGGAGCGTCGTCGTCCGGCGCCACCGGTTGCTGCCCCGGCCGAGGAAGCCAAAACGATTGCACCGTGATGCTGAGGCTGGCTCCTCGAGCTGTGCCGTCGGAGCGTTTCGAGAAAGCAGGCAGCTTGTACTCTACAGGTCGCGAGGATCGGGCAAGTGACTGCGAAGGACCGAAGCGGCCAGCTCTGGCTTGGTCGTATTGATAAAGCAATCCGATCCCCATTCAAAGCCAGCTACTTTGCTGAGCCTGGGGATGACTCGCAATCGCCAGTGGTGGGAGTTGCGGTCTGGGCGATGAAATGGAGCTGTTTGCAAGACATAGTTATATGCCGCATAAGGTTGCGCGGTCTCGAGGGCGATTAAGCAAGCCTTGAGGACCTTCGCCAGATC
>JALOQZ010000171.1 GCA_025459245.1 Pirellula sp.
TTTCACTTCTCCTCATGCACCGATCATCCCGACGCAATCCTTTCAAGGACAATCGAAAGCCGGCGGGTACGGCGACTACGTTTGTCAAACGGACGCCGCGATTGGCCGTGTGATCGACGCCTTAGAGAAGAAGGGAATTTTGGACGAAACCTTGATCCTTTTCAGCGCCGATAATGGCCCCGAGCACTACGCGTATGAACGCGTGCGCAAATTCGATCACCGAAGTTCAGGACCACTTCGGGGGCTGAAGCGAGATCTTTGGGAGGGAGGGCACCGTGTCCCCACGATCGCTCGATGGAAAGGGAAGATACCCGCGGGAAAGGTCCAAGACGGATTGATGAGTCAGATCGACTTCTACGCTAGCATCGCCAAGATCGTTGGCGCCGCTATCCCCGAGGGCTCTGCTCCGGATAGCATCGACCAATGGGAGTTCATCTCCGGGAAAACTCCCTCGAAGCGTTCCACCTTGGTTCATAATACCAACCCCAACGGCTATGCGATTCGACATGACGATTGGGTATTGATCGATACCAAAACGGGAGGGATCAGCAAGGTTCCTGAGTGGTACACCAAGCAGATGGGATTTAATCCAAATCCACACGCCGGAGAACTCTATAACCTCCGAGAGGATCTAGGACAGAAGAAGAATTTATTCGCGGAGAATCCTGAACAAGTAGCCGCACTTCGAATGCTTCTCCAGCAACAAAAAAACCTCACCCCTTGACGCTTCCTCCCGACACAATCCTCTCACATTCGTCCGCCAGGCATACTCCTCGTTTAACAGTCAGCCGCTAGGCGTACTACCCATGCGTCTCCATCGTGTACAATCTACCCTACATAGTCAGCCGCACCCCTTGTACGCCTACGACTGGCTGTTGAACTACGCCTTTCATGCAGGAGTTGAACGATGGTCCACGCCTACCATCTCGTTTTGCCCCATTACGGATTTTGGCTTCCTAACGATCCACGTGGCTCATGGTCGGATTTTGTCGCAAGCTGGGAAATCGCCCGTTTCGGCCAGACGACCCGACATTTGGAGCAACGTACATTGGCCATGCTGTCAACAGAAGAGCGGGCTATCCGTGATGCCGCCCGTAGAGCGTTGCGATACCCCCCGGTTACGTTGACTGGGATCCAAGCGTTGTCGGTTGCAAACGGATTCAAAGAGCAATCGATCAAGAGCGACTATGCGGTTTGGGCTTGCTCCATTCTTCCTGAGCATACGCATCTGGTGGTTAGTCGCCATCGGTACCAAGTTGAACAGATTGCGAATTTACTAAAAGGTGCAGCGACTCGTCGACTTCTTGCGGACAGTAACCACCCGCAGGCACCATACGCAAAACCAGACAGGAGACCACCCGGAATGTGGGCGAGGCATCACTGGAAATCTTTCTTGGACAGTGATCAAGCGATTGAGAATGCGATTAACTATGTACTTGAAAATCCCACCAAAGAAGGAAAGCCACGGCAAAACTGGAAATGGCTAACTCCGTATACCGGACTCTCCCCCGGTTGGACGACGTACCAATAATCAGATCCCAACCAACTCGTTTAACAGTCAGCCGCCAGGCGTACGGTACTGCGGTATGTCGTGTCCGATATATCGTATAAGGATGGCTGTGCATCGGGAGTACGCCTCGCGGCTGACTGTTAAACGAAGCTTGCTGTTAGCTGTGAAGCGATTTGACATGGACGAGGTCGTGGTATTCTCCTCGTAACTCATCGGATGAAATTCCGACAAACGACGGAGAGTAGCCGTAGCACGACAAGTAGGCGCGATGGATCAAATCCTGGTAGTGGCCGTCGACCGGTAGTTGCGCTACGATCGTTTGCTTTAATGTCGGCTTGCTTTGTGGCAAAAGGGCTTGCGCAGGTGCAAGCACTTGTTCGCCCCTTCGAAAAACATACGTCGGATGGCTAAACATGGCTGCTATATCGGATTGCTTTTCATAAACGGCGATATCGGCTTGCATGCCTGATTCCAATGCACCTCGGTCTTGGAGCCCGAGTACGCGTGCAGGTCCGACACGCGTCATCATTGCGATTTCTTCTAGCGAATACTCCCGTTTGAGCGAAGGTAACGTGCTAGTCGCACGAACATCGGGATGTAGCTGTTCGAAGATCGACATGCGATAGTCGTAGTTCGATAATAGCTTGAGCAAATGAGGATACGCCGTGAACGGTCCGCCATTGGGATGATCGGTCGTCAGAAAAACGCGAGTGGGATCGAGGATTCGAAGGCAAAGCTCGAGGCCGATGCTCCATTGCAATCCATGAACGTATTGATCGTGACGATACCGGAAGGGGACGACACCGCAACCGGCCTGACACTCCGCATCTTGAAAAATCACTTTGCGAGGGCGTGCCAACTTTCGATTGTGATGCTGGTGCATCGTGTCCCCGGATATCGTCACCGTCTGCCCAAACAGAACTTGCCCAACGTCAATGGTCACATTCGGATGCCAGTTAACATACTCGGCTAGCAAGGCAGCCTCAGAACTGTAGCCATGGGGACCGTTTTTTCCGTAGCAGTGGTATTGCGCGTGGGTCAAATGGACACGATGCCCCTCAACCGCATCCAACGTTTGCATGGTGGACTCAATATTGCCCGCCGTTCCTAAATTGCTGCAATGGACATGGAGTGGGTGAGGCAAATCAATTTCATCGACAGCCGTAGCGAGCGAACGCAAGATATCGCGAGGGGTGATCGGATAATGCGCCGCCGATTGGTCGACATTCAAGTGCCGTTGATTGAACTTGAACGCTTCGATCCCCCCCGCGTTTACCACTTTCACACCACAACACTGATGTAACTGAAGCATGGTCGCTACATAAGCATTGATCTGAGACTGGGGCGCTTTGGCCGCCAACCACTCCAGCAGGATGCGATCATTGCCGAGCAACAAATAGCCGCCGGTGTCCAGCCATGGAATATCGGCCATTTCGCGATGTGCATAACGAGCGTTCGCAGGAAGCACCGCAGGCTCCAAGCAGGTGGTGTATCCCATCTCAAGATAACGCTGTCCAATTTCAAAGGCGGGTGGTACCGGCGATGACAGCTTGCGCTGCTGCGTCCAAGGGTCGTACGCCTCTCCCCGACCGATCAAGTCGGGTAGGAGCAACCTAGCTAAATTGACTTTGCCACCCCCGATGTGTGTATGCATATCGATCCCCCCGGCCATCACGATTTGCCCCTTCAAATCGATGACGAGATTGGGAGTGCGTCCGCCTATGTCACCTTCGATACGTCCGTCGACAAGGAACAAATCGCGAATCATGGATTCATGAACACCGTCGACGCAGTAGCCGTTCTTGAGATGGACGATCAATCTAGCAAACCTCTCAACCAAGAAGCGGCGCGAATGACGCCATCCCTTTGCAGGATGGGGTCCGCGTCGGGATACGACATGACGATTTGATCCGATCGCAAAAGCGTGGCAGAGTAGTCGACTCCAGGCCTGCCGATAGGAATGTGTTGACTCTTGACCGAGGACTTCGCGTCCGGGAGCGAGTTATAAGAATCCTTTGCCTTGGATACCGATAACTCGACGATCCGGAATCGATCCGTTGTTTGCACAGATCCGATGGTCGCAGGGGCTTCCAAAGCGGATTCATCGATCCAAACAAGACATGCGTCCTCGTCTTGACGATTCTTCTCCAGCCATCGAGCTGTCGACGCCTCTCGCCTTTCCCAACGCAAATCTCCCTTCGTGAAATCCAGACGCGATGGGTATCCGGTCAGCCAATTGCTCGTGTGGTGAAAGACATTGGCCAGCGACGACAAGACTAGGGAGCTTGCACGAGAATGTTCGTTCCATTGCAGAAACCAACTTTGCAGTCTCTCCGCCCAGAAATCGATCGCAGGAACCGGAAGCGTCCCACTTCCCCAAATCACGACCGGATACTTGGCTTTCGCTATGCAATCGCTCCAAGCATGGCCTGCCCATTCGCCGCTACTCGGTCGATCATCCACGGACTCCGCCGACTTCTTGATCTCCAGGAGCAAGTTGGGGATCGACTCGCACGAACAAGGATGCTCGCTGACATCGGTAAAATGTTCTTGCCAGTTCGCAACATGCGTCTGGCTTTCTGGTCCCAATAAAACAATTCTCGCGGGCGACTTTGGTGCAACGCTGTGCTCGCAACAGTCCGATGGATCAATCGCTGGCTCGGTCGTATTCAAATAACAACGATTAAGAATCTCTGGTAGCTGTGGAAATCGCTCGAGGAGGCCAGCGGAGTTGATAACAATCAAGCAATCGCTAGTGGAGCGGGCTTCTGCTAACGAACAAAGGTAGGCACCGCTGCCCGCCAAGGCTTGCGAGACTTCGAACATCGACGAGGGATGCGATCCGTCGATTGTTGCGCGATAGACGCGGGCGACATCGATGGCAGCCCGACTGGTCTCCACGCAGTGAAATCGACCCGCAATATGAACCGAACGAGCCGTTCGAATCATTTCCCTCGCGGGGGCGTCTAAGACAGGAAGGAATTCTCCTTCTGACGGTTTAGCTTTCAACAGGATCTGATTGCGGAGTGTGCAAGAAGACTGAAGAGAGGGCTGGTCGCAAAGAAGGGAGCAAAGGCTGCAGATCATGGTATTGGCCCGTATCAACGAGTCGGGGGCGCGTGATCCTCCGTGGATAGAACCATGATTTTCCCATCCCCCATTCGGCCGCTTCGCGTCGACTTGATGATCGTCTCAAGTACTTCGTTCAATCGCAAATCATCGACCCAGAGGGTTACTTCCACTTTAGGAAGAAAGGAGAGGGAAAACTCCGTCGAGGAATATTGATCCAAGTAACTTTTTTGGCGGCCAAAGCCCTTCACTTCGGAAACTTGCAACGCTTCCAACGGCGCTAGCTTCAAGTGATCGAGAAGCCTTTCGGCGAGGTAGGGGCGGATGATGGCGATGACCTGCTTCATGGTGAAGGTATTCGGTGACGCGGCCGTGTCGATTGCGACTATTCACCGAAGCAAACGATCGATCCTTTCTCCGTGGCGATAACCATCTTTCCGTCAGCAATGGCAGGTGATGCTAAAATCTGTCCACTGAGCTGGTAATTCCAAGTCTCTTTACCGGTCTCGATATCGATCCCGTATACCATCCCATCGGAACCCCCGATCCAAGCCCGCCCGTCGCAAATCACAGGGGAGGCATCGGATCTCTTTCGCAGCACCGCCTCCCACTTCAGTTTCCCGCTTGAAGCGTCCAGTCCTATCAATCGTTTGTTGCGACTCGGGACGACCACGATTCCTTTTAATTGACCATCCTCTACCTTGGCGAGCGTTGCCGACGAAGCGCGAATGTCTGCGTTGGCTCCGCTTTCTGGCTCATAGCTCCAAAGGACTTTTCCATCCTTCGCTTGAATGGCGAACACGACGCCTGGTTGAGTGGGGACGACGGCGAAGTCCCCAATCACATTCGGTGTGCTCAGCGTCGGTGCCATCAGCGGCTGTCCTTCGCTCACAGGCTCTCCCTTGGCGATATCGATCTTGTGAAGTTTGCTGTCGCATCCACCGAGCAGAGCAATCTGATTCCAAAGACTAGCCGTCGAACGCAGTTGGTCTCCGGTCGCATAAGTCCATCGCTGTTTGCCTGTCTTTACATCGAGCGCGTACAAAGATCCCGAATCGCTCGACAAGAGAACTTCGTCGCCGACAAAATTTCCTCCACTCACGATCGCTTGGTCCAGTTCGCCAGACCAAACTTCCGAGCCATCGCTGACACGAAAGCAGTAGATGTTGGCGCTAAAGTCTCCCATGATCAAGTATTCGCCGCGAACCGCTCCTGCCGCAACGAATCCTTCCTTCGCCTTCACCTTCCAAGCGACGCGACCCGTTGCGAGCTCGATCGCATACACGTTCCCTTGAAAGTCACCTAAGAAGACTTTTCCTCCTGCGATGACAGGAGTCCCTTCAAATCCAGCTTGATCATCCCCCGTCTTGAACTCCCATAAGACTTTTGGATCTTTGGGAAGCACACCTGCGGCGACCCCAGTCCCTTGAGAGTCGCCGCGAACGACCGACCAATCTTCGGCGAAAGCAGGCAAAGAAAGCGAACCGACTATCCATCCGTGGAAGGCAATCCAAAGTGCAATAGACCAGAAACTGTTTCCAGGAAGGTGGAACAATGGTTTATTCGCGTTCATGAATTAGCACATCCCTTTCCAATCGTATCGAGCAAGGTTCTAAGGCTTGATCGCTGGCACTTCGTGAACAACAAGCAAATTATGCGTGTTATGTAGAAGCCCTGTTCCGGTGACGTAAACGACTCGGTCTCCCGGGCTCAGCATGCCGCGCGACACGCCCCAGGCCGTGACTTCGTCCATCAAGATCTCAGGGTTGTCCAAATTTTGGACTTTGTGGGGCATGATTCCCCAGAACAAGCACATGCGCCGGAGGGTGTGATCTGAGTCGCTGACACCGAGCGTGGGAATATAGTTCCTTTGCTTTGCTTTCACCCATGCAGTTCCACCTGTTCGGCTGGCGACGACCACGAGCTTGGCGTCGATCGCCTCGGCGATATTGGCCGCGTTATGAGTCACCGCCGAAGTCACCGGGTGAACGCGACTAAAGAACCGCGTCTTCGAATCGCCCGGTTGCGTTTTAAGCATCTTCTCCGTGCTCAACATGATTTTATTCATCGTGTCGACAGCGATAACAGGATAGTCACCGATTGCCGTTTCCCCGCTGAGCATACAAGCGTCAGCGCCATCGAGGATCGCGTTAGCAACGTCGCTCGCTTCCGCGCGGGTCGGTCGCCGATTGTGGTGCATGCTTTCCAGCATCTGCGTAGCGACAATGACGGGCTTTAGCTTGTCGCGGCAGACCTGAATGATTCTCTTCTGCGCGACGGGTGTGTCGGCTACTTCAATTTCGACTCCGAGATCGCCGCGGGCCACCATCACGCCATCGGCGGCGTCAACAATCTCTTCCAGTTGTTCGAGCGCCTCGCGCTTTTCAATTTTGGCGATTACCAATGCAGTCGCATCCATCGACGCGAGCAAGTTCTTTAGGGAGAGAACATCTTGTGCCGAACGGACGAACGACAAGCTGATGAAGTCGACGTGATTGCGAGCGGCCCACAGGGCGTTATCGACATCTTCGGGGCGCATGGAGGAGACGGAAAGCGAAGTCCCAGGCAAGTTGATTCCTTGTTTGGACCGGATCGTGCCTCTCACGGTGACTTCACAACGCACCGAGTCTTTTAGCTTTTCCACCACTTGCATCGAGATCATCCCATCGGCGAGCATCACGCGATCACCGAGGTTCAATTCATCGATCAATTTGGTGTAATTGCTGGTCAATTCGAAGCGACTGCCTGGCTTCTCGCCCCTAACAAAAGTGACTTCGCTGCCGATGTCGACTTCTAAAGGTTCTTCGTCGAACAGTTTTCCAAGTCGAATTTTGGGGCCAGCGAGATCGAGAAGTACTCCGACAGGAAAGTCGGTCTTTTCTCGAACGCGAACAATCTTTTCTAAGACACGTGCATAATCGGCCTGCGTCCCGTGGGCTGCATTGATTCGAAAGATGTCGACTCCATGGTTCACCAACTCAGCGAGGATTGCTTCATCCTCGCAAGCGGGGCCAACAGTGGCGACAATCTTTGTCCTAGCTTCACCAAGCGTATTTCTAGTCATTCGCTATCCGTGGTATTCATGGTTGGAGTGGTTGGTTTCGAGAACAATTTTCCCAGCCAGACTGCTGTTCTTTTGAAGCGTGTGCTGTTCTTGCAATCGATGAGCTTCGGCCGCGTCTTGAAGGGGTAGGACTCGGTCGATCTGCGATCGCAGCAGACCTGTTCTAACCCAATGATTGATATCGGCTGCAGATGCGGCTTGAGACTCCGCTGACTCTTTAAACATGGCAAAGCCGTGCAGCGAGCAACCCTTGACGTAGAAAGGCCCAACCGGGAATGGGGGCCGTGCATCGCGTCCTGCCATCAAAATCATGCGTGCGTTTGGAGCCATCGCACCGACGGCAAAGTCGAAGTCGGGATCCCGAAGCGTTTCCCAAAAGACTTGAACACCCTCGGGCGCGAGTTCTTTCAAGCGATCCGCTAGGGATTCGCGGTTGTACTCGATAACGTGATCCGCTCCGAGTTCTCGGCATCGCGTTGCTTTCTCAGGACTTCCCGCCGTTGTAATGACCGTCGCTCCAACCGCTTTTGCCATCTGCAAGACCATGGAGGAGACACCTCCAGTACCCCCTCTTACGAAAATGAGTTCTTTCGGCTTTAGCTGGGCGCGGGAAAAAAGCCCGAGGTGAGCGGTGATCCCGACCAGAGCAATTGCGGCCATGTCTCGATCCGTTGCCCCTTCGGATGTGGGATACGCCCACTTGGGATCGATGGCAATTATCTCAGCGAAAGTACCTTGCCGTCCCAACAATCCTTGATTCGAACCCCACACTCGCTGCCCGACATGGTGCGTTTGAACCTCGCGCCCCACCTCGACGATCGTGCCAGCAAAATCACATCCGATGATAAAAGGATTTGGTAAAGGCCAATAGTTAGCCCCGCCTCTTATATATGTGTCGATGGGATTGACCGAGACCGCGGAGACTTGAACAAGTATCTGACCTGGGCCGCATTGAGGGGCTGGTAAATCCCCGTATTCGATCGAGTCAGGAGGCCCTGGTTGTCGGATGTAAGCCGCTTTCATCGCTTCTCAAGTCTTTTGCCTTGGTCGAGTTCGTTCCTTGTCCGTTCCATTTGCGGTATACTACCAAATGAGTTGCAAGGACGCCGTACCAACTGCAGGAATTCTCACAACGATGAATCGAATCTGCTTATCCAAACTTCCA
>JALOQZ010000172.1 GCA_025459245.1 Pirellula sp.
CAATCGGTGTTATCGTTGACAAAACTCAAGTCCTTTTCTCAATGCGGCAAGTGAGAACGCGAGAGGATAGTGTTTTTCGTGGTACCACAGTTTCGCAAAGTAGAAACCGATGGGTTGGCTCGTGTGGTGGTCGTTGCGCTCCAAAGCGTCACACAACCACAACAGGCCCCTCATTATAGAGTCAGCGGCAGCCCTTTTTCCACCGCAGGCCATGATTCCTTCTAATACAGTCGCTGTTTCTTCCACAGTACCTGTCGATTCATTGGAATTTGAGGGGGAAGAAGGATATCGAATGGAAGGACCTCCCCCCCATGAGCCGTCGCTATTTTGGTTTTGTTTCAAGTAAGCGATAGCACGCGCTGCACAGTAGTGTGACGCAAGACCACACTCGCCGTACGCCATGAGGACACGAGCGGTTCCATAAAAGGGGTTGTCTTCTTCAACGCGGTCTTGATTGCCAAACCAGAGTGGCAGCCAGCTTCCATCCCTTTGTTGGGTTCGTTCCAAGTAGCGCCAACCTCGAGCGGAGGCGCGATCGACTTGGGCTCGTATGGAGCTTGAAAGATTCGGTCGCCATGCATGCAAAGCTCGCAGCGCGTGTGCGGTCAAATCGGTGCCGCTGCGATCAAACGGGAGCGTTCCCCATCCACGGCAGAACGTGGGCCAACCTCCGTCGCTGTTTTGCAATCGAAGCAACCAATCACAACCTTGTTCCGCCGCTTCGGTCACCCTTAATAGACGATCGTTCTTAGACGCGCTCTCGCGAGAGGATCGCCTGCGGAGGACGCGTGCGTAGTTGGCTAGAGCCAACAAGGCAGCTGGAGTATCGTCGCTATCCGGCACCGAACCGCTCAAGTTTGTCCAGCCCCAGCCTCCCGGTTCCGCACCCGTGAAAGGATGGCGGCTTGTGTGCTGGCAGCGGAGCAGCCAGTCGATGGTCGCATCCCACTGCAGTTGTTTTTCGTCGCCTGTCCCGGATTCAGCCCCCGATGTCAGTCCGTTGGGGTAATAAGATCGCATAGTCAGGGAGGTGACCCAAGTAGCCAGATTGGTATCGATAGGCCATGACCCATCCGGCATCACCGAGTCAACCAAAAATCGAACGGCGGATTGCGAAACAGCATGTTGCACCAAGCCAATCGAGGCAAGGCTCATCAAGACAAAGCTGGTGAGCGGCGTTGCTTCTAAGTAGCCCCCACTCTCCGGTTGCATGGTTTCAAGAACGTGCAACGTTTTGTTTCGCAGCGATCCTCTCAAGGCCCTGATGATCGGGTTGGAGGGCGGATTGTGATGCCATTGGGCTTGACCAATCGCAACCAGCGCTGGAACGGCATAGCTTACGACGGGCATCTTTGCGAATCGATACCATGACTGTGGCAGGGCGGCTGCTTCAAAGGGAAGCGTTGGGATTTCTTTCCAAGAAATAAGCCCCGCTAGGGCACAATTCATCATGATGGGGACGACGAACGTCTTGTCCTTGCCATAGCGGCGACGAAGTCCGTCCCAGCTCCCTTGCTTGTCGACGAACGCCCAAGCTCTTGTAATCGCATCCGTATGTAGTTCTCGGTGGCCAGCGATCTCCCAAGCGGCGATGACGAGGAGTGTTGTTGCAATATTGGAGAGTGATCGATCTGTATCTCCAAAACCACCATCAGCGTTCTGCGCCTTCGCTAACCATCGCGATCCATTGTCGACAAGCTGCTGCAGAGAGTCGCGATCCCAGTTCTCTGCTCTTTGGTGCACAGGATTGTTCGGAAAAAGGCTTTGGTCGCGAAGGACCATGGCTAACGCGCTGATGGCGGTGGCGGTCGACAGGGCGGAATCCGACAGTTTGCCTGTCCAGTGATCCGAGTCCCCTTTGCTTTCAGCCGCTTCTGCTTGTAGTTTATGCCACGCAGCGACCACTCGATCTCCGAGAGATTCCAAACCGAAAGGGAGTGGGTGGTTGCAGGGATTCATGATAAGGGGATGCGCAGACCGTCGTAAGCGAGGTGAACGTTTTCTGGGAGCTTGGCACTGACCTCATCAAAATCGATATCGTGCGAGAGGTGGGTGAGGAATGTTTTTCGAGGGCGAAGAGCGTCGATGACGAAGAGAGCTTCTTCTATCGAGAAATGGGTGGGGTGAGGCGTGAAGCGAAGTGCATCGAGAACCAAGGTGTCCAGATTTTGTAGTAGCTCCATGCTGGAGGGTGCGATGTGGTTGGTGTCCGTGCAGTACGCAACCTTGCCAATGCGAAAACCATAGACGTTGCAATAAGGACCGTGAACCAGCGGGATCGGAGTGATTCGAGCGCCGAGTACTTCGAATGGCTCGTCGTCAATGGTCAGCAGCTGCAGCTGTGGAGCAGCGCCGGCGTGTGTGGGCTCTCTCTTTTGAAATGCGTAATCGAAGACGCGTGTGATTCGCGATTGGACATGCTGCGAGGCGTACACGGGGACCGGGCCGCCGATCATGAATGGAAACAATCGGATGTCGTCCATCCCGTGAAGATGGTCCGCGTGTTCGTGCGTGTAAAGCACGCTATGGACAATTCCAATCCCCTCGCGAAGCAATTGATGCCGAAGATCGGGGGCGGTGTCGATGAGCAGATTTCCTTTAGGAAGACCAAGGATGGCGCTGCTGCGCGTTCTGTTGTTGCGAGGATCCTTGCTCTTGCAGACCGAACAGCCACATCCAATGGCGGGGACGCCGACGCTCGTACCGGTTCCCAGAAGGATCATTTCTCCTGGAAACTCGATGCTTTGGCGGGTGAAAGTCACGGCAGTCGGGAATGGTTCAAGGGAAAGGAGCGCAGCGGTAAAGGCCGCGACAATGCGTCGCAAAGGGAACTGCGAAGGTTATCCTCCATCTCTCGCGAGTTCGCAACTCCTGTGTTTTCGCAATTCAATAGCGGTTTTCGGGGTGAACTTGAAGGCGTTCGGGAATCAAAGGAGTTGTCCAGCTACCTCATATCCGCATGGCGTTCGACCCAGGGGGCACTATAATGTAGACGTTATAGTCGGCCTACGAGCTGCGGAGCGGTTGGTCCTGGCTCTTTGGCCAGCTTCGCACATGGCTTGGCTCCCACCTCCAACCGTGCGTAAGCACTTGCCTGCCCGTCCTTTGCGGCTTCCTTTAACGCTGAGTTGCGATCAACTTGAAACCCTGCTCACCCATTTTGCTTGGCCAACTCTCCCTCTTGGTCGGGACCATCTTCCTCGTTGGCTGTACGCCGCCGAGTGAACCGAGAGTCTATCAGGCTCCCAAAAACGATACGGAGTTCGTCGTTCAGCCCCCTCGCATGCCCGGTGCTGGGGGGATGGCTTCATCCGGTGGGATGCCTCCCATGATGGGGGGAAGCTCGGTTCCGATGGCAGAAAAGCGAATCCTCGGCGCGATTTTCCCTTTGAACGGCGCCGGGTACTTTCTGAAAATCACCGACTCGATTACTCGCATTGAAGGGATCAAGGAGTCGTTTCCGAAGATCGTTGCCGAGTTCAAGACCGATCCCGATTCGGGAAAGCCTGTGTTGGATCTCCCCGCTGGATGGGAGATGTTGCCCGGGGATGCGTTTGCCGAAGCGAAGGTGGCGATCCCTGTGGCAGGGCAGGATAAACCAGCCATCATGACCATCTCCAAACTCGCTGCACCCGCCGAAGAGTCTGCTTGGCCTGACTATCTTCTCATGCAATTGAATCGTTGGAACGGTCAAGTTGCCCAAGACAATCAAACTCTCGATGAGTTGATGGCCTCGATCCAACCGGTGCCGCGTGAGGGTTCAAAAATCCCCGCGTATATATTCGACAAGAATGGATCGATGGGTAAATCGGAATCGCCGAACTCCCTGCCACCAAGCGATGCCTCAAGTCCCGCAACCGTCGCCGCCCCTAAACAGGACGCTTCGATGCCAGCGGACCATGGATCAGCGACGGAAACCAAAACCTTTGATCCGAGCACTCTTCGATATGAACTGCCCGAAGGCTGGGAAAAGCAGCCGGATCGCGCATTCCGGATCGCCACCTTTCGCGTCCCGGGCGGAGAGTCCCAGCTCGACGGTGAAATTGTGATTAGCCAAGCGGTTGATAATCCGCTGGAGAACTCAAAGATGTGGTCGGAGCAAGTGCTCAAGACAGACGATCCGTCCATCCTGGGGCCCAAGGCGGAGGAAACCGTCTCACGGGCGGAGACCATCCCGGCCGGAAAGCGGGAAGCAAAGCTGTATACGATCCGGGCAAACGACGAGAAGTCCGGACTTTGTTTGATGATCGCCGTGATTCCGATGGAGGGATTTCCAACCTCCATGTTCGTGAAGCTTCGATCCACAATTCAATTGGCTGAACAACAAAAATCCAACTTGCTGCGTTTCATCGATTCGATGCGCTGGGAGTAGTTTGAATATGGCAACCGTTACCAGTGATAAGTTTGTGCAGGGGCGAACTGCGACCGGGGCAATGGACATCCATGCCTACTTTTGGAAGGTCCTCACCGCCCTCGGCTCTCTAAAGATTGCTGTAGCCATGTTCGGGCTCGGCACGTTGATGCTGTTGATTGGGACGTTGGCCCAAGACCAAGAGACGATCGTCGACGTCAAACGAAATTACTTCAACAGCTGGATCGCCTATGTGAGTTTCGACGTGTTCGTTCCACAGACGGTTTTTCCGCACGAAAAACCTGTTCCGGGCATGTTTGCCATGCCAGGTGGAGCGACGATCGGGTTGGTTCTTTTGATCAATTTGTTCGCTGCAAAACTAACGCGTTTCTCGATGCATGCCAAAGGAAAGCGATTCATCGCCGGCTTGATCGTGACGATGCTCGGTTTTGCGATGGTCGGAGTGGTCATCGTGGGGGCCCACTTGGGAGACGGTCTGCAGGGAGAGCCTCCTTTTAGTTACGACACCATCTGGTTAGGTACGAAGGTCTCTGCTCACCTTCTCACGTTGCTTTCGTTGGCCTGGCTTATTCTTTGGACACCCAAGACCAGGGTTATGTTTGGCACAGCGATTACGGCAGTCACTGTTTGCGCGATGGTGAGTTTGTTTCTGGTCTTCACTTTTGATGCGTTTCGCATTCCCGATCCAGGTTTGCGTATCGTTTGGCAGCTTGCAAAGAGCCTGGGTGTCGGCATCGTCTTGCTCGTCGGGCTCATCCTGTTGTTCGGAAATCGAGGCGGTAATGTCCTCGTTCACTTGGGTGTCGGTCTGTTGATGGTGGGGCAGTTCGTATTCGGCGATGCTCAAACCGAAGAACGAGTTTCTTTGGCGGAAGGTCAAAAGACTTCGGCAGCCGTTGAAGTCGACGTGGTGGAACTCGTGGTCATCGACCGAAGTCCTGACGATACGGATCGGGTCGTTGCGTTTGACCATCGCATGCTCTCCAGTGCAGCAGCGAATGGCAAAAAGCTAACCGTCGATGGTTTACCTTTCGAAATTCGCGTCGATCGTTGGATGGAAAACTCGATGATCACGAGGCGGACCGCAAAGCCAGCTGAAGACTCAGTCGAAGCCAAGATGAAGGGGTTGATCGAATCTTGGGACCTTATCGAGGAGCCCAAGGTGGGAGGTACCTCCGACCGGTCCAACGTCGCATCGGCCTACATCACGCTGTTTGCCAAAGAAAACGGATCGGAGATTGGACGCTACGCTGTGAGCCAATGGTTTAGCGATGATCAGATCGCCATGCGTCCCTCGTACGATACGGTGGAGGTCGCATCGAAGAAGTACGACATTGGAATGATCTTCCGTCGGAACTATAAAGACTACAGCATCACCTTGAAGGACATTGTTCTCGAGGAATACACCAACTCTGCGATTCCAAAAGATTACTCCTCCTATATTACGATTCGAGATAAAGAAGGTAATGTCTTGCAAGACGGACGAGTCTGGATGAACAGCCCCATGCGATTCCGTGGGGAGACGTTCTATCAGTCGAGTTATATCGCCAAGGGGGACAGTCCCTACGGCGTGGAGCAAACGGTGCTTCAAGTTGTTACGAATGCGGGCTGGCTGATTCCGTATGTTTCCTGTGTACTGGTCGGTCTGGGAATGTTCGTGCATTTTGGCGGAACTTTCGCCAGATTCGCGATGCGCTATGAACGAGGAACTGTCACGCCGGAAACAGTTGTCCCCAAGCGCAGTAGCGTTTCCATTCGGCAATGGATTTTGGCTGGCTCGGTTTCGCTTTTGATGGCGATCTTCTTTGTGTCGTTGGCGATGCGAAAGCCTACGGACCGGCAAGAAATCGATTACCAATCGATCGGGGCATTGCCCGTTCATTACGGGGGCCGAGTAAAACCGTTGGCTTCTGCGGGCGGTGAGGTTCTAGAGATTCTCTCGAATAAGCCATACGCTTTGCTTCAAACAGAGAGCGGTGATGGCAAAGAAAGCAAAGGATCTTACGAGGCCAAGGAGAAGCGAATCCCTGCAGAGCAGTGGCTCTTTGCGGTGATGATGAACGAGGAGTGGGTCCGAGCCAATCCATTGATTCGTATCGATGCGACATCGGTAACGACGGATTTGAATTTGACTCGCGTCAAGTCGAATCGGTATTCGTACAACGACATCGTCGACGGATTGCAAGCCATCTGGCCTCGAGTTCAAAAGATCATCCAAAGTCGTCAACAAGGGACAAAGCTGCCGTTTGAAGACGAAAAGCTGTTGGAGGTCTTGAACAAGATATCCTTCGTCGATTCGTTGATCGATTCCTATCGACCGATTGCCCCGCCCAGTCTGACCAGCGGCGATGCCGCCAAGATCCAAGACGAAATTAATCAAATGGGGCCCGGAGTGGATCGGCTTCGGTCCAACAATAACCCAGCCATCTTACCAAGCCTCAAGACGGAGGCGGTTGTCGATGGGCAGCCTGCACCACCAAAGAGATGGGACACGTTTGGTGTCGCCTTCTTTGATGCCGTGCCGGGGATGCTGGCTAAGGAGGATAATCCCAAGATTGCCGCGGTGCTGAAGTTCTTTGAAATCAGCGGCGCCTACATGGAGAACAAAAAGGATGCAGCCAAAATCAATCGTTTGGTCGAAGAATACCGAGAGGCTGCGGTCAAGGCGCACGGTGCAGATACGCTTCGCATCAACAAAGTGGAATATGAGTACCAGTACGAAAGCATGAACGCTTTCGGAAACGCGCAAGTCATCTATCTCATCGTGGGTATCTTGGCCTTGGTTAGTTACGCCGTCATGCCAACGTCGCTGAGAACGATCGCACTTTGGATGTGCATCGCAACGCTCCTGCTTCATACTTACGGTATCGCTGCTAGGATCTACATTTCTGAGCGGCCTCCGGTGGTCAGCCTTTATTCGGCTGCGGTGTTCATCGGCTGGGGGATGGTGTTATTCTGCATCGCAGCGGAAATTCTTTATCCGATCGGTGTTTCGCTGATCGTCGCTTCGATTTCGGGTTACTTGAGCCTGCTCGTTGCGTATGGCTTGGACGTCGGCGATTCCATGCCTGTTTTGCGAGCAGTGCTCGATACGCAGTTCTGGCTAGCAACGCACGTGATCAGTGTATCGCTCGGTTACAGCGCGACTTTCTTCGCAGGGATCTTCGGAATCGTGATTGTCATTGCGAAGTGCTTGAGCATGGCCGCGGGTGACAAGACGCAAGCGAACTGGGCGATCAAGGTTCGAGATTCGATTCCAATCCTTTACCGTATTTGCTACGCAGTGGTTTGCTTTGGATTGTTCTTTAGTTTCGTCGGGACCGTTCTTGGCGGTCTTTGGGGCGACGATAGTTGGGGGAGATTCTGGGGATGGGATCCCAAAGAAAACGGTGCCTTGATGATCGTCCTTTGGAACGCATTATTGCTCCATGCACGCTGGGACAAACTGGTCGGTGCCCTTGGCTTCGCTAATTTGGCGATCTTCGGAAACATCGTTACCGCTTGGTCGATGTTTGGCACGAACCAACTGGGGATCGGGCTCCACGCCTACGGGGCCTTCGAAGGAGACTTGATGCGGAACCTTGTTATTTGGTGTGCCGTTCAAGTCCTGTTCATTGGTCTTGGTGTGGTGCTCTACGCTTTGGCACCGCGAAAAGAGCCAGCTTGACGAGGAGGGTAGAGGGGGATCGTTGAGGATCCCCCTTGCTCTGGGGGGGCTGGATTCCGGTTGCCAGGATAATCTGGCTGTGGGGCAAGACCATTTAGAATTCGTTCCTTGTGCTCAGCACCTGCTTCGATGTTGTAATCGTCCTCGATCCGAACGATCCGTTGATCTAGGAAATGAAAGTTGAGACAGACACGAACCGGAGGACACAGAACCCCGGCGATCTTGACTGTTTCATTCCAGCGGGCGGAAACGATTCCATCTCCGAGCAAATAGACGGGGGAAATGCCTGGGACTCGCTCAAAAATTCCAAAGAAGGCATCGAGCCAGCCTTGATGGCCTTCGAGTCCGTTCCAAGTTCCGTTGAAGGGGAACGTTTCTTTGCTTCCTTCACAAACAAAGACAATCTCCTCGGAGAGCAGAGGGCGGATGTGTTGCATCATGTTGACCCCAAACTCGTCAAATGTTTCCATCCAGCGTTTGGCGGCTGCGAGGGGGGAAAAGCAGAGCTGTTCGATAGTGACGGGGCGAGAGGGAGTCGAGAGGGCTTCTGCGATATCGCAAGCCAATTGGTAGCGGACGCGACCTCCCATTTCCGCTTTCCGAATCACGCGCTCGGAGTAGCCAGCGAGATTGGCAAGTTCACGTTGGGTAAGGCCCCGTTCAAGTCTAGCGGCTCGAAACAACTCGGGGTTTAGTTCTACAGACGGTTGCTGGTTCATAGCGATGCAAACAACGTGGGGTGAGGAAGGGCAGGGGG
>JALOQZ010000173.1 GCA_025459245.1 Pirellula sp.
CGTCCAGTTTGACGGAATCGCAATTTACGAAACGACATTGCCTCCCATCGCGAAACTCCATGAATCAGGCCGTCTACTGCTTCATTTCGAGGCGGTAGCAACCCATGCAACAGTCCGATTGGATGGCAAGGTAATCGGTGAGCATTTGGGTGGTTGGACTCCGTTTCGAATCGACATCACAGATCGGTACCGAGCAGGTGCGGTACTGAACGTCGAAGTCGACGAAAAAGTCGGGCACAACACCCAAGGATTCTTGCCAGTATTTCTCCCGCACTTTGGAGGAATCTGGAAACCTGTTTCCATCGTTCAAACCAGTGGCTCAGCCTATCTCAATGACTTGACTTTGTTCGCGGGCGGTTGGACCGACGACACGGTCACCATCAAAACTTCGGTGCACGATCCTGTTCGCGACGATGGAAAAGACGTAGATTCGGTAAGCGCAGCGGACTGGGAGATAGGCTTGAGAGAGCTTGGGTATCGGCAGGAAGAGATCGAATGGAAAGAAGTGATCTCTGGCGGAGCCCCGACGCAGTTTCAAAAGAAGCGCCCCGCATCGGAGCCTTGGATCAAGTGGTCGCCGACATCACCGAAACGCTATCAATTTGAAGCTTTGCTGAGAGAAAAAGACTCGAAGAGAATTGTTGATCGATATTCGGTGCAAGTCGCCGTTCGCCGAATCGAGACGAAGGGAAGAGAGATCTATCTCAACGGAGAACCTATCGTCTTGAGAGGGGTCTTGAATTGGGGATATGCTCCGCCTCGTTTGTGTCCTACACATGATGAGGCTTGGATGCGCCGAGAGCTGTTGTTTGCCAAGGAACGAGGCTTCAACATGATGAAGTTTTGCCTCTGGGTTCCACCTAAGCGTTACCTGGAGCTTTGTGATGAAATGGGGATTTTCGCGTGGATGGAGTATCCCACGTGGCATCCCAAATTGACCAAGGAGTTTCGTGACTCGCTGGTGAGCGAGTATGAAGAGTTCTTTGCCTATGATCGGAATCACCCATCGGTGGTTTTGCGCAGCTTGACGTGCGAAACGGGGCATTCGGCAGATATCGACGTCGTTCGAGAGCTTTACGATCGTGCGCATCAGGCGATTCCCGGTGCGATTGTCGAGGACGACTCCAGTTGGATTGGTTGGCATCGCGTGCACGATATCTACGACGACCATCCGTACGGCAATAACCATACTTGGAAGCAAACATTGCAACGGCTCGAGGAGCATATTGTTCAGCGAGATCCCAAACCGCTGGTCCTCGGTGAAGCGATTGCCGCAGACACTTGGTACACCCAACCTGAGTCCGCTGCCGCACCGAGGTCTCCGCACCAACTTTTGTCGGCGAGCCAGTTAGAGCCAGCCATTCTTCGGTTGGAAGGATACCTTGGCGAAAAAGTGGATGTTCAAACCTCCTTCTCCTATGCGATGGAGATGCGCAAATACCAGATCGAGAGATATCGATTCCAAATGCCACGCCAAGGATACACGGTCAGCGTATTGCGAGATTTTCCATTCGCTTCGATGGGTCTCATCGACTTCTTCGACCGCCCCAAGTCAACACCCAGCCAGTGGAGTTGGCATCGAGATCAAATGATCGCGTTGGAAACACCTCAAGATCGTCGAAGCTTCCGTCGTTCGGAGGTGGTTTCTGCCAAATTGCACTTCATGGAACCACGAGGAAACGAGGGGACAGCGGCAGTCGAGTGGAACGGACAATCGCAGCGATTGCCGATTGGTTCCACCGGTCCGTCATCGAGTGAGGGTAATCGTGCCATCGGGGAGGAACCGAATGCGCGGTGGAAACAAGACGCGATGGTGAGTATCGATTGGTCGGCAGAGTCAACGGTTGTGAAGCAGAACGCTCCTGCGCCGATCTCGAAACAAACGCTCGCTGTTCGGTGGAACAAAGGCGATGGGCCTTCTACGGAAATAGCGACCAACGCATGGAACATTTGGCTGGTGGATGACACCTTGGAGCCTGCGAAGACCGCGGAGACTGGGAAGAGCTTACCGGGGGTTCGTCATAGCAGCGCGGAGGGAGTTCCGCTCGGGAAAGAGTTGGACGCTTACTTTGCAACCTCTTGGGATAAGGCAGTCTCTGTAAATCGTGTCGCGATCGCACGGCGGCTGGATCGCGACCTGCTCGACTGGGTTTTACGAGGTGGAAAGCTCGTGCTGTTGCCGGACGGAGGAGTTGGTTCGTTGATCACCACCGACCATTGGTTTTTGAAAGGAGCGCCAATGGTGAGCCGATCGCACGTAGGCGACAAGTCGCTGGCGGCGATGGCGGAAGAATTGCAAGCGATGGATTTGGGAGGGCCGGTGCTTCGAGCGCCCGACTATCTGGACGAAGTCGAATCCTGGGCATTGCTCTGGGACAACCACGACATAGCGGAGGTGCGGATCCATTCTCAATGTTGGGGAGCGCAAGTGGGCATGGGAAAGATGTGGGTGAGCACGATGGCATTCGCACCTGAGCGAGGAGCCGTTTGTAGTCGCTGGATCGAGCAAGGAGTGAAATCGCTTCTAGAGCGGAACTATCAGCGAGGTTTGTCCGACGAGACGATTGATAGACTGAGATTTGATCTCGAGAACCCTCAGGTCGAGCTTCCCCGAAAGGGATGGTATTTCAAACCAGATCCCAAGAACCTAGGTCTAGCGGAGCGCTGGCATATCGACCTACAAGCTGCAGCAGAGCCGGAGCGTATTGAGATTGCGAAACAATGGGATGCACAGGGCTACCGAGGGCTCGATGGCTGGGCTTGGTATGTGCAGCGAGTTGTTATGCCTAAGGACGTTGAGTATCTCGTTTTCACCGGCGTGGATGACTACTTCGAAGTCTACGTAGACGGGGTTCACTGCGGTCGAGGTGGAGATCGCGACACCAAGCAAACGGCGTTCGAACAAACCGTAGCCATCCCATTACCAAAAGATCGAGAGGAGTCTGTCACCATCGCGATCCGTGTGGAAGATTGGCAAGGAGCGGGAGGAATCTTTCGACCTGTCTATATGACAAAGCAGATTCCACCCTCCAAGCCATCGTTGCTGCGCCGCGAGATTGCCAACATCGCGGACTGAGATGCTGCTGATTCAAGTATGTCGCTGGAGATTCGTTTGCAGCGACACGCGCCCGCAGTGGAACAGCAACAGAACCTGGCTAAGCGTCACCGCTTTTGGCGATAGATAACCGCGTTCTTTGTGGCCCTGCCAACTGCGACGATCTCCAGTATTCCATCGTTATCAAGATCGGCGACGACCAAATCTTCCACGGCGACTTGGCCGGGCTCAATCGCTTGACGCTGCCACGTTCCCTTTGAATCGCGATCGTAGATGCGGACACCGCAGCGATGAGGCAGATCTTCGTCGCGCACGCCGATGACGATCTCGTCCTCTGGATCTTGGTCTAAGTTTCCGCAGGCGACCGCATGGCCCCATTTCAACTCGCTATCGATAACTTGGCGAGGCCACGGGGCGTGGCTTGATTTATCGTTCCATTGAAACGAAGCCGGTTGTTCGTAAACGACGACTTGATTGCCGTGCCAAGGTTCGATGGTCGCAATGAATTGAAGACTTTTTGGGGCGTTGCCTAGCCGCACTTCGCTAGCCCCTTTGGTCGGTGCAGCAGCTTGATGACCGACGCCGAGTTGCGTTTGCGATAGAGCTCCATCTGCGGATCGAGAGAGCCAGTGGATGCCTTCGAAGCTCGCGGTAAGGAGATCTTGTTTCTTCGCATCCGATGGGGAGGGGAAAGGGTGAATGTTGTGCATCACCGTCAGCGACTTGGTCAAGATGGAAGAGGACCACGCGACCGCGCTCGCCGAACGTTTGACATCGAAACGAGTCAGCTCGACACCTTGATCGTCGAATCCCGGCGGGTTTGAGTTGCGTCCTTTGAGCGGGGCTACCACCAGCTCGGAGACCGAGTCCCCATCGAGATCGAGCCACTGCATTCGGTGAATAGTGGGGAATGTGGATTCGACAGGGTGATGCTTCCAAGGCAATCGAGGGTCGGCGGGAGATTCAAGCCATCCGACAGCGCCGCCTGATCGCGTGTTGTTCGGTTGCCAATCGGTGCCGATTGCGAAGTCGATATCACCGTCGCCATCGATATCGCGAGGGGCAAAGCAGACGTTGTCGGACTTGGCTTGGGGTGTGGCATGGATGACATGCAGTCGCCAGTCGGGAGCTTCGAGCCAAAGAAACCGTTTTGCATCGGCGATGGCGATATCGAGTCGTCCGTCCCCCGAAATGTCGAGGCAGCGAACGGCGTAACCGACCGTCAGGTCTACGGGCAAGACTTTTGCGTCCCAATCGGCAGCCTGGAGAGATGGCAAAGTCCCAATCGCACCTGAGACAACGACAAGTGAGAAGAGACGAGATAGAGTTCGCAGGTGGGGAAAGCGGTCTCTCACGGGTAGGCACTCCAATCATTGGAAGGTTAAATCACATTGAATCGCACTTAAAGGCAAGCCAACGCTAATTACAGAAAAGCCGGGCAGCGTAACACATCGAACTGGATCTATTGTAAAGACTAATGCTAAAGCGTTGGTACAAGCAAAGGTGACTAAAGAGTGACTCTTAGAAGCTTTGCAACGCGTTGGGAGGAGGCGAGATCGTCGGAAAAAAAGCGTCCGAATTTCACGTAGATTTCAATAGAATTCAACATCCGAGTTGCTCCCAAGGGGGAGTCTTTTATATTTGAAGAGATAGCGTGATGGAACTTGGCTAGGGTCGAGCAGCAAACCCTTTCGACTAAATGTTGGAGGTTGGGGTGGCAAAAATCAGCGTAGCAGGCGTTGCTGCCGAAGACATTT
Organism: Pirellula sp.; assembly: GCA_025459245.1. GTDB lineage: Bacteria > Planctomycetota > Planctomycetia > Pirellulales > Pirellulaceae > JBKCUI01. The sequence goes on from JALOQZ010000173.1 coordinate 4,813, forward strand.
TGAACTGTCTCCCGGAAGGGGTCGCGATGATCGGCTCGGACATGTCGATCTTGTGGTCGAACCATTGCTTCGAGCACTGGACCGGCGGTGTCAGTCGAACGGGCGAGAACTTCTACTCGGCCCTCTCGAACCCAGAGTTGTTGGGGACCGAAGCTTGTCCGCTTCAAACATGCTTCTTGAGTGGTAAGCAGGCCACATCGACTTTTCAGACGCAGACGGGACATTACTACCATGTCCATGCGGCGCCGCTGCACAATCCAGCTTTAGGTTCTGCCAAGACGGAAAAGGTTGTTGTGACGCTCAGCGACGTCACGGAAGAGATTCTCCAAGAGCAGAAGCTGGCGGCGATTCACCAAGCGGGAGCCAAGCTCACCGATCTCAAGCCAGACGAAATCTTTTTGATGGATGTCGATCAGCGCATCGAGTTGCTCAAAGACAATATCCGTCATTACACGCAGGACTTGCTCAATGTCGAAGTCATCGAAATTCGGTTGCTAGAACAAACAACCGGCGATTTGATTCCGCTTCTTTCCGTTGGTATTGATCAGGTCGCTGCGGATCGCAGGTTGATGGCCAGTCCGCAAGGAAACGGGGTAACGGGCTATGTGGCCGCGAGTGGGCAAAGCTATCTTTGTCGCGATACGACCCAAGACCCGATGTACCTCGAGGCGTTCAAAGGGGCTCGAAGCTCGCTAACCGTGCCCATCCTACTGCACGATACGGTGATTGGTACGATCAACGTTGAAAGCCCTAAGCTTGATTCGTTTTCTCTGAGCGATCAGCAGTTCCTAGAAATATTTGCTCGCGACGTCGCCGTGGCACTCAATACGCTCGAGCTGTTGGTTGCCCAGCGAAATGATGCGGCTCATCAGAGCTTTGAAGCGATCCATGCCGCGATTGCACTGCCGATCGATGCGTTGCTTCTCGATGCGGTCCACTTGATGGAAAAGTACATCGGGCATGATCCGGACACCGTGATGCGGCTGAGAAGCGTGTTGTCCAAAGCGCGATCGGTTCGCAAATCGATTCAATCCATCGGCCAGTCGATGGCACCGGCGGATGTCAGTCCCGTAGGCGGCCCAGCCACCGAGGGTTATGCCAAGTTGCGAGGAAAGAGAATTCTCGTGGTGGACGCTGACGAGCAAGTGCTGTTGCAGGCACATGCGTTGCTCGAGCGGTATGGCTGTGTCGTGGAAACCGCGCATTGCGGAGACGAAGCGGTCGCTATGGTAAAGACCGGCTTGGACGAGCCTTACCAGTTAATCATCGCCGATATCAAGCTGCCGGATTATTCTGGCTACCAATTGATGATTCGCTTGCAAAAGCTGATGGAGCATGTCCCGATGGCTCTTATGACCGGATTTGGTTACGACCCAGGTCATTCCATCGTGAAAGCCAGGCAGGCAGGATTGCATCCAAAGGCCATTCTTTATAAACCGTTCCGTCTGGAACAATTGTTGTTTGTTACGGAAACTCTTATCGACTATCGACCGGAACCCAATAGCACTCCGACGGAACCACCCGCCGAGAGCGCTTAAATCAGGGTTGTAGGGCGGAGCTTCGAGAAAGAGGACTCCAGCCTTCTGCAGGATCGGGTCGCATCACAGATGTTGGGATTGCTCGCAACTCTGACGCTTCTAGCTATTGGAGCGATCGGCCACGCCGGATTGGTTGTGAACTCCTATAACTTTTTGAACTCGACGGGGCTGCGCCGAGTCACCATCAAGCGACTCGAGAAAGGCATTCTCCTGCTCGGTCTTGCAATCCCCGCCGCGATCTTGGCCCTCGAGTTTTCTAGCGGAGGGCTTGCGGAGCGATGGACCGATGTGGGGCAGTGGCTCACGGTGACCAAGATCTATTGCGGGATTGCAAGCATTTTTTGCGTCGTCATGGCACCTTTCTGGTTGGAAGCGCGACCTCGATTTGCCCAAGCGCGGCATCGCGAGGAGCTTGGGGATCGGATCTTGTGGAAGAACCGCGACCCGCAAGGTGAATTGATACGAGGTCGAAAGTTCAAGAGGATGGGGAAGCTCCCTCGCAACGAGATCGCTTGGACCGAAGCCAACGTCAAGCGACTTTACTTCAACCAACTGCCAACGGACTTGTACGGGCTGCGAATCGCTCACCTTTCTGATATTCACCTCACCGGACAGATGTCGCATCGCTATTACCATCGAGCATTTGAATGGATTGAATCGAAGCGTCCCGACTTGATCGTGATCGCGGGTGACATCGTCGATTATGAGCATGCATTGCAGGACATGGAACCGATTCTAGGCGGCCTCGATGCTCCTTTAGGCAAGCTGTACGTCTTGGGGAATCATGACAAACGTTTAGCAGATCCTTTGCAGGTATGCGAGCGAATGAATGGATTGGGCTGGACCGATTTGGGTTGCCAAATCTATCGAGCTCAACGAGGTAAGACGTCGCTCAAGCTCCTCGGTAACGAGCTCCCATGGTTCTGCCGAACAGCTCGCTGGCATCAAGAATCGAAGATGGTTGAGGAACTGCCATCGGAAAAAGAGTGGTGCATTGGCGTTTCCCATTCTCCAGATCAATGGAAATGGGGAGTGGAGATGGGTTGCCGCCTTTTGCTGTGTGGGCATACCCATGGTGGGCAGATCCGTTTCCCCGCTATCGGTCCCGTCGTTGCACCGAGCCGATATGGAAGCCGGTTCGCTTCCGGGGTCTTTGAACGATCGAACACCCTTATGCATGTGAGTCGCGGGCTCTCGGGAGTGCATCCTTATCGATGGGGTTGCCCCCCCGAAGTGAGTATTCTCGAGCTTCAGCCCAATCAACACTCTTAGAGCCTATCCGAAAACCATTAGCCGCTCTGACGCTAGCCGCGGTTTCCAATGGTTTTCGGATAGGCTCACAAAGATCAATCGCTCTTCGCCCTAGTCTGTTGCGCTGCAAAAACCAGCCGATCGCCACATCTCGCCGAACCCGCAAAATCAGCAAACTCTTGTGATCGCGGGGTACGCAAAGTAAGAAGTGTATCGGTTGATACGATTGGGTCTCGATGCGGTGTGGTAAATCGACGTCGAAAATCTCGGTGCCAGATGAAGAACGTTTGTTTCTTATCGCGATATACTCACATAGCGTGCCGCTTCGAACACGGATAGCCCATGACGATAAGTATGCGTACTCAACCGATGTGAAAAAAAACCATGAGTGATCAGACTTGGGTGATACAAACGGCAGATCTACAAATCGGGACCGTCTTAAGTTTCGATTTGCTGGATTCGAACGGCAATGTACTTCACAAGTCTGGTATGCCGATCAGCGAGCGGCTCAAAGAGCGACTGGCCGCCATCGGAATCACCTCGGTGACGATCAAGGGCGCGTCGGAAGCCACTCCTTCCCGTGTCGAATCCGTTCTGAACAACGCATTTGATCCCGCTGTCTTACAGGCTGTGAACGAATCGATTGCGGCAGCTGAAAAGGCCGTGACGAACGCAATCGAGAGACTGGAACGGAAAGAGTCTATCGATGCCGAAGAAGTCTCCCACGGGGTAGAGTCGTTTATCGAAACAGCTGGCAAGGACTTGGCAGCTGCACTTTCAACCCTCACAACACACAAACCGGTGGAGGATGCCGAGTCAATCCAGCGGCTGGCAGATCGAAGCGCCAAACTCTCACTCCTCGGCGTCGTGACGTGCCTGAGCCAAGGGCAATCCAGTCAATTCGCCATGGAAGTCGGAATGACGGGACTTTTGCATGACTGCAGTCTCATCTTCCATCCGCGACTACTCCGTCACAACGGACTAGATCCGCTTGAAGGAGATGATTTGGAGGCATACCGCCGCCATCCGATGGAATCGGCCGAGTTGCTTAGCAACTCGCCGGGCATCCCCGAACGCGTTCTAAAAGCGATTGCACAAGTGCACGAGCAGGCCGATGGATCTGGATTTCCGAACGGTCTTCGACTCAATGAGACCCTCTACCAAGCGGTCATCTTGAACATTGCGGACGCCTA
>JALOQZ010000174.1 GCA_025459245.1 Pirellula sp.
CTCAGCCCAAAGTGGAGCACGCAAGAGCCCTCAGCGAACGCATCGAATCGAACCGATTTGACCGCGGTTCAAACATTTGACCTTGGAATACTCCCGTGCCCAAATGCGTTTGTGGAGGTGGAGTCGCTTGATCCTGCGATCCAGATCGATGTGGATTCGTTCGGTGGGATCACGAATCCTTCACCAGGGCGATATCTCGTCGCATTAGGTGGAAAGTCTTCCCTGAAAGGATCGGCTCGGTATCAGCAAATAAACAATTTGGCAGCACCTCCGCCGTCAAGCACTGCCGCGCCGCCGGTTCTCAACATCGAGCTGTTTCTTCAAAATAGCAATGTTCGAGCTAAAACCGTCCTTCGCGTCCCGGAGGGAGCGACTTGGGAACGGACGTTTGAAATGGAAGCGGACGATCCATGGCAACCTATTGGAAATCGATGGGGAGGTGTCACCTTGATCGACACGAAACCTGCGAGCACATTCTCCAGACGTCGCTATGTCTTTGAAGTCGATAATGAAGTGCTTGCTCAATCGCAATTCGATATGCCTATTCTCTGGGGACTCAGGGATAAATCGCTGCAAGCGTTGAATGTACTGTTTGCCGAATGCGTTGATCGCCGCGTGAGGCCAAGCACCCTTCGATACGCCCGTTTCCCCGGTTCCGAATGGAGCTTGGAACAGGTCAGCAGTTGGATACCCGCGATCAATGAACGCGAAAGACTGGATTGGCCCGAATTGCCATCCGGCTCGAACCCCCGCGCCTCGTCATTGCGATTTCCTCCGAGCGGTGGCTTTGGCGCGCTGAAACGAATACCCATCGCTCAAAGCATGCAGGCGAGGGTATCGACGCGATGGACTCTCTATCCTGATTCCCAGACAATCCAAGTCAGATTGGATACGCTGGGGACCACCAACTCCGATAGTTTGGAGTTGGTTTTGCCTCGCGGATTTATCGTCACCGAAGCCACCCATCGAAATCGTTTGGGAAACCTGCAAGTTGTCCAAAACGTATCCGACATTGCGACAGGCAATCGTCCGAATCGGGTGCAGCTCTTGGCCGAGCGTCAGTTAACCGAGAACTATGAAATTGAAATCCGCGCGGAAAAGAGAAACTCAGGGAACGAATTTGAAGCACCTTGGGTCGCTAGTTCAGCAATTGCGATAGCAGATCAATCGCAATCGATCGATGTAGCTGCAAGCGAGCTCTGTTCGTTGATGATCACATCCCAGGATGGATCGGTACGAAGCTATGTCGGTAAAGGTGCCAACAATCCGATCGCCATGATCGCGGGGACGGATCGCGTTGTCGTGAAACCACGCCAGCGTCTTCGAACGACCGATATCCGCTGGGAGATCGAGCCAAGCGGCGCGGGCGACCGTATCGATGTTATCCTGCGTGGAAGGAATAACGTATCGCTCGAAACCAGATCCAAGCTTACGATCGAATTACCTACCGGAGCCTACGAGAACGTTCGGTGCGAGAAGCCGTTGGTTCAGATACCGAGCCCGATCAGTGATTTTAGTTGGTGGCAGATCGATTTAAGCAACGCGGATCCAAGTGTTCAGTCGGTCGATTGGTCCCTGCAACTGACATTGACGGAGGCTCAACTAGAAGCATTTGTTGCAGGGCCAGACCGATTCCGAATGATCGACGAACCCGACGTCTCCTTCCCCATTGCGATGGTCAAGGATTGGTTGGCACAACATCAAGCGAGCAAATCCGAGCTTCAACACTCCCTATCGAGCTCCAGCGAAGACAAGGGCAGGCGACAAGAATTTGTATCGATTTGGAACCCGATTTCTCTCAATGGGAATCCCCCCGAAACCCGGATCGATTATTGGATTTTCGGGGTCGAGCATGCGCATGATTTCGTGGTTCGAGACGACTCACAACTCCTGGCTGTATCGGTGAATGGCCAGCCAGTTTCATGGGAGAAAACCGGTAGTACAATCCACTTGCAGCTACCTATTCTTCCTCATGGCCTACCCGCCTTTCTAGCGTTTTCTATTGTTCATCAATCGATAAGCGAAGACGATTTACCGGTCCTTCCGAAACATCGTGATGCACCTGCGATTTTACCGACCGAAGAGCGGCTGGACGCAACGACGGATGCCTTGGAATCAGCGATGGAGTGGATCCCTGATTCGATCGAGGAGGGGAGCTTTGCTCACAAATGGCTCTTGGATTTGATCAAGGTGGCAATGGAGCCTAATGTGGAGGTCGCAAAACAATCTCGCAGCACAGAAGACGTTCAAGCCGTTGTCACTCGATTGAACGAACTCCTCGAGTTCGCAGAGGGAAAATGGCCGCATCTTCGCTGGCCGGCGTTCGAGTTCCTCTCCGGAGAACCCGCTCCAATCGAATCTACGGCCGTCGACGCGCGTGAGACGTGGAATCCAGTATCGATATCGTACTGGTTTGGATCGACCCTATTGATAGCTTCGGTATTCCTTTTCGGGGTGCTGTGGCGAGATCACCCTGAGAAGCTATTCGGGTGGCTAGCCGGAATTGCGTGGGTTGCTACCGGATTATGGGTGTTAGCCGGTGCTCTTTTAGCGGCATGTCTCGTCACGGTCCTCGACAACTTGATGATTCGTAGATCATCACCCCTCCCGAGACGGGCACCGAAAAGTCGAATTACGAATCTGTAATACGTTCAAAGTAGACGTTACCACGCCGAACCAACAGTCGAATCTTGCCCGGCAAGTCCAATCGACGAGGATGTGTCGTTCGGGAGGCATCGAGAAAGAACGCCTGCAATCGGTCCCAATGCTTTTTTGTCCACGGACGAAGAGACCATCCTTTGTCATGCCAAATCGCGAGGATCATCTCGCGTGAAACATCCCATTCCTCGCCGAGTAAAGTGTTAAGAGGGATTTCCACCCGCTCAGTTTCCCCCTCTCCTTTGCAACATCGATCGAGAATGCTCCTTGCTTTCGCCGCTTGTTCCTCCGTTTGCTGCGACATCGACCCCATGAGTTGCAAAACATGCTTTCTCCAGCCGGGCCCATAAAGGTTGTCCAGAACGGGAATCAATTCGTTGCGCAATCGGTTTCGTTGGTACGGTGCCAGACGATTGCTCGAGTCCTCACGAAACGGAATCCCTTGATGGATCAGCCACTCCTGAAGGTCCTTTTTGGGAACCGACAGGAGAGGGCGAACCAGTTCAATCGGCCTGTGGTTCGCCTTAGACACGGCTCGCCGTTCCGGAATACCGGCAAGCCCTCTAGGACCACTCCCGCGAAATAGCCGTAGAAAGAATGTTTCCAAGTTGTCGTCGCGATGATGTCCCAATGCAATCCAGCGTGCACCGAGTTGCTTGGCGGTTTCGATGTAATGCCGGGAACGGATTCGCCGCAAAGCGTCTTCGCTTGTCGAAACAAGTTCACTGGCATGGACTCTTATCGACAAGCATTCCACGCCGCGATCTAAACAATGTTCGATGACAAACGACTCGTCGCCCTCACTTTCTTCGCCACGAAGACCATGGTTGCAGTGAAGTACTTTCACGCGATCTAAGTCGGGTGCGAAACGGACGATTAGTTCAAGCAATGCGACGCTATCCACTCCACCGCTCACGCCAACCAGTACAACGTCATCCGCCCACTCTGAGCAGGGCCAACGTTCCTCAAAGGCCAGAGCCAACGGATCGGGATCCTCAAGAGACAATCCACTTCTCCCATTGCGGGTCATATTCTCGACGCCAGTGCTCATTTGGAATAACGCCGTCGGCCCACTTTCCGTTCTTTGAGCTGGTTTTGACAACCTCGCCAGTCCTTTGTGCGATATTGCCCAAATGGCAAAGCAGGGTGCTCTGATGACCGCTCAGGATTGGTTGAGCCAGCATCTTCGGATCGTTTGCTCGGATGGCATCGATGAAATTCTTCAGGTGTTCTTCTTGTCCCCAAGCCTTCTTGCCGCCCGACTCGGAAAGCTTGTTCTTGCTATCGTAGATCGAATACACGCCGTCGCCGTCAATTTCCATGTACCCCTCGGTACCGTAGAAGGAAACGAGTGCGCCAGGTGGGTGCTGCGTACAGGAGAGACCTTGATACGTGATTTGTTTGCCGCCTTCGAATTCCCAAGCTACTTGCTGGGTGTCTGGCGTTTCTTGATCGTCCTGATAGCAATAGCGCCCGCCGCTCGAGACGGTCCGTATGGGATAATCCACTTGCAGTCCCCATCGACAAACGTCGAGTCCATGGACACCGTTGTTGCCCAACTCGCCATTTCCCCAATGCCAGAACCAATGCCAGTTGTAGTGCACGACATTGGACCGATAGGGACGCTTCGGTGCAGGGCCTTGCCAAAGGTCATACGCGAGATTGTTGGGTGGTGCTTCGTCTTTACCCGTACCGATAGAGCCTCGAAGTCGATTGAAGAAGCATCGCGAAAGATAGACCTTGCCAATCGCGCCGGCGTGTAATTTTGCAATCGCTTCTTGGTATCCAGGCCCACTTCGACGCTGCGTTCCTACTTGAACGCATTTGTTTGCTTTTTGAGCAGCTGCGACCATCCATTCCCCTTCTTGGGGGTTGTGGCAAGCGGGTTTTTCAACGTAAACGTGCTTGCCTGCGTTGCAACCCATGATGGTAGCTGGGCCGTGCCAATGATTGGGGGCAGCGCAAATCAACGCATCGACCTCTTTGTCATCCAGGATTTTGCGAAAGTCGGCGATCGCCTCGGTCTTTTGCCCCGCATCGGTCGCCAATTTAGCGGCGCCAGCCACACGACCGGAGTCGGGATCGCAGACGTACTTTACGGTAACGTTCGGTATTTTAAGAAAGTCGCGGAGCAAGTCGCGGCCGCGGGAGCAGCCCATGATTCCGATAACCGTGGGTTTGTCATCGAACAAAGTGGGAGATCCATTAGCGGCCTGAGAAAGGCCGAGTGCTGCCAAACCAGCTGAACTGTTCGCGAGAAAAGATCTGCGCTGCATGATGATGGGAATCCTCAGTACGGGTGGGGGAGGTGGGAAGGCATTCTACCGAACTTGATTATAAACAAAACCACATCCGAAACGGCGCGTCCGACGAACTTCCTTGTGCGAAGTTGCCCAGAGCCATCGGGCCTAGCTACATTCTCGGTTCCGAAATTGCTAGATTGTGGCAATCCAACACGCCCGACTTCGTCCTAATTCCCTGCGTTCCTGATCGATCTCCTCTCCCCTTTATTAGCAATGAATATCTCATTCAATCCGTTGTCTTGGTTCTTCGCCAGCGCACTCTTCGTCGCAACAGGCTCTCTTTCTATGTCTCAGGAAAGGCGGGATGAATTAATATTTCCTCTCGATTCACAACATAACCATGCGCCTGGGATCGTTGAACTGCCTAACGGTGAGCTACTCGTATCCTGGTACCGAGGATCGGGAGAGAGAAAGGCTGATGACGTTGTCGTGCTAGGTAGTCGAAAGAAGCTCGGCGAATCGAAATGGTCAGAACCGTTTTTGATGGTCGACACACCGGATCTCCCCGACTGCAACACCTGCATGATGGTGGATGCGAAAGGTCAGCTGTTTTTGTTCTGGCCTGTGATCCTCGCGAACACATGGGAATCCTGCCTTACGCAAGTTGCCGTTTCCTCGGAGTACCAAGCGAGTGGGACACCTCTGTGGAAGCGACAAGATACATTGTTCTTAAAGCCGAAGGATTTTGGGCCTGAGGTAAGGTCGAAACTGGACGCGTTTCTGAAGGACAACAACATCCAGCTCGACTCAAAGCAGCAGGCTGGCGTAGACTTGGTGAAGAGCCGGTTGGATGACAAGCTTTATCAACGGCTCGGTTGGCAACCACGTTGCAAGCCGACGGTTCTGAAATCGGGTCGAATCTTACTACCTCTCTATACAGATACCTACTCTATTTCCATCATGGCGATCAGCGATGATGGTGGTCGAGCTTGGCGCGCAAGCGGTCCGCTGATCGGTTATGGGAATATTCAACCAGCTGTTGTCGAACGGCAGGATGGGACCTTGCTCGCCTACATGCGAGAAAACGGTTTCACAGGGAAGATTCGGATTTGCGAGTCGAAAGATCAGGGAGAAACGTGGACCGATGCCTATTCTTCGGAACTCCCTAATCCAGGCTCGGGGCTCGATGCTCTTCGATTGCAGAATGGTCACTGGGCCCTCATCTACAACGACACAGAAGATGGCCGACATCGCTTAGCGGTCTCCATTTCTGATGATGAAGGAAAGAGCTGGCGGTGGACGAGGCACCTTGAGGATTCCCCTGGAAACTCTTATCACTATCCGGCGATCATTCAAGGCAAAGACGGCAAGCTTCATGCTGTCTATAGCTACTTCGTAAAGGAAGGAAAGAGCATGAAGCATGTCGCCTTCGATGAAGCCTGGGTACAGCACGCGTCCGATCCAAAGTAAACGAACGAATCGATGGAAGCAGAATACAAACCCTACCCGCATCGTTTAGCTATCCGGCTCTTTTGCCGTGGCTGCCAGCTCTTAATCATTCCCTTGATTTATTGGGTTGCTTTGCATTGGGGACCTATCCAGCAAGAATTGGGGATCGGGTTGCAGGGGCAAGCGATGGACTGGGCCAAGCTCTCCTTGGCATTTCTCAAAGTCTCATGGGCTATCCCGACGGCGTTTGCTGTGGTTCTCCTGCCGCAGTGGTGGCTCTCGAGCAACAGCATTCGCGAAGGCCTTCGGCGGAACCCAACGCAACCGTGGTTGGCCCGCCCCGATTGGGCACGCAAGCATATCGTGTTAAACAATCGATCCGGTTTTCGAGTTCTCGGGCTCACCCTGCTGGTAGTCTTGTTGGTCGCTTGGCCTTTTGGCATAGGGCAAGGTAGCAAAGTCAGTTACGGAATCGCGATCGGGGCAACCATTCTTTGGCTTTTGGTTTTCCGAATGGTATGGCTAGGTCGCAAGTGGAATCGGGCGGAACTGAAATTCGCGGATGTTCCTGGCATCGTCGGCGGGCCACTCAGCGGCGCGATTATCCTCCAAGAAACCTTTCCAGCAGAAACCGTTTTCGCAGTCACTCTCCGTTGCAATAAGGCGAGAGTTCGAACCAGGAGAGAAAAAGGGCATCGCAAAAAGGAAACTTACTTTGAAACGATTTGGAGCGAGACATTGCCGCTTTCCAAAACTCTCAAAGGTCCGGTTCCTGGTACCACCGCTATCCCATTCTCCTTCGCCATTCCCTATTCCTGCGTTCAAACCGATTTGATTTCAAATCAACCGGTGTATTGGGATTTATCGGCTGGCGTACAAAATGGCCTTCCGGGTATGCACGCGACCTTTCCCGTACCAGTCTTTCGCACATCGGAAAGTCAACTTCACTATCAGCCGGATAATACGCTTGTCGACAAATACATCGAGCGAATCGATCCGGAACAAGTTGTTGCACGCTACCACATGAGAGAAGAAAAGAATGCTGACGGAGCAATTCAATGGACGTTCTCCCATTGGAATCAATCCATCTTCTTCGGTTTACTGTTGTTTGGGCTCATTTGCTTGGGCCCGATGGTATGGATCCTTTTAGCTGTGCGCCCTTGGAGCACCGCTTTGTTTGTAGCCGTTTTCCCTGGGTTTTTCGTCGCCATCTGTGCATACGGTATTTACGATCTCGTCACCTGGAGATGCCGCTTGAGGTTTATTCCTCATGCGCGGCCGGAAAACCAAGACAAGCGTCGCTTGGCCGCGCTGCAATCCCGTCCTCATTATCAAATCCTTTATGAATCTGGGGTATTTGGTCTTCGATCAAAAGGGACCTACCCCTCCTCGGACGATTGTCAGCTCGGTACTCACCAAATCGTCCACAACACCGCTTCCGAGCGATGGGATGTTATCCTTGCGGGGCGGGGTGAAACAAAGAAAGTGACCGTCCTATCGGTTTTGAAGTCTCGGCACGAAGCAGAAGCTGTTGTTGATTACTTGGCCGAAAAGGTTTCCTTGGCGAAACGGAAAGGACATACCACGGAGATCGTGCCGTCGCGATGACTGCAGCCAAAATGGTTGGCTTTGCTAACGAATTTGAAAGAGTTTTCGAAGAGCGGAAACAAGTGAATCGCGTTGTTCGACATGGGCAACCTCGCGAATCGATTGCAAGGGTTGGTGCAACAGTTTGTTCACGAGACGATCGAATGCGTGACTGATTTCTTGCTGCATCTCGGGGGTAATAGACTGCATCGGTTGTTTACCGAGCAACCTCGACAATTCCGCCTCACGGATTTGAGCCGCTCTTTCCCGCAGGGCGCGAATCGTGTCACCAGACGCACGGTGCTGCCAATCGGACATGATCCGCTCGACTTCTTCAACGATAATCTTGCGAGCGCGAGGTAGCTGTTGTTCTCGTAGGTTTCGGTTTCGATCGCAAACCGCTTGTAGATCGTCGACTGAGTAGAGGTAGACATCGGGAAGCCTACCGATGGAGGGTTCAAAGTCGCGTGGAACGGCTAGATCCAAAATGAGAAGAGTGCCTTTGCTACGGGTGTCGAGCATCCTCCGAAAGCTGGCCTCTGTCACGATCGGTTCGGTCGCCCCAGTCGTGCTAACAATCAAATCGGCGTTGGCGATTTGCTGTTCCAGATCGGTCCACGGGAAGGCCTGGACATCGAACTCTTTTGCGAGTTTATGGGCGTTTGCCAAAGAACGATTCACAATGGAGACTTGCGAAGCCCCAGCGTTTCGTAAATAGATCAATGTTTCGCGGCCCATCTCTCCTGAGCCGATC
>JALOQZ010000422.1 GCA_025459245.1 Pirellula sp.
GTCGTTGAGTTCACCGGACCAAAGCAACAAATTCATTCCGAATTTCATAATTCTCTTTCAAACGAAGGGAGGATAGGGTGCTACCAACGATGTGCTCATGATAAACGAATATACGAGCTCTGGATTGTGATGATCAGTATAAGCCGTCTGGGCTTCGTGGGTAAGTCGTCCACCGGGACCATTGAGATGTCTGGCGTCGCCTTGGAACGGAAACGCACGATAGCTCGATTAGAATTTCCAAGTCGATGATTGATTTTTGTTGAGCGGCAGCTTGAGCAGCTTGGCTCTTAGCAATTCGAACGGCAGATAGTTTTCTCTGAGAATCGCCTCGTGGAATTCTTTATAGGTCATTTTTCCTGTGTGGACGAGCTCGCGTTCGAGCGATCGTAATTGGAGCCCGCCGAGCATATAGGCAGCTTGATACAGCGGGCCGTAGTTCCCCATGACCGAGCGGCGAACTTCGGCTGCGGCAGCGCTGGGCTCATGCCCGACGCGTTCGGTGAGGTACTTTACGCATTCCTCGGCAGTCCATTTTCCGGATTGATAGTTTAAGGAGAAGATGATGCGGGCCGCGCGATGCCGTCTCCAAAATAGCATGCCGACGCGATCTTCCGGAGTCTTGCCAAAGTGCTTGTCCCAAAGAAGCATCTCCCAATACAGAGCCCACCCCTCCATCCAAAAAGGAGATTCGAAGAGTGCTCGATAAGGGCGATATCGCGCCAGGCTGTAGAACTGCATGTGGTGACCAGGAATCAATTCATGGTGAACCGTGGCGCGGCAAAAATGGATGTTGTTGCTACGGAGACTCATTAGTTTTTCTTCGTGGGTCATCGTGTTGGTCGGAAAGGACACGATGATATTGTCGCCACCCAAGAAATAGGGATTCACTCGCTGAGCCTCGGGGCTCATCATTTCGAGTCGCCAACCATGTTTGGCCATGTTAGGAACGGTTAATAGATCGTTTGCCTCAACGAATTGAATAGCCTCCCAAGCCAGATCGCGAATCATATCGGGTTGCTCACCCGGATCGACATAGCGAGACTTTACGAGATTCAAAGCCTTGCGTGCATCTCCTTCGCATCCGAGTTCATCAGCCGCTTTTTTGAACTCTTGTTCGCACCATTCGAGTTCGCGTTCACCAATCTTGATCAACTCATCGACCGTATAAGGAATCCAAGCGTGAGCCAGCGATTCAACCAGTGCTTCGTCGCCAATAGGCAAGCCGACGATCTTATCCTTGTCGTCTTGGCTAATGCCGGCCAATTTCTCTCGCACGGTTCGCCCATGGTCTTTGACTGCTTCCATGGCTGCGGTAAACGGCTTGCCCGCCCACCACATATACTTGGGGTCGTAGCCATCATAAAAGTTATGGGTATCGCGGGCGTATCTCGCAAATTGGTCCACTAATTCTGCAGCTCGAATGGCCGAGATCGCTTGCTTAGCCTGATCTTGAGTGTTTGACTCAGGTTTCGCGGACTTGTTGAGTTCGCTGGTGGCATCTTTTGCTGTTCTGGCAATTTGGTCAAGAAGCTCGGCAGCTTCTTCGGCCTCTAGCTTGATGCCGTGTTCTTTCGATGCAGAAAATCGTCCTAACAAACTAGCATAAGGGATAAGATTTAGTGCCTCGGCGTCTCGAAGTTTGTTTCGATTGTGCCAATAGGTCAAATGATCCACTTCTCGCGAGAGAAGCAACCAATCGATCTGGTCGTCGTATTGAAGCGACTTGAAATCCACACCATCTAGTTTCGAGCGCCAGCTCGCCAGCAAATTTTCGGTAAAGCTGTGGAGATAAGGATCGGTTGGGACTCGAAAACGTTTTCGAATGGTTTCTCGGTCGGCAGAGAATTGCGTGATCCATTCGGGCAATGTTTCCAAGCCGATGGCGGGTGGTGTGAGCTGTTTAGGTGTCTCAAACTCTTGAACCGGTTGTTGCGCCTGAGCAAGAGAAGTGATTAGCAGCCCGCAAAGGATTGATTTGGTTCGCGAAAATCTAAATCGGTGCATAGCAGCTTTCTAAGTTGGAATGACGGCTTTCATTTTTCGCAACCCTTCGGCCGCCACAACATTGGGATCTTGCTCCCAATACTTGCGATTGAAAAGCTCCAGTGACACGACACCGTTGAAACCGCTGGCCATAACTTGCTTTAAAACTTCGGTGACGGGTGCAATGCCGTCTCCGGGATAGACGCGATCGGAGTCGTTGATTTTGTCTCTCGGAATATCCGGATAATCTGAATTTTGTTTCCCGCCAGGAATTTGATATCTTCGAATTCCGAGCCACCTTTGTACAAGTGATAGATATCAGGCAGTATGCATGCGTCGGGGTGTTGAGCAGCGGCGGCAACGTAAAGCACTTGCGATAGCTTGGATAGATTTTTCGAGAATCCCCAAACTTCAATTTGAGGAACGCAACCGACTTGCGCACCGACCTTTAACAACTCTCTGTACCGAACCCCTGCATCATCGAGATTGATCATCGGAGAGTCTGCGTTGGAGGCACCCGCGGGCGGGGCTGCAATACGCTTTCCACCGAGATCGACCACCATTTGCATTTCGCGTTTGGCTTGCTCTAGTCCGCGTTGACGAGCA
>JALOQZ010000016.1 GCA_025459245.1 Pirellula sp.
GCGATGAACAATCCTCTGGTGCAGCAGTTTGTTGAAATGTTCGACGGGCAAATCGTTCGAGTCGATCCTGCTCAAGCTATCCGGCCTGCGCTAGAACATACGACAGCCCCGGAAACAAGCGATTCTGTCGCCGAGGTCAATGAGTAAGTTACATCGATGACCAAACATCACGAATGATGTCGTCGATGGTGTGTTTCGGTGAATAACCGATTGCTTCGCGGATGCGGGTTAAGTCGGGGACGCGTCGCCGGATATCTTCAAAGTCCTCGTCGTAGGCCTTGGCATAGGATTGGAATTCGATGGTCGCCGATGGATTCACAATGCTGCGAACGCGCTCCGCGAGGTCCAAGATCGAAATCGGGTTATCAGCCCCGATGTTATAGATGCGCCCAAAAGCGGAATCCGTGTTCATCAGGGTCGTGAAACCTTCAACGACATCTCGGACGTGAGCAAAGCATCGCTCCTGCTGACCATCGTCATGCACAATGATCGGCTTATTCTGCATCGCGGCGGAGACGAATCGAGGAAGCACCATCCCATAAGCACCGGTTTGGCGAGGTCCCACGACATTGAAGAACCGACCGATGATGATTTTCATCCCGCATTCGCGCACACATGCCAAGGCAAGAAATTCGTCGATCGCTTTGCTGGCACCATAACTCCAACGCGGTTTGGTCGTCGCACCAAAGACCAAATCGTCGTTCTCATTCCAAATCGACTTTGGATTCTTGCCATAGACCTCGCTAGTACTCGCCAAATAGAGCGGCACAGGCTTGCCGGCCAAGTGAATGCGTCGCAGCTCGTCCAAGAGCAACTGCGTGGGGTAAATGTTTCGATGGATGGTTTGGATCGGCTGCTTAGCGATCAAGGCGACCCCGACTGCAGCTGCCAAATGATAGACCTGGTCCACTCCCTCGCAGACCTTGTGAATCAAATCTGGGTTTCCCAAATCCGCGTCGATCACTTGGAGACGCGCGTCATCCCGCAGGTGATTCAAATTGTTACGATTTCCAGTGCTAAAATCATCGACGATAACCACGGTGTGGTTTTGCGCGAGCAAGAAATCGGTGAGATGAGAACCGATAAAACCGCTGCCGCCAGTAATGAGAATGCGCATGAAAGATTGATAGCAAAAGCGAAGGAGGAGAAGTCACGTAGGCGGGCAGTTCAAAACACAAACACCGGTGCGGGTGGACAGGCTGTTAATCTGTACCGACAAGGGAAAAGGTTCCAAGGAGACCGACTCGACCGGTTGCAGACGAGTCTATCGTTTACGGAAATACTGCCATACCTCAGCAAACTTTCCGCCCGCATCCTACTACGGTAAACTACGGCTTGGGTTTGGCCAACGCCGATTTCCCTAGTTGTAACCCTAGTCTCGATCCATAAGACCGTCGGAACCGTTATGGCCCAGAAGTCTTCCTTATTGCGAACCGTCCGTCACCTTCCATGCTTGCAAGCTCGCGTCGCTGACCGTTCGCGAAGGGTTTGGCGAAAGCGGCTCCGGCTGTTGCTAATCTCCTCGTTAGCCTTCCCCTGGATTGGGAACACGGCCTTCGCACAACAAAAGCCGCCGGCATCCCAGCCACCGACGACGCGGCAACCAGCATCCGCCCTCAACAAACTCTCGGAAAAGGAGAGGGATGCCGAGCGTGCCCGCGAACTGTTCGCCGATGCGGCAAACGCTCAAAACAACGGAGCATATCCGCTCGCCATTGAAAATTGGAAGAAACTGATTCAGGAGTTTCCAAAGGATGCGTCGGTTTCGAGCGCGCATCATTTCCTTGGTGTCTGCTACCTCCAGCAGGACGCGCCCGATTTCTTGGGAGCCGTTCGAGAATTCAAACTGGCGCTGCAGGATCCAGAACTCAAACAGCGCGAGGAAGCCCTGGTAAACCTCGGTTGGAGTTTGTACCAAAGCCACTTCTTGTCGAGTGCTCCGACCGGAAAATCGACCGCCACGGACTCGCCGCTCCGCGAAGCAGCCAAAGTACTAGCCTCGGTCGTTTCGAAGTATCCGGATGGTAGCTTCTTGGACAAGGCCCTTTACTATGCAGCGGAGTCTGAAGCCAGGCTCGGCCGTTCGGAAGAAGCGGTTAGTCTCTACCGCCAATTGATTCAGAACAAACGACTTGAGAATTCCACCGTTCGTCCCGATGCCATCTTCGGCCTTGGATTGACCTATGAAGAGTTGAAGCAAGCGCAGTTGGCGATCGAAACCTACGAATCGTTTCTTCAACGTTACGCAGACCATTCGCTGGCGAGCGAAGTTCGATTGCGTACTGCTGATCTAGCGTTGATACAAGGAGATGCAAAGAAGTCATCTCAACTCTTTGAAGAGCTGATCCGATCCAAATCGTTCGCGACTCTCAAGAACGCAGATTACGTTCTGTACCGTTACGGCTTTGCGATGGCCAAGGATGGGCGATTTCAAGAGTCAGCGAAAGCTTATCAGCGCTTATCCGAGGAGTTTCCCGACTCTCAGTACGCGAAGAACTCTTCCTTGGCAGCTGGCCAATCCTTGATGCGGGAGAAGAAGTACGACGAAGCAATACTCGCATTTGAGCAGTTGCTACCGCTTCGCGACGACCGAGCTGCGGAGGCAGCCCATTGGATCTGTCAGATAAAGATGCTGCAGGGGAAAGAGGAGGCTATTGCAGCGATCGCGAAGGACGCGCTGAGCTGGGGGGCCAAAACCCCATCCGCCCCTCTGCTGACGATGGATTTAGCCGATAGTCTGAACAGCAAACCAGCAACTCGCAGCGAGGCGAAGAAGCTATACGAGCAGATTGCGACCGACTTTCCTGAGGATCCCCTTGCACCGCGAGCCGTGTACAACGCTGCTTTTTGTGGTTTGCAATTGGGAGAGCTGGCCGACGCACAGCGTTGGAGCGAGGCTTTTGCCAAGCGATATGCAGGCGATCCACTCGCCCCCGATGTTGCCTACATCCGAGCCGAATCGACGCTCCAGCTCGGACAGCACGAGTCGGCAATCAACGCATTCGAACAGTTGATTGCAGCTCAACCAAACGACCCTCTCAAGTCGACTTGGGAAGGCCGGCTGGCTGTCGCCTACTATTTGTCAGGACAGTGGGACAAAACGATAGCAACGGCCAATCGATTGCTTGAACAAAATATCGAATCCGCCGCAAAGGCCGAAGCATTGTTCTTGCGCGGAGGCAGTCTGCTGAAGACCGGAAAGCTCGCCGAGTCGATCAAATCACTACAGGATGCCCTCGCTGCTTCACCGGATTGGCCGCAGTCGGATGAAGTTTCGGTCGCCCTGGCGGAGGCGTTGATTCAAAGCAAAGAAGAAGCAAAGGCCATCGAATCGCTCGAAGGATTGATCAAACGAACACCTCAATCGAGATTGCGCGGGCAGGCGGAGTTCCGAATAGGTCAGATCGCGGCGGGCATGGGAGATTTGCCTCGCGCCATTCGAGCCTACGATGCGGCCCTTCAATCCGCGAAAGAAACAGGACTGAAAGACTACGCCCTCTACGGCAAGGCTTTTGTTCTGATTCAACAAGAATCGTATCAACCTGCGCTCGATTTGATCGCCCCGCTAGCACAGTCCGATCGAACGGACAGTTTAGGTGCAGAGTCGAAGATTGCTGCCGCCATCTGCCTGCGCCAGCTCGATCGATCAGCCGATGCCTTAGCGATCCTGAACAAGCTTGCTACTGTAACCGTGTCGGACGATGTCTCCGCGAAGGTTATGTATGAACAATCGCTCTGCTCGGTTGCAAACAAAAAACCAGACGAAGCGATTGAGAAAATCTCCAAGCTCTTCTCGTTCTTGGAAGAGAAAAAGATTGACTTCCCTTTAGCAGACAAAGCACAGTACGAGCTGGCTTGGGCACACAAGACAAAGGGGGATACCGCCAGCGCGATCAAACAGTTTGAACGGCTTGTTGAGAATTTCCCCGAGAGCCCGTTGGCAGCTGAAGCTTATTTCCACGTTGGACAAGCCGAATACGATAGCTCCAAGTTCGACCGGGCTATCAAAGCCTATCAAGTTGCAGCGAGCAAGTCCTTGGACACCGAGTTGCAAGAGAAATCGCTCTACAAGATGGGATGGGCGTTTTTCCAACAAGGAGATTTTCCCACAGCGGCGGCCAAGTTTAGGCAACAAGTCAAAGAGTTTCCTAAGGGCGAGTTATCGATCGATGCTCGCTTTATGGTCGCTGAAAGCTTGTTGAAGCAATCGAAATTTGCGGAGTCGTTCAAGGAGTATGAATCGCTTCGAGATGCCATTCAAAAAGCATCTTCCACCGGAGCCGCTGTCGGAGATCAAATCGAGGCTCTCACTTTGCTGCACGGTGGACAATCCGCAAGGGAGCTGAAGCGATGGAAAGAAGCGGAAGCTTGGACGAGCGAATTGGTCGCCAAGTACCCCGAATCCCCATACCGCCCCATCGCTCAATACGAACTAGCCTTCGCACGGCAAAACCTCAAACGACCTGCCGATGCTATTGCAGCGTACAACGATGTCGCTGAGAGCAACCGAAACGAACTGGGTGCGCGATCCAGGTTCATGATTGGCGAAGTGTTGTTTGCAGAGAGGGACTTCGCAAAAGCGATCGCGGAGTTTCAAAAAGTCATGTATGGCTACGGTGCGACGCAAGCTCCGGACGACATTAAAAACTGGCAAGCTCGTTCAGCATTCGAAGCAGGTAGGTGCAGCGAAGTGTTAATTGCAGACTTGTCCGGCGAGCGAAAGCAAAAAGCGATCGACAATGCCGTCAAGTTCTATGAGTTTGTTGTCCAGAACCATGGGTCGCATGAACTGGCGAGTAAGGCGGCCGAGCGGGTTGCAGAGCTGCGTCGCTAAGGATTCGTGACTTATAGAGATCGGCAATTTCGCCGTTGGTCGACCGCGTCGTCTTGGACGGACAAAGAGCCTACGAGAAACCATTGGCCGCTCAGGCGTCAGCCGCGGTTGCCGATGATTTTCGGATAGTCGCTAGCTGTGCATTCGCGGTAGCGGGTTGCCGATCGCGATGATTTTTGTTTCTTCTGCAGAGAGTTGAGCCAGACGACTTCGTACGGCTTGATCGGAATCGAAGAGCTTTGCAAGCCGGACATATGTGGTGTGGTGGCGAGCCTCCGATTCGAAAAGTGAACCATAAAACTCAGCCAACTCTTTGTCTTGCACGTGCTGTCGCAACAAATCGAAACGTTCGCACGAACGAGCTTCGATCAACCCCGCGATCAGCAATCGGTCCACAGCGCGATGAGGCTCTTGGGAACGGACCAACTCGTTTAACGATTTCCCATAGTTTCCTGGACGTTGTCGGCGAAAGGGGATGTTGCGTTTTCGAAGCAGAGCCAACACCATATGAAAGTGCTCCAGCTCTTCCTCGACGATGCGGGTCATCTCCTGCGTCAGCTCTTCCTTTTCGATGTAGGCACCCAGCAGATTCATCGCCGTAGCAGCCGCTTTGTGCTCGCAATGGGCGTGATCGATCAATATCTCATCCAGATGAGAATCGACTTGCTGAAGCCAACGCGCTTGGGACTCGCTTTGTAGGTGTAGCATGAAAGTTAGAGATAGTTTTCAGATGGTAAGTGGCCAATTCTTTTCGTTACGACACGATAACATCAACCGGATCGCTGTCGAGGTCTTCGCAGATCCAAGTCCATCCCCAGCACCAGCCGAGCATGCCATCAAGGTCGCCCCTTAAAGAATTTAACAATCTTTTCGTTGGCGACCTGCGGATAGGTATGACCACCCTCATGTTCCATGACGATCACAGGAGCACCCGATTTCGATTCGTAGATAACGCAACCCGGTTCCCATGGCTTTGCTTCGGTGGAGCAGCCATTCTTTTTCTTGAATGCTTCAATCGTGGGGATTTGCCAAGCCCTCGGTACGATCTTGTCATCCTTTCCGACGATGTGCATGACTGGCAAGGGTGGGATCTTGGCCAGTGGATCGCCGGCGAGAAATCCGGCGCGAATCCCTCTCGCCGGTGCTGCAGAAGGAGCGATCGCGGCCAGCGCTCCAGGCCTGGACATCGCGATCAAGTAGGTAAAAGCAGCGCCATTGGAGTGCCCCATCGAATATACGCGCTTGCGATCCACCTTGTACGATTTTGCCAACTCTTCAAGCAGGGCATCGAAAAAGAGAAGGTCCCGATTATCTTGGTCGCCATCGAATCGCTGCCAACCGTTCTTCTTCCCTTCCGGGTCGGTCATCCCTGGCGTCGGGAGCCCTTGCGTGTACACCACAATCGCTTCCGGCCAAAGCTCATGAATTCGAAAGGTGCGAGCCGAGTGCCTCATGGCGCCGCCATGTCCGTGCCAGACAAAAACAACGGGTTGCCCCGAAGTGGCACGCTTGGATTCCGAAGAAACCGGCTCCTCTACCTTCGTTGATTCAGCAGTTTTCGGAGCGTTTTTGGGCAGGGCTAAAAGGTACTCTCGATCCAATTCCTTCACCCGCAATGTCTTTGGTACAACATCAGCGGAAGCAAGGAGATTGTTTTGCGCCAGAACATGGCTGGCATTCCAGGACGCAACCGCTAGCGCTGCGAGCAAAGCGAACACGATATTCGAGAAATAGGATTTCATGATTGTGGAGCCTTTTGAAAAGATACAGGCGTAAAAAAAGCGGGAGACTTGCTCCCGCTTTCGACTTTGTCGCGGTTACTTGAGCTGGACCAGTTCCGACTCACCTGATTCGGCAGCTTCGGCCGCCATCTTGCGAATGTCCTCGGTGATACGCATCGAGCAATACTTCGGTCCGCACATACTGCAGAAGTGTGCACTTTTGAACGTATCTTGGGGCAAGGTCTCGTCGTGATAGGAACGCGCGGTTTCGGGATCGAGCGAAAGGCGGAATTGTTCGTTCCAGTCGAATCCAAACCGGGCGCGAGAAAGCGCATCATCTCGATCTTGTGCGCCAGGGCGTCGTCGCGCGACGTCCGCAGCATGGGCAGCGATCTTGTAGGCGATTACACCCTGCTTCACGTCCTCGCGATTCGGAAGCCCCAAATGTTCTTTGGGGGTGACATAGCAAAGCATGGCGGCCCCGCTCCAGCCAGCCATCGCGGCGCCGATAGCGCTTGTGATATGGTCGTACCCGGGAGCAACATCGGTGACCAATGGCCCGAGCACATAGAACGGTGCGCCGTGACAAACCTCGATTTGCTTTTTAATGTTCATGTCGATTTGGTCCATCGGGATATGCCCAGGGCCCTCCACCATGACCTGCGTGCCACGTTCCCAGCCTCGTTTGCAAAGTTTGCCGAGAACGTCGAGTTCCGCAAATTGAGCGGCATCGCTGGCGTCAGCGATGGATCCTGGACGGAGACCGTCACCCAAACTCCAGGTCACATCGTATTGACGCATGATGTCGCACAGATCGTCGAACGCTTCATACAAAGGATTCTGTTTGCGGTGGGCCATCATCCATTTGGCAATCAGCGATCCGCCTCGGCTCACGATACCGGTGACCCGCTCGACGGTCAGGTGGAGATGCTCCAGGAGAACGCCGCAGTGGATCGTCATGTAATCGACCCCTTGCTTCGCTTGATGTTCCACCATGTCGAGAAAATGCTGGGCTCTCATGTCCTCGATGTTTCCACCGAGCTCTTCCAGCATCTGGTAAATGGGAACCGTACCGATCGGTACTGGCGACGCTCCGATGATTTCCTTTCGAATATTGTCGATGTCCTTTCCGGTGGAGAGGTCCATCACCGTGTCGGCGCCGTAGTGGACGGAGACATGCAACTTTTCCAGTTCTTCTGCGACATTGCTGGTGACTGCAGAGTTACCGATGTTCGCATTGATTTTGCACTTTGCGGCGATACCGATGCACATCGGCTCCAATCGGCCGGCCAAGTGGACTTTGTTCGCAGGGATAACCATGCGTCCTGCCGCAACTTCCGCCCGGATGGTTTCTGCGGGCAAGTTTTCACGCTTGGCGCAGTGCTCCATCTCTGGGGTGATTTCGCCCGCGATCGCCGCTGTATATTGAGTCGAACCTAGATTCGTAGCCACTCGTTGGGATACTCCGAATAGAGTTGTGGGATAGAGAATTTCCGCAGATGCCCCTCCTATGGATGACGAAGCGTTTGCTCCCCCCATCGAGTCTGGCCCCGCAGTGCCTATGGATTTTACCGAAGAGGGGAATTCCACAAAACCAGCATTTGGTTTGCTTTCCTGCAATTTTGAATAGGTAGGGCCACTCGAAAGCTTTGCGTTAGCCGTTCCGCTTCCGCGGGACTACAATATTCCAACTAACGCATCCGAACTAAATTCTCTCGGCCAGACGGCATGACCATCGAATCCCCAACGTCCTCCAGCATCCCCTCCGAAAAGCCTTCGATTCTCGAGCAATCCCTGGATTCGCTCACCATTTGGGTCGTCGGCAAGGGGCACCCCAAGTACCGAGCCAAACAGATTTTAAGCTGGGTTTACCACCGCCGCGCCGCTTCGTTTGCAGACATGACCGATTTGCCCAAGGCATTGCGGGCAGAACTAGAAGGGGCCTTCGATTTCTTTCGCTCCACGACGGTGGACACGCAAGACTCCGAAGACGGCACCCAAAAACTTCTGCTCCAGCTGCATGACGGTGGACGCATCGAATGCGTATTGCTCCGGGATGGGCCGAGACGCTCGATTTGCGTGAGCAGCCAAGTGGGCTGTGCGATGGGATGTGTTTTTTGTGCAAGCGGCCTGGATGGTGTCGACCGAAACCTCACCCGAGCCGAGATCCTCGAGCAGATGCTCAAACTGCAACGCCTTTTGCCAGCAGACGAGAGACTGAGCCATATCGTCATGATGGGCATGGGGGAACCCTTGGCGAATTTGCCGCGAGTCCTCGACGCCCTCTCCGTCGCCAAGGATTCCGACATCGGGCTTGGGATCAGCCCTCGTCGTATCACGATCAGCACGGTCGGTATCCCCGCTTCGATCGATAAACTTGCCGAAGATCGTTCGCCATACCATTTGGCAATCAGTCTGCATGCCCCCAATGACACCCTTCGAAATCAATTGGTGCCGGTCAACAAGAAAATTGGCATCGAACCGATCCTTGCCGCTGCAGACCGGTACTTTGAGGCAACCGGACGAAGGCTCACGTTTGAGTATGTTCTGCTCAAAGACCTCAACGATTCCGAGGCTTGCGCTCGAGAGTTGGTGCAACTACTGCGGGGCCGGACAGCGATGCTGAATGTGATCCCTTACAACCCCGTCCCTGGCTTGCCCTACGAAACGCCTTCCCCCGATGCCATCTACCAATTCCGCCGAACGCTTGTCGATGGTGGAATCAATGTGATGTTCCGGCAGCGCAAGGGGAACGACATCCAAGCCGCTTGCGGGCAGCTAAGAAGATTGCGTCAGAACGAGCCATTTAGCCAACCTCCAATCGTAACCCTTCAAACCTAGTCCCGATATCACTTCACCCTCCCATGATCACTGCGATGAAATGGGTTGTGCGGTATGGGATGGATGGAACCAATTGTCTCCTCTCTCCTCTGATTACTTGCTCGAAGTTGGTCGCGACGCGATGGCGTGTCGATTTGAGGTGCTCTTGCATCCTGGTCGGCCAACCAACGGGCCGGAGTTAGCCGTTCAAGCACTTGAGACAATCTCTTACTTGGAAGAGCAATGGAGTCTCTACAAACCATCCAGTGAATTGAGCTTGATCAACGAGCGAGCGATCCAGTTCGAAGTTCCCGTTTCCGAGTCCACCAAAGCTCTCATCGCATTGGGCTTGGAAGTGCATCGACGCACGGAGGGAGCATTTGATCTCACAGCGACCAAACTCTCCAAGGCTTGGGGATTCTTTCGCAGGCAAGGCATCATGCCTGGAGCGGCA
Organism: Pirellula sp.; assembly: GCA_025459245.1. Classification (GTDB taxonomy): domain Bacteria; phylum Planctomycetota; class Planctomycetia; order Pirellulales; family Pirellulaceae; genus JBKCUI01. Next base: position 9,830 of record JALOQZ010000016.1, read on the forward strand.
GAAATTGAACAGGCCATGCGAGAAGTCGGTTCACAGCATATCCAGCTAGACGCGACCTCTCCTTCCGTTCGATTTACGGCTCCGATCGAGATCAATCCCGGTGGAATCGGAAAGGGGCTGGCTATCGATATGGCTGCCGATTGGTTGGAAGAAAAAGGGATCGAGCAGTACGCATTCCACGGCGGCAAGAGCAGCATTCGCAGTCGCGGTCATCAAGACATAGGTGAAGCCAAGGGTGGGTGGAGCATCGCCGTTCGACATCCCGAACAATCAGAACGTCTGTTAGGGTCATTGAGACTACTAGATCAATCGTTAGGAACGAGTGGCCCCGCTAACCAGTTCTTTTACTTCAAGGGAAAGAGATTCGGACACATCATCGATCCGAGAACTGGTTGGCCCGCCGAAGGGATGCTCAGCGTAACCGTATTGCATCCCGAAGCTGGATGGGCGGATGCGCTAGCAACGGGTCTCTATGTGATGGGTATCGATCGAGCGATCGCTTATTGTGAGAACAATCCGGATACAGCGATGTTGGCGATTCTTCCCGGCGAACGAAGCGGGCAAGTCGAGATAGTTACTTGCAATGTGCGTCCCGAGCAGTGGATTCCGGCTTGACCATCGAAGCAGGTCGATGACAAGCGATGCGGCAGAACGCACTCTCTTCTTTTCACCAAAATAGTTGCGAGTGACAGGAATTAGGGTGTAGGATTAACCTCACTCCCGCCCCCTCTTCTCTCCCAAGTTCAAAGGAGTTAGATCGTGATTCGATACTGCTGTGATCGTTGCAAACGAGATATCGATCCTCAATGCGATTTGCGCTACACGGTTACCATCGAGATCGAAGCCGGAGTGGATGGCGATGAGCACGAGCTCGTCGATGACCCCGATCATCTGGATGAACTTCAGGACATGCTGGATTCGGCTGACGACATCTGCAGCTCCGTCTTCAGCGATGAGATCTATCAACGAAAGCAATTCGACCTATGCAAAGATTGCTTCCGTCAATACATCAAGAATCCTTTGGCGAAAGAAGTCTCGTCACCTCTAGGATTTAGCAAGAATTAGATTGCGAACTTCGGACGCTGTCACCATTTGGAAAGCGGGAGTCGAGTCGGTTCGCGGCGATCGGCTCATAAAACAGAACATCCGCTTCGACCGCGATCAGCTGATTATCGAGGACATCGGTCGGTATTCACTACGAGGAATCGAACGCATTCTCGTGCTGGGCGGAGGCAAGGCAGCCGCCTCCATGGCAGCTGGATTGGAAGACCTTTGGCGGTCTCCCAATCCACCCCGTCAGAAGCTTGAGGGCTGGCTGCATGCTCCCGAGTGCAGCTTTGACGATTCCGAAGAGGCTAAGGCTTCGCGGCGAATCACATTGCACGCCGCAAGACCTGCCGGTCTGAACGAACCCACTCGCGAAGGTATGCTCGGTTGTGAGAAGATGCTCACCCTCGCGCGAGGAGCCGACGCTAAAACCTTGGTTCTCTGTTTGCTCTCCGGCGGCGCGAGCGCTCTCATGCCTTGTCCTGTACCCGGATTGCTGCTTGAAGACAAAATTGCTCTCACGCGGCACCTTAGCCGAAGCGGAGCAAACATCGAGGAGCTCAATGAAGTCCGTCGGGCTCTCAGTCAAATCAAAGGAGGAGGGCTCGCGCGAGCTTGCTCTCGGGCGCATCGTGTTGTTTCACTCATTCTTTCCGATGTCCTCGGCGACCCGCTCCATTTGATCGGCTCCGGCCCCACAATTTTAGAACCACCTCCCAATCCTGCCCTTGCTCTCCAAATCGTGCAGCGATTTGATCCCAGAAACGAGCTGCCTCCTTCGATTCGCAGGTCCTTAGAATCGCTGCCGTTGAAAGCAATCTCATCCCAAATCGGTGCTCTCTGTCCAGTCGAGACATTTGTACTAGGAAATAACGCGACAGCCGTGGATGCAGCCGGAACGCAAGCTGTGGAGCTAGGGTACGCGTATTGGATGGAGTCGAATCGAACAAGCGAAGGGGATGTGCAGTCCGTCGCCGACAAACTGCTGCGTGCTTTAGAACTCGCCGCTGAAACCGGGCAGCCCGATTGCTTGATCAGTGGCGGCGAACCAACGGTTCACCTACCACCTTTATCTCAGTGCGGTCGAGGTGGACGCAATCAACAGCTCGCGCTCACCTTGCTCGCGTCGCTTGAGCAGCATCCCCATCCTAGATTGCGGGATGCGAAAAGCGTGTCGATCGTATGCGGAGGCACGGACGGGGAAGATGGCCCGACACCAGCAGCGGGCGCATGGGTAGACCAACAAGTTATCGCGCGAGCCCGCAACAAAGGGCTTGTCGCGAAGGCTTATTTAGAGCGTTGCGATGCTTACTCGTTCTTCGAGCAATCAGGTGGCTTGCTGATCACAGGCCCTACCCACACCAACGTTTGCGATCTGCGAGTCGCGATCATCAAAGACTAAGTTCTTACGATGGTTTCAGATAGGCTCTAAAACGTTTTCGGTTGAAGCCGTCCACGCTTGAGCTCAAAGCAACGCTCCATTTTGCGGGCCAAGTCCATCGAGTGGGTCACCACAATCAAGATCGCGTTTTCTTCGCGAGGCATCGCCAAAAGCAACTCTGATACCTTTTCTGCGTTCTCTTCATCCAGATTGCCTGTCGGCTCATCAGCAAGCACCAACAACGGACGCCGTATCAACGCTCTCGCCACGGCGACTCTCTCTCGCTCTCCACCCGAAAGCTGGCTAGGCAAATGGTGCAGTCGATCTTGGAGGCCAACTCGTTCTAACAAGTAGTGTGCTCGTTCGCGAAGAGCCGCATCGGGCCGCCCTTGAGCCAAGCCAGGGAGCAAAGTGTTTTCGAGAACATTCCACTGCGGAAGCAAATGGTGGTCTTGAAAGACGAATCCGATATGGTCATTCCGAAACTTGGCCTGCTCCGTCTCCGTCAAAGAAAACGGATCTTGGCCTCGAATCATCAAGGTCCCTCCCGAGGGCCGATCCAGAACACCCAGGATTTGCAGCAGCGTCGATTTGCCAGATCCACTTGGACCGATGATGGCCGCATTTTGTCCGGCCTCCAAGGAGAGATCGACATCCTCGAGGATTACCAGATCCTCAGCGGGTGTCGGGTAGGATTTGGAGATGTGCCGAGCTGTCAGTGAACTCATCGCGAACCTTTGGGGGTTATTGCAGGAACCATGTGCGAACTATTATTCCAGTTTGCCCACCGGCCGCACCCCGTTGCCCTGGATCTTTTTCAGCGAGTCTCCTAGATCCGATCGCCAAGCATCCGCTTCCTCTTGAAGCCACTTTGCAATCTCGGGATTCGCCGAAATAACGTTGGTCGTTTCCCCGATGTCTGCGTCCAAGTCGTAGAGCTCCACTTCCTGCACGACTTCATTTTTATAGGCGATTGGAGTACCGTCGGATTTACCTGTTCTACCGCCCAACGATCGGTACGTATGAGGAAAGACCATCTTCCATCGATCGCTGCGCAAGGCTTGTAACTGGCCATCTGCATAGTAGATCGGGATGGTGCGGTCGGATTTGTGAGGCTGCGACGACTCGCCCGATTCGCGTTTCAGAAGGAGTTGGCTTTGATCCTTCCCATCGATTTTGTGGGTTGGAAGAGTGGCTCCGATCAAGCTCGCGACGGTGGGGAGCAAATCGATCGTGGACATGAGCTCGTCGGTCTGCGTACCCGCTGCGATTTTCCCAGGCCAACGCATGATCGCGGGGACTCGAATCCCACCTTCCCAAGACGTTCCCTTGCCTTCACGCAATGGACCGGCCGATCCCGCATGGGAACCATAGCTCAACCAAGGCCCATTGTCAGAGGTAAAGACCACCAAAGTGCTTTCGCTGAGGCGCAGTTCGTCCAACGTTTTGAGGATCTCGCCTACCGACCAATCCACTTCGCGAACCGCGTCGGCAAACGGCCCGCCTCCCTTTCCTTCAAACTCTTCGGAACTATAGAGAGGAACGTGGACCATGTTGTGGGGCAGATAGAGGAAGAATGGTTTTTGAGAGTTCGTCTTGATGAACTCAACCGCGCGCTGTGTGTACTCGCGCGTCATCTTCTTCTGATCGTCCGCCGTAACCTCTGCATCGACGATTTTGTCCCCCTCGAACATGGGGAGATCTGGATAATTCGGCTTGCGTGCTGGGTTTGCCTTTCGCGAAGCGACATCCTCAGGATGAAAAGGCCACATATCGTTGCTGTAGGGGAGGCCGTAATAGACATCGAATCCGTGCCGAGTGGGAAGAAACACAGGATGATGCCCGAGATGCCATTTGCCGAAACAAGCCGTTGCGTAACCTTTTGATTTACAAATCTCAGCAAGGGTTGTTTCGCTTGAGGAGATTCCGATTTTTGCTTGAGGTCCCAATGCTCCGCGGATTCCGACTCGCTCGTGAATACATCCTGTCAAAAGGGCGACGCGCGACGCAGAGCAGACCGCGGTTGGGACAATAAAGTCGGTGAATTTCCGACCTTCGTTCGCCATGCGATCCAAATGGGGAGTCGGAACCTCTTTGGCGCCAAAGGGCCCAATATCGCCGTATCCCATGTCGTCGATGAAGATCACCACAACGTTGGGGGTCGATGCTTCGCCGGCGCGAAGATTCATCGCATCGTGCCACAAATAAACAAACGGAACGACGCTCGCGAGTAGGAGGGAAAACCGCATGATGCTGAGCCTTTGGGAGAAAGGAGGGCTCCGAGATGGAACGGGAATCGCTTACAGATATTGCTGATGTCCAAGCTCTGTTAGTTGCTTCACCACTTCTCGGACGCGTTCCTCTTCTTCCTTGGGAGCAACCAAAGTCGCGTCTGGGGTATGAACAACAATGGTATCCTTCATACCAATCGTAACAACCAAGTGATCGGCTTCGCTACGAATGATCATGTTCGAGGAGTCGATCGAAAGGTAAGGACCATCGACTGCGTTGCCGTGCCCGTCAGGCTGAATCAATCTCGCAATCGCTTGCCAGCTTCCAACGTCATCCCAAGAGAATGGAGCCTCGATGACGCACACGTTTTGGTACCGTTCCATCACCGCGAAGTCGATGGATTTCCCTTGGATCTTTGCGAACTCCGTTGCGAACACTGACTGAAAATCTTTGGTACCGATACCGTTGGCGATGCTCTCGATCCGACTGTATATCTCCGGCTCAAAGGACTCGAGCGCTTCGAGAATCGTCGATGCCTTCCACAGAAAGATCCCGCTATTCCAATAGAAGGTTCCGGCGGCCATGTACTCTTCAGCAGTCGCTCGATTCGGCTTTTCACGGAATCGTTCGACTGAAAAAGCGGCGATACCCGGGACGCTATCGATCCCCGCGCCGCGCTGGATGTAACCAAACGACTCCGCTGCATACGTGGGACGAATGCCGAAAGTGACGATACGGGTCGGATCCTGCTCGATCAATTTCACTCCCGCCTTGATCGCACGATGGAATTCCGCGCGAGGCTCGATCACGTGATCAGATGGCATCACAACCATGATGCCATCCTTATCGGCCGCTTGTACCAACGATGCGGCAACGCCAATACATGGGGCCGTGTCGCGTTTGCAAGGCTCGCCGATCACATGCTCCATTGGAAGATCGGGCAGCTGGCTTACCACCGCATCGGTGAGCTGCTGATTGGTGAGGACCAGCACATGCTCGCTTGAGACCAGTCCATTCAAACGATCAAAGGTCGTTTGGAGCATGGTACGCGCTCCGCCCATCTTCAATAGCTGCTTTGGTTTGATCTGCCGACTCGCCGGCCAAAATCGGGTCCCGGAACCGCCAGCCATGATCACTGCATGCAGCATGTTGCACTCTCTCGTTTGTTCTATCTCGAATAAGGGGATCCGCTACGCAAAGTAGGTATCGGAATGAATCGATCCCGAACCCTGTAACCTTGATTTTACATCATCGGCATCCCATGCCCACAAGGGGTGGATTTCTACCAAACAATCTTGCGAGCATTCTACCCCAGCCTCCGCTAACCACCTCTTTGCTCGATCGCTGATCGCTCGCTTCGATGTCGAGGGTGTATCGCTCGCAGCCCCCTCAGCATTCTTTACGGGCGCAAACACGTCCTTTGCGTCCCCTTCCACAACAATCGCCTTAGAAGCTCGCGGCAAAAGATCGAACACGAATCTTTCTAATTTGATGGCGTTGGGGGTCGAAGGTCGAACCAATTGCCCCTCAGAATCGAGGTAAGGAACAGCCTTGAATGCCAAGTGGAACGGTAGAGATTCCGGATCCCGACTGCATTCATCGAGGAAGGCGCGATCCATCACGTGAACAGCGATGTTACCTGCCCATAACTTGAGGGAACCATCCTCATTGGTTTGTTGTGCGACCTCTTCGGGCAGATCGCTGTACTCGATGATTTGAGTCTTGCCATCGATGGAAACGACATTGCCAACCTTCTCCGTTGCAAATCGCTTTTGAACAACTTGCGTCGTCATTTGCGAGCCTTCGAGAATATGATGGCCAATGAGAAGGGGATCACAAGCCACGACCAAAGGATTGTCGACTTGCGCGTAGTAAAAATACTCGATGCCTTGCTCGCGACAATCGTCGAGGATCCCACTCAATCGAAGAGCTTTTACGATTCCGCCATGACCATCGGGACTCATCGCGATCCTCCCCGGCGATTCCAGCAATACAGCTCCAGTCTCTCGATCGACTGCGGGCATGGTCCCCTGCTGGAATATCTTCACCTGGTCCTTCGAAAGGCCCAACCAGTGGTGCGATTCGAAGTACTCCCTCGTCTGAGCGTCCGTTGCGGGACTGGTCATGATCATCAGCGGGATCGAAACGCCAAACTTTTTCATAGCGCCGCGAAGCGAGTCGGCATGCATGGCAAACAAGCTGCGATGGGAGACCGGGCCAATACGGAACATTCCCTTTGGCTTATCGAACCCCAGGCGAGTCCCTTGCCCGCCCGCGACGAGAATCATCGCAACCTTGCCGTCGCGTATGGCTCGCTCGCCAGCCTCATAAGCAACTCGCTGCACCGAAGCAGCCTGATCGATCCGAATTGCCTGAGGCGATTCGGCCCTGGCGGACAAAGCTCTCCAATCGACAGACTCACCTTGCCCCTGAATCGTTCGCTGTAGCTCGTCGAAATCGATTGCTTCTATCTCGCGAAGCAACCGACTTTGATCGGCTTCCGAAAGCGACTGGAGGTGTTGAAAAAGATGGTCTTGTCGGTACGAGCCTAGTCGCTTCCTCAAGGACTCCCATTCGAGCGGCATCATGCTGGGACCTTTGAACTATTTCAGTACGTCGAGCAATTCCAACTGGAAGATCAGAACTTCATTAGGACCGATCGATCCGCCAGGTCCACCTTGCTCGCCATACCCGAGTCCCGGTGGTATCGTGACAATCCACTTGTCTCCCACTTTCATGCGTTGAAGTGCTTCTGCGAAACCGGGAACAACGCGGCCGACTGGAAACTTTGCAGGCTCACCGCGTGCGATTGAAGAATCGAATACGGTACCGTCTGTCAGTTTGCCTTCATAGTGAACCATGACGGTGTCCGCTACGGTCGGCTGCTTGCCACTGCCAGTCGCAACCACTTGGTACTGCAAACCGGACTTGAGGGTCTGAACGCCTTCTTTGGTCTTGTTGGCTTCCAAGTATTTGTTGGCTTTATCCAAATTCGCTTTGGCTACTTCCATCAACTTCTTTTGGATCAAGTTATTGAGGGTCGCGACCACGCTGTCCATGTCTTTCTCGCTCAAGCGAGGCTTCTTGCTGGCTAACGCATCGACCAATCCAGCGAGCAATTCCTTGGTATCGATGTCCTGCTCGGTCATCTTGCGGCTAGCAAGTCCAGAGCCGAAATCGAAGCCGAGGAAATAGCTATAGTCGGCCTTGGAGGCATTGGCGGCAGGTGGATTTCCAACCACGATGGGAGCGGGAGCTTGCGTCTTCCCGCCAACAGGTTCCTGAGCCGACGCGACACTCCCTACACCGATTAGTGCGAGGCTAAGGAGTTTCAATTTCAAACACATAACGTTTTTTCCTGAGACAAAAATCGATCGTGAAACAAGCTGGGGGGCGTCGCTAGAATGGTTACAATCTGGCCTTCGGTAGAGACTACCCGACATCGTACCGCGATCCCAGGTCATTTTCTGCCCGCCCAACCTCGCAAACCGACTTTTTCTCGTCGTTTTCCATACCCCATAACCTCTCTAGGACCTGCATTTTGAAAGCCTTACTGCTGCAAGAGTACAAGAAACTCGCCGTTGTCGACCTTCCTAAACCAGAATGCGGACCGGAAGACCTTTTGGTACAAGTCAAAGCATGCGGGATTTGTGGAAGCGATATCCACGGATTCGACGGAAGCTCGGGACGCCGAATCCCTCCCTTGGTTATGGGACACGAAGCAGCTGGGATCGTCGTCGAAGTAGGCGCGTCGGTCAAAGGCTTTTCCATCGGCGATCGCGTCACGTTTGATTCCACGGTCTCCTGCGGCAAGTGCCACTTCTGCCGCGCGGGCTCCATCAACTTGTGCGAAAACCGACAAGTCCTCGGGGTGGCTTGCAACGAATTCCGCCGCCAAGGCGCCTTTGCTCAATTCGTCACCGTCCCTCAACATATCGCTTACCCCATTCCCGATTCGCTTCCATTCGAGCATGCAGCCATGATCGAAGCGGTCTCGATCGCCGTTCATGCCACCAACAGGACGCCCAAGCATTTGGGAGGCTCCGTCGTGGTAGTCGGCGCTGGCATGATCGGCTTGCTTTGCATCCAAACATTGAAACTCGCCGGTTTCGCCAAAATCATCGCGATCGATTTGGAAGATGAGAAACTGAAGCTGGCATTGAAGCTCGGAGCCACGCATTCTATCAATCCCAAGAACGAAGATGCCGTTGCACGCGTCTTGGAATGGACCGGCGGAAGAGGCGCCGATGCAAGCATGGAAGTCGTCGGGGCAAAGCCAACCGTTAGCACTTGCTTCCAAGTCGTCAGACGCGGCGGTTCGGTGACACTTGTCGGAAACTTAACTCCAACCGTCGAGCTACCTCTCCAAACCGTGGTGACTCGCGAACTGTCTGTCTTCGGATCGTGCGCTTCCAATGGCGAAATACCTCAGTGCATCGAGCTGTTAACCTCAGGAGCCATCCAAGTTCAACCGCTGATCACCGCCGTGGCAGCACTCGAGGATGTCCCTCAATGGTTCGATCGCCTTTACGCGGGCGAAAAGGGTGCGATGAAGGTCATCGTGCAACCCAATCCTTAAGCTCAATACGCATGGCCGAAAGCCAGGGAATTAGCCATCAGGCGGCTGCCCTGGGTTTCCATCGCTGACATCAAAAAGGCTCGTTGAATTGGAGCGCTGGTAACCGGACGCTAGCGATACCGGTTATTTGCGCCCCTTTCGCTCCAACGAAAGAAAGTTAACGCGATTCGTTGCTCTCAACCTTCAGGAAAGATCAAATCGCTCGTTGCGATGGCTTTGCGACACCAAGCTGCCGCGCCGAGCACCAGCGGGTAAAGAGCCACCGCTCCTGCTCCATCGTCCAATCGAATCTGCCAATCCAAGTAGGGTGTTAACCCCAACTTTTGTAACATCAGATCATGGGCAGTCCCACCCGATCTCCCGGCGGCAATCATCGCATGAACGCTCCCCGGAAACATTCGCTCGGAGATCAAGGCGGCCGCCGTTGCAACGACGCCATCTAGAATGACAACCTGCCTCTGCTTCGCGGCCTGGGCCATTGCACCCGCCATCGCAATCACTTCGAAGCCACAAACTTCAGCAATTCCTGCTTCATCGATCTCATATCCACAGCGCTGAAGAACCCTGTCGGTCGCTTTTTCGATCAACACTCTGGCTTGATCGCGATCCTCCCACAAGTCCTCCACCGGGCCTTCCCAGACGGAATCGATGGGAACATCGGCCAGAATTCGAGCCAAGCAGCTTGCAATGAGCTGCCCTCCGACTCCGACGGTCCCAAGCAAAAGCACTTTCGCACCTCGCAATTGCGACATTCGGGCTTCGTCGACACCCACCTTCCAGCCCTCCCGTAACTCGGACAAGGACATCGCGGGAACGTGGACAATGTTGTCGGTCCCAAGCTTGATGGATCGGACAGCAAGCATGGGATGTTGGAAGCGAGCTGGTCTGGCGACTCCCACATCCACCACGCGTCGGCCGATACCATACGCTTCGGCAACAATCGCCGAGACAGCACCTCCGATGGCCATCTGCTCCATCATCAACGTGCTCATACCGCGGGTCGCGCTCGCAACACCCTCGATCGCAAACCCGTGATCCGCGGCGAAAACAAGAAGCTCGGCAGGGCGAACTTCGGGTGCAACTGACTGTTCAATACTACATAAGTGAGCCGCCAAACGTCCCCAACTCCCAAGCGAACCTGGTGGAATGGCTAAGGCATCGAGATGCGTTTGTATTTGATCCGGACGAATCGACATACCGCTTACTTTGCTTTGGCTGCAGATCGTCCAGGCCAGAAACTCTTCCAGCTGCTAGCGATCCCCTTATCAACGTTCCCTTTTGTCGTCTCGTCCGTCGTAGTAATGACCCCGCCGTCAAGCAGCTCTGTCAGCTGCATCACTGCCTGTGTGATCAACGCCTTGGGAGCCTGCTCGATGAGGGGTTGACCGTTATTTCGCATTTCGACCATCGTTCGATAGTCGTTCGGTATCTGAAAGAAAACCTCTCGGCCAATGGTCTCTTTGGCTTTCTTCAAACTGATCTGGCCACTCTCCAAACCTGCACGGTTGACGACCACCTTAATCTTATCCCGAATCGACTCCATCTGCTGCAAACTCATCAGCAATCGGACCATATTTCGAAGACAAGGCAGATCGAGCTGGACCATCAAGACGATTTCGTTTGACATTTCCAAAGCGGTCAAATCGACGTGCGAGAACGACTTGGACATGTCGATCACCACATGCGAGAATGATGCGCGAAGCAAACCGAATACGCGTCGAAGACTGTCGGGGTTGATCAAGTCCAGATCTTGCAGCTGCACGGGCCTGGGCAACAGATACAATCCAGACGAGTGCTTTGTCAGCGACTTGCGAAGCAGCTGAAAGTCGAGCCGCGAAACATTCTCGGTCACATCGACAAGGCTGTAGTCAGGGATCGAGTCCAAGAAGACGTCTGCGTCGCCGAGAGCTAAATCGAGGTCGACCAAGGCGACCGAGTTCTCCGGCTTTCTCGCCAAATTACATCCGATATTGACCGCGATCGAAGTGCAACCAACCCCTCCCGTTGCCCCCGCAACCGCGATCACTTTACATCCGCGAGCTTTGCTATCGCCACTTCCGTACTTGGACTGCAATGCACGCTCCAACGCGGAGTAAAGCTCTTCGACATCGATCGGCAACGGCAAAAATTCACGAGCCCCAGATCGAATCGATTTGAGAATCATCTGCCCATCGGTGCTCGAGGAGACTGCAAAGATCAAGCAGTCTGGAGCCGACGTACGAAGCTTGTCCATTAGAGCCAAGGCTCTGTCTGGGCCGCCATCCAAACAGATCATGGCCGCATCTGGATGGGATTGCTCCACGACATCCGCGAAGAACTCGTACCGCGAACACTCCGCATCCAGCCAAACAATATCCATCCCGAGGAGCATCGATTTGAGCTTCTCTCGTGTATGGTCGTTCGGGTCGACAATCGCTAACCGTAAAACATTGCTCATGATGAAATAGGAATCGAGTTTAACGGGTTACTTGCGAGAGACAGGTGGAAGCGGTTTGGCGAAACCTGCACTGGTCGCTGGAACGGGTGCGCGTTGGTTTCCGCTTAGCGCTGTATCGTTTGGTTGGGACGCTTGACCATAAAGAACGGTTCCGGGTTGGGAGGGCGTGGGAGGGCAAACCTCTGGGCCACATGTTGCAGGTACTTCGATGTACCCCTTCATGTAGAGTTCTTTATCCAAAGGACTTTCACTGTTGAATCCAGGGCCCCCTACAGGAACCTCGTGGCAGTCCATCGGGGCAGCAAAGTTAGGAGTGACCAAGATCAAAAGCTCGACCTCGTTCTGAACTTCACGGTTGGTGCGGAACAAGGCTCCGAGATAAGGGAGGTCAGCCAATCCGAGAATCCCGCTGCTTTCCGCCTCCGTTCGCACTTGCAACAAACCAGCCAGAGCCAGCGTTTGTCCTGCGCGAAGCTCAACGGCGGTATCGACAAACCGGCTCCGGATACCAGGCACGCTGGTCCCTGCGATCGTCACGCTTCTACCCGGATCGATTTCGCTGATCGTCGGACGAACCTCTAACCAAATACGACCATCTCCCCGCACCTTGGCGACGAAATCAAGCCGCGTTCCGAACTCGCGAAATTCAATCCCCACTTGCCCCAGTCCAGCCGGAACAATGATCGGGAATTCACCGCCTGAGTTGAAGCTCGCCGGACGTCCATCAATGGCAACGACGGTCGGATCGGCCAAGACTTTCGCGAGATTGTTCTGCCGCAGGGCTCGGACCAATCCGAAGAATTGGTTCCCACTATCGACGACCCCAAACTTGAACGTTTCATTTCCAGCGCTGACCAAGGCACCCGTTGTGGCCCCTGGTGCGATCAAACCACTGGCGGAGGTGGTGATAAAGTCATCCCCGAATCCCATGCTCCAATCGATCCCCAATTGCCGAAGCTTCGTTCGCGAAACTTCCATGACTTGGGTCTGCAACATGATGGTGTGAACACCGATCACTTCAATTTTGTTGATTACACGCTGATAAAACTCTTCGGCAATGGTGACAACTTGCTCGACGTGCTCATCCGCTGTGACTTGTCCAGAGATGATGACGGCGTCGCGAATCGGCTGTACCTGGAGGGTTGCCGTAGGGAAATGCTGATCCAAAATGGACTGTAGCTCTCTCGCATCCCCCGTCACAACGACTTGAACGTTGTAAACGGTTTCATCCAACCCTTTCGCATCGATCTGCGTTACGCCCGTAGCCAATGCGGAGACCAATACCTCGTTCTTCTGCGTCGCTTGGACGTTGAGAACGGTAGGGTTGTTGATGGTGGCCGTCACGATGGGCTGCGGGAATGTAAGATACTGCGACGTGGAAACGATCATGCGCAGCGATTCTTGCTGCTTACTAATCGCCAATCGCCCCGTCGGAATTGCTTTGTCCCCCTCTCCAGCGGACAGCGGTATGCTGACGCAGAGGATCCCTATGACGGCGAACGCTCGCAGAATTCCGTGTAGAGAGTTTGGTCCGCGTCCCATTTGCAATTCACTTCCCTGTGAAAGAAGGCGTCGGGATAGCCTCCGGTTCGGTTCCATCCCACTTGTGGCATTCCTTTGCCAGCGACCAACATCCTGCGGTCGCGTCACCGTTTAGACAGCATTTAACGTCTAAACGGATTCAAAGATCTGTATCGACCATCCGGATAGCAAGTGATTACTTGGAGGGTGGGTAGGCTGCCTTAAATCCCCCAAATTGCCAACTCGAGCCGTTAGGGTCCCAGTTCAGATTGGGCCGATCCGCCCCCTTGCTATTCGATGACTCGGCCACCTCTTTGTTACCGCTCACAGGTGGGGGAGCAAACCCGGCCGCTGCAGGTGTGCCACTTTGAATTCCACCAGTAGAGAATCCATCCCCACCCAAATCCGCCCCTTCCTCCACCTTCCGTGGCATGGTGTCCCCCTCTTTCCATCGGAATCGATTCGCCCCTTCCGGAGTGATGATGATCATCTCATGATCAATCTTAGGTGCAGCAGGTTGTTCGAAGGTCTCCTTTGGCAGATTGGCTGCGATTGGTTCGCTCGGACGAGTTGACTCGGACTCCTTCAACCAAGCCATAAAGCTCTCGCCATCATCCATCTTGCTCTTCGCTTCCTCAGATCGCTCGGGTGGACGCAATGCGACGCGTAACTTTCCAAGGTTGGCCGCGGTATCAAGAACAGCGTATTGCTTGTCCTTCACCAACAACTGGAAAGTGCTGGACGATCGTCGCGATGTAGTCGGGGCGTCGGGATCGATCGAGGCCACTCCGTCAACCATGAGTACCTCGAGATTTTCAAGCACTCGCACTGTCCCTGATGTCTTGATCTTCATCCCCTTTTCAAAGAAGCCAAACACATCGACTCGGTCCCCCGGGCTGATATATCCGCTCCCTCCGTTCTGTTCGTTCACGACCAAATCGAAAACGCGATATCCGTCGGGAATAACAAGCTCTTTCCCTTTATTCGCAAGCTTGATCTCGATCAGTGGCTCGTTAACATACAACGGCTGTTTAGCAAACTTCCCTTCGATTTGCTTGATATCGACCAAGGCACCTTGAGGGACTTTGTCCGCTGGCCATTTTTCGATTCGTACAGACTCGGGCGTGATCTTGGATGCCGCCGAGATGTTTTTGGCAACGACGAGGATGTCGGCAGTCTGGACCGACGATTCCCCCTTCTGATCTAAAACGACTTGACTCACCGCGACGGAGGCAACGATGCCGCACCCGAGCGCGATCAGCAATAACAATAACGACTTGGCACGCATGTAACGCCTCTCATCGGTCTGACCGAGGGAACTGGGATTGGCGTCCATGCCGGTACAGCAAACCTAGCTCAGCTTCTGGCTAGCGAATGCGATTTCTCTCATCTCAGCTCATCGTATTGCCAGAATCCCCGACATCACGAAATCTCGCTCGGCTCTTCTTACCGACAGAATCCTCGCGAAACGAAAACACCGCAGATCCCGAACAAGCATTCGGAACCTACGGTGGAGTTAAAACCGTCTCCGCGAAAGGCGTATCGAACCAAAAAATCAACCGTTCCCAGGAGCACCAGCTGGTGCTCGTCCAGGTCCGCCAGCTCCAGGTGCGTTAGCTCCAGGTCCACCCGCTCCAGGTCCACCCGCTCCAGGTCTACCAGGTCCAGGTCCACCAGGTCCAGGTCCGCCAGCTCCAGGTCCGCCAGCTCCAGGTGCGTTAGCTCCAGGTGCACCAGTTCCGGGACCAACCGCTCCCAGCCCTCCGAAGAGCCCAAACGGCGAGAAATTGGGGTCCTCAGTCGTTGATTGCTCACCCGAGAAGTCTTTGTAAGCCAATCGTAACTCTCGCAACGGCATCGCAAGCTGTGTGTTGAGACCTGTCAGATCGTTGAATTTTGCGCTGTCGTTCAAGACCTTTTGAACTTCCTCGAGCTTCTCAATCGCGTACTTAATCTTGTACTTTTCGGCTTCTGGCATGACGACGATCAAGCCTCGGTCAGGTCGCGATGCAGCCTGCGCGGTTGCAGCACCAGGCGCTCCGTTCAGTGCGATGTGGATACGTTCAAGCCGTTGATTCAGCATGCGCCGTGCATTTTTGAGGTCAACCGGGACAGGTGCCTTCGTTGGAGCCGCGGACCCACCATAACCACCAAAGACGCCCCCGCCTTCGCCTCCTCCTTCACTGCCATAACCACCAGCACCAGGAGCGCCGCTGCCTCCAGGATATCCACCCATTTCGCCGCCATATCCGCCGGATCCGTAACCGGATCCTCCAGATCCCATACCACCTGCTCCCATGGGACCGGAGCTCGCGACTTTGGTTCTCCAAGTCTTATCCGACTTGAGCCCAAACTTGGCAATCTCGTTCGAGAGTTTGGTGATCTGCTCCGGAGTATACGTACCCGCCGGCAAATCGATCCTGCCGAAGCAAGCGCATCCGATTTCTTTTAGCCACTCCGATGAGCGGCTGTCCTCGATAATTTCAAGGAAAAAAGAAGCGACTTTCGAATTCGCGATCTTGGCTGATTCTGCTTTAGGGTCTCCGGAAATTGCGAACGCAGTCATCGTCAAAACCGCTTGCTCCATCATTTTCTGATGCGCTTCGGGAAGACGGTGATAGGGCTGGACCACGGTCATCAGTGGCACCAGTCTATTGACCATCTTAAGCCGCTTGTCCTCGGAGATAGCATCCTTGGGGTCGGTTGGCTTCACCAGGAGAGAACGTTCGAGCGTGTCGAGTGCCATGTACTGAATCGCGTCCAGTTCAGTCGGATCGAGAGCCTGTTCAATCAATCCGAAAACGAGCGGTTCAGTGACAGCTGCGGAGTTCCCTGCGGGCTCACTGAAGAGTTGGGTAGCAATGTGAAAGGTCAGCACACGGGAGGTAGGGCTGCAGCCAGAGTCTTTGCGAATCACTTTATATAGTTCGCTCAGCAGCCTCCGGTTGTAATTGGCGCGAAACTCTTTGCTGGCTCTCGCCAATTGCCCAAGGTCATCCTCGACCAACTCTTTTCGAGCAAGGTTGACGTCGGAGATCTTGCCAATAAATTCGTTGGTCGCCTCATCCTTGACAGGATTGACATCCACGTAGGTCAACAGCGGAATGAGATACTCAGAGTAATACTGCATCGTGGCGTCCAAGCCAGCCCCTGCCTTCAACTCGTCTCTTTTTTGCTTGGCTTTAGACTTGGAAGCCATTTTGACTTCCAGCCGCGTCGGTCCATTTCCCTGAGCCAGGGCAAGATCGCTCCAAGCGACAGGGGTCGAGAAACAGAGTCCCATGGCCAAAGCTACAAACCGACGACGCAGCTTGGCACTTTTTTGTGACTTACGAAGTAGCTTGCTCATGGACTTGCTCCGCCGAAGATTGGCAGGTTGAGAAGAGGAAATTAGGAGGGCGCCACTACTTAGATTAAGGCGCCGCGATAGCGAGTGTCAACTTTCTTCCGGATCTTTCGCCAGGAAGCTGGAATTTATCCCATCCCTTCCTGGAACTCTCTATCCCGTAAAGCGGAGTCGACTGCTACAATCCAGTCATTCGGAGCGCAGGGATGCAGGTAGCTCTTTCGCGAACGCGATGCCCGATCCGATTGTAGTGCCCATTGTGCAACATGTGCATGGTCGTTTGTCTCTTTGATGAATCGCCAGGTTTGGGACACTTCAGTACCTAAACTTCTTTTTCGATGAAAATTGGTTATGTCGGACCATTGGAATAGCTTGGCAAATCTGCTCGGAACCCCCTCACTCTCCCCGCAATCCAGAAAATCGGACAAAGCCAAAGGGACGGGCGAAGCGGCTGCAAAGCCTGTTGGTTTGGATTCTTCCGCGTCCCTCCCGCCCGTTCCTCCGGCCCCCGAAGCTCCCCCGGCTTCCAACTTGCCAGCCTCCAAATCAAAGGAAACCTCGCGGCTCCGATCGTCATGGGATGCGGTAACTTCGTTTTTCGGGATGCAGTCGGGTGATGCTGCACCGGCAACAGAGTCGGAAAATCTGGATTCCCCTCGCGATTTGGACCGCCCAGCCCGCTCTCGCCAAGAACCTCGCGCTCGCCAAGAACCAGCTGCTCGGCGGTCCAAACCCAGTTTGTGGGAAGATTCGCCAGCTGCTCCCGTATCCGACCCTACTCGCCGCGATCAGGAACCTCTTCCGCCGGTTGCTTTAGAAAAACGAAACGTACCGAGCGAACCCGAGGAGCCCGTTGTCTCCTTTGGCGAACCAAAGCGTCTTCGAAAGGGTTCCCCTCGACGCGATGCAGGAAGTCGCGACGCCGCTCGTTTAGATGAGAGCTCGAAGATCGAACAATCTGAAAGCAGCGAAAAGAGTTCTGCATCCTCAGAGCGCCCCTCGCGCAACCAAGGCGAACGAACACGGCAGGACCGAGGTCGTCCAGATCGAAATCCGGCCGCTCGAGATCGATCCGATCGAAATGAACCCGATAGAGAGCGGTCCGCGCGTCGCACAGAGCCGGCAGAGAATGCTTCTCCAGTAGCAGAAGCTCCGGAACGTACCCGTGGCGGGAATCGAGATCGCAACGCCCCTTCCGACGAATTCAGCGGAACCCCAGAACGCCGTTCAGAGCGACGCCCTCCTCGCCGGGGCCGATCGGAATCCGCAGCCGCTCTCGATAACGAACCATCCGCTGAACCGATGGAAGCGATCGCACCTTCAAGCCCCTCGCGAGGTCGCGACTCTGCCCGCCGTGATCGGCGAGAGCCAGATGCACCACCGAGAGATGGCGAGTCCCGTCCACGGGGTCGACGTGATTCCGAACGACGCGAAGAGCCAGCTGCGGAACGCTCCCGAAGCCGAGGACCTTCCACCGATCGAGATGACCGCGAGTCAGCGGAACCAGCTCGTCGACGGCCCCGGCCTCGCCGAGACGAAAGGGGACCAGACCAGGAGTTGCTACGCGAACGCACACCCGCCGGGTTCGGTTCAGGGATCGACGATTTCGAACATGACGATGCACCCGAGGTCCGATCGGATCGCGACGAGCCGATCGATGGCGATGAAGTCTCCAGCGAAGAGCGATCGCCTCGCAAGCGACGTTCGCGTCGACGCGGGAAGAGCGACTCCAAAGGTGAGAAGTCATCTCGGCGCGATGAAGAATCGACAGCGGAAGAAGATCGCGAAGCCATCGAGGCGGTCGCCAGCCATGGCAAGATACCATCTTGGGCTGACGCCCTGGGCGGGCTGGTGGCAGCAAACATGGAAAACCATGCTCGCAACAGCCATTCCCACGGTCGCGGTCGCGGACGCGGTGGACGCCCTTCGCACTAGCCGCTGACGGTCACGATATCCGGTTCCAGCAATATCGCTGTTTACCTACTCTCGCAGAGTAAACTCTGTGAAACGGATCGCGGTGAGTTGTTCGAATAGGCCGGCGTCTTGCAAAAAAGCAAGTCACCGGCCTTTTTCGTATCTTCCCTCCGATTGCCGGGGCTCACGCGGTCTATCTCTTTGCCCATCGTCGGGGAGAAGGACCGGGGTTGGGGGGCACCTGCGTCAACCCGAGACAAATACTCTCCTAATCGATGGGTTATGCCCTGTTACTTATTGGTTAAAGCGGGCGCGGGGCTAACGACTCTGGGTTAGGAATTGTCTGCCAGGGAGGACATTCGTTTCTATTCATTGATCTCTCATACCAACAGGTCCATGTCTGCGAACCTTGCAGGTGGGGTAATGCGATGCGCGATGTTCGAACATCGCACGTGTGCATCAATCAAGGGGGGAAAGCTTAGCTATCGTTATGGGTATTACTGCATTGGGAAACT
>JALOQZ010000175.1 GCA_025459245.1 Pirellula sp.
GGAAGCGATGCGGATACGCTCGCGGCGTTGAAAGAATCTCTCAAGCTTCGATTCCCAGCTCTTCAGATCGCAGGCTCCGAGCCTTCTGAATTTCGACAACTCACTGATGCGGAATCAGACGAGCTTGCTGAACGAATCCGAGCGAGTGGTGCTAAGATGACGTTCGTGGGGTTGGGTTGCCCTCGCCAAGAAATCTGGGTCTACGAAATGGCGGATCGACTGAACATGCCACTTTTTGCTGTGGGTGCCGCCTTTCCTTTTCACGCCGGTAAGCTTCCGCAAGCCCCAACGTGGATGCAGCGATGGGGACTGGAGTGGCTCTTTCGTCTCGCTTGCGAACCCAAACGTCTTTGGAGACGCTATCTATACCTGAATCCCGCCTATCTGGGGATGCTCGCACTTCAGAAGCTAGGGATCGGTGCGAATCGACTCCGGAATTCAACTCCGCCGAGTTCGCGCTGCAACTACGGTTGATTTCCTCTTCGGCCGTCTAGATCGATGAGATACAATTCCATCGCTACATAGTTGCAAACGCATTTGCCGTTGGTGGAATTGTTGAACAGGGATCCAGGTTGCTCGACCGTGCAAGAACCGAATGAACTAGACCTTTACGATTTCGACTTGCCCCGGGATCTCATCGCTCAGGATCCGCCCGCGCAGCGGACCGACTCGAGAATGATGCTGGTGGACCGAGCTTCGGGACGCATCGAGCATGCATCGATTCGCGATCTCCCCTCCGTCCTCCGAGCGGGAGATGTGATGGTGGTAAACGACTCCAAAGTGATTCCTGCCCGATTGGTGGGGTACCGCGAAAAGACGGGGGGACGCTGGGAAGGACTCTTTCTTCGGGAAGACAACGGGATCGCAGAACTTCTTTCTAGTACGCGAGGCTTTCTACAACCAGGCGAGTCGATCGTTCTCCGAGATCCAGAGGGACGCGAAAATCAAAGATTGACTTTGGTCGCCAGGACCGAATCAGGAAACTTTCTCTTTGCTCCCGCACCTGCTCGACCTTGGCTGGAATTGCTGGAAGAGTGTGGGCGAGTTCCTCTCCCACCATATATCCGCGATGGGCAAATGACATCTGCAGATCGAGAAAGATACCAAACGGTGTACGCTCGATCTCCTGGGTCGGTAGCCGCCCCGACTGCAGGGTTGCATTTAACTCAAGAATTGATCGGTAAAGTTCGCTCGGCGGGTGTAGCGCTTGTCGCAGTAACTCTCCACGTCGGCTTAGGTACGTTTCGCCCAATTCAGGCGACGCGACTCGAAGATCACAAGATGCACAGCGAATTCGCGCAAATTTCCGAGCCAGTCGTAAAACGACTTCTTAGCGCACGCGCCGAAGGTGGCCGAATCATTGCGATTGGGACGACTTCGGTCCGAACGCTAGAGACATCCGCTGCCCATGGAAATGGTGCTCTGGTTCCTTGGAGTGGCTCCACCGATATCTTTATCAAACCCGGCCATACCTTTCGAGCTGTCGATGGCCTACTAACCAATTTTCATCTGCCCAAAAGCAGTCTGATCGTTCTGGTAAGTACGTTTGCGGGTCGTGAATTGATCATGGAGGCGTACCGTAAGGCGATTGAAGAACGTTATCGATTTTATTCCTATGGGGATTGCATGCTGATCCTCTAAACCTCGCTGATCATCTAAAGCTCAATGTGGATTTGCCACAAAGAAGGTTTTCATGCCTCGCGCACCGTTCTCTCTCAGATTCATCTCACTCGCTATCAGTTTCGCACTCACAAGCTTAACTAGTATTTACTCGCAGGAGATACCATCTGCGGCAACCAACAAAGCCGATTCCGAGAATTCGAAGAATTCGCTCTACGACGGGCTAGAGAGTATCCGAAGTCATTTTGGATTTCCCGGTATGGCTTGTGGTCGAATCACCAAAGACGGTGCTCTTACCCTTGAAGTCTGCGGTGTAGCGAAACAAGGCGAAACGACTCGATTAGAAAAAAACAGTTTGATGCACCTGGGTTCGTGCACCAAAAGTATGACGGCTACATTGGTAGCGATCTATGTTGAAGAGGGAAAGCTCCGATGGGATTCTTCATTGAAATCCATCTTTGAGGATCTGCCAGAACTGAAAAAATCACCTTGGGGCGATATCACGGTGAATGAATTGCTAGAGCACACAAGCGGCTTGCCGGCCAATGCTGCTTGGTCGAAATGGAGTAAAGCAACCGATCGGGTAAAAGCGCGTCATGAAATTGCGGCTTGGGTCGCAAACCTTCCATGGGACGACAAGAGGCATGGGGCTTTCGACTATTCCAACGTCGGATATATGCTCCTCGGTCATGCTATCGAACAACTGGAAAAGCGATCTTGGGAAGAGATCATTTCCGAGAGGCTTTTTCGCCCACTTTCGATGAAGTCGGCAGGTTTCGGCTCACCAGTCTCTCGCGAGGATTACCCGGTCACCTGGGGGCACATTAGGAGCGAAGATGGCGAAAGCTGGATTCCCATCGATTTAGATAACCCAGCCGTACTTGGCCCCGCCGGTACCGTACACGCATCGATGGAGGATTGGTGCAAATACCTGCGCGTTCATTTGATGAGTCCAAACGATCCCGACTTCCCGTTGCCGATCGGCAATGAGAATTGGAAGCGATTGCATCAGAGCCAGCTGAAAACAGAGTATGCAGGTGGCTGGGGAACGGGAACTCGCGACTGGGCCAATGGCTCGATCCTTACTCACAATGGCTCGAACACCATGTGGTATTGCGTGGTATTTTTAGCCCCCGAACGGGGGCTAGGTGTTTTTGCTGCGGCCAACGTGGGACTAGAAGCGTCGCCCGTTTGCGACCGAGCCCTGCAACTGGTTCTTCGAGATGCCGGGCTCTTAGAAAACAAACGATGAGCGTAGCTCCTATCCGAAAACCATCAGCCGTGCTGGGGCTAGCCGGGGTTTTCGGTCCCTCCGGTTTTTCAGTGGGTAATGGTATTCTCTCAGGAGAAGGCCCCCCTTTTGCCTGACCTCTCCATGGACTGTCAACAAAGGGCAAATGTATGCCTTGATCTTGCGTAACGACCTACAACTACTCTCACGAAGGATCTAAGTCGCAAAGAAGAGATCGAGAGTCAAAGATTGAGATATTCGAAGATGTCTTCTATCTTTTTGCCCCTCATCTTTTTTGCCAATCCGTCTTCTAATTCCTGCAGTGGGAAACGAAGGCATAAAAATGGGGGGCATAAAAATGAAAAGCAAGAGTAGCCGTTA
Organism: Pirellula sp.; assembly: GCA_025459245.1. Lineage (GTDB taxonomy): Bacteria > Planctomycetota > Planctomycetia > Pirellulales > Pirellulaceae > JBKCUI01. The sequence goes on from JALOQZ010000175.1 coordinate 3,233, forward strand.
GCTTCTAAGGGATGCAACTTGGAACAGCATTGTGACCTTCTGTACGCATGGACTACGAATGCTGTAGCCGAACGGATCAACAGTAAGAATATGCCCATCAAACGAAGTACGTGCGTTTATCGAAACTTCGAGAACTTCCAAAAAGCCGTCTCGTTTTACTGTGACGGACTCGTTCCCTACCCACGGCAATGCCGGATGGCCCCGGTTTTCTATGGATTTCGGGTAGCCTATCACTTGTTGGTGAAGCTTGGGCTCTCCACCGTCGGCTATTTTCCGTCGGCTATTTTCCGTCGGCTATTTTCCGTCGGTTATCTTCCTTCGGTTACTTGCCGAGAAGATGCTTGTCAAACCATTGTACCATGGCTGTGAACATGCGTTTGTTCCCCTCGGCATCGAAACCATGGGCTGCACCTTCGATGACAAGCAATTCGGTTGGGACTTTAACCTCGTCGAAGGCTGATGAGATTTTCTCGCTATGCCAAATGGGGACCAACTCGTCTTTATCTCCGTGTATCAAAACCGTGGGCGCATCATCGGGACTCACCTGCAAAAGTGGCGAATAGTCTGGCCCTTGATCGAGCGAGAACTTGAGCGCAGGAAACCTTTCACGCAGCGGGTTGTCGAGCGCCATGTAGGGGCGAAGGTCGGTCGGAGGGAAGACAGCTGCGACCGCAGCGATGCGAGCCTTCCGCCCTGCCTGGCGATCCGCATCTCCATTCGAAGTAGTACCGAGAACCAAAGATAAATGTCCCCCGGCACTGAATCCAAAAACGCCGATCTTCTCAGGATCGATATTCCATTCTTTCGCATGATCATGAACGAATTCGTGCGCCAATCGCACATCGGATACGATCTCTGGGATGACATAGCGAGGGCTGCTACCATGTCGGACAGCAATCACTTTGTAACCTCGTTGCAACAATGGCTGAATGAGAGGGAGCATGCGATCAGGAGGGCTCCATGTGGAAACCCAGCCACCGCTCACCATAAACATCAACCCAGCTCCGTTGGCCTCGCCCGTGGGTTCAAAAACATCCATCGTGAGAGCCATGCCATCTTTATGACCATAAACGACGTCGGCTTTAACCGCCGGTGAATCGATCGCCAACAAATCCTGCTCCGTGGAAAAGGGAATCGCAAATATTCCAGCGGAAAACGTAAGCAACCATGAACAAAGCACGCTACGCATAGATGTGTCCTTGACTCGAGAGTATCCAACAACCTTTCCGTGTATCGTATCACAAGTCAAGTTGTCGGGCTGGGCTTGAGAAGCATCGCGGGATCAAGCGGCGAGCTTGCGATCCTTAGTGAGAATTTCGCCCTTTTCGTTCACTTCTTCGAAGCGAACCGAGACTTGTCTGGAAACACCGCTCTCCTGCATGGTCACGCCATAAATCATGTTGGCGGCAGTCATCGTCTTCTTGCTATGTGTCACGACGATAAACTTCGTGGTCGAAAGAAATTCGCGAAGGACCGTTACAAAGCGTCCGATGTTCGCTTCATCAAATGGAGCGTCAACTTCGTCCAGGATACAGAAGGGGCTGGGACGATATTGGAAGAAGGCCATGATCAATGCGACCGCCGTCAAAGCCTTCTCACCGCCACTCAGCAAAGAATTGCTTAATGTTGTCTTGCCGGGTGGTGTCGCAACGATTTCGATACCGCTGTCTGGATCGTTTTCGTTCTCTAAGAGGATGTCTGCGAATCCACCTCCAAACGAACGTCGATATAGCTCTTGAAAGTTTTTGCGAATGGCCTGTAGCGTCTCAATGAAAAGGTGACGAGAGTCTTCGTCGATTTTTGTCATGGTTCGCGTCAAACCATTTTTCGCCTCGATCAGATCGCTTTGATGTCCTGCGAGCCTATCGTATCGAGCTTGCAAAGCATCGAGTTCTGCGAGCGCTTCCATGTTAACGCTTCCGGTTGAAGCGATTTCAGATCGCAACCAGCTGATCTCGGACTCGGTCTTTTGCTTTAGCTGTTGCAATTCTTCGGTGGAACCTGCATTTGCAATCGCATGTAGCTGAAGCGCAATCTCCTCGGAGATGAGTCCTTCCTCTTGCTTGGACTGGATTTCCTCCAGCTCCAGCGGCAGCGCAATCTGATACTCCGAAGCGTAATGTTCGCGGAGCTGAACCGATTGGCTCTGTATCTGTTGCAAATTTTGCTCGATCAGGAGCAAGCGATCGTCAAGTTTTTCGAGCTGCCGGCGCATTTGCTCAAACTGTCGGGTCGCTTGCCCTGCAATCGCGCTCTGAGCGTCTATCTTGGCAAGCTGTTCGATTCGCTGCGATTCAAGGTCTGTAGCGGTTGAGCGAAGATGCCCCATCGACTCCAAGCAACTCGCTGCATGATTCTTCGAGTCGAGAATGCGCTGTTCGATTTGCGAAAGAGACAAACGGGCTTGCGAGACGTTCTTCTCTCGTTCGGAAGCATCCAGCTCTAGCTGTGCTAACGTTAACTTCAGTCCATCAAGACGCTGCTCGAGTCTCGCGACCTGGATTTTTTGTTCGTTTGCGGCTGCCTCTTGCTGTTTGACCTTGGTTTGCCAGTCGATCCTTTGCTCTTTCAGCGCTTGTAGGCGATGCTCACCTTCGTCTCGCGTACGTTCGTGTTCTTGGCAGCTCGCATCGGCATCCTGCGATTGATTCTCCGCATCCTGAATCCGATCATCCGCCTGAGCGATCTGAGCTTGGATTTCATCGATTCGACGTCGAAGTGCAGCAAGTCGTTCTTTGCCTGATTCGGAAAGAACCTCCAGTTTCGATAGCTCTTGCGATGCGTCTCGTTCTTCTCGTTCAAGCTGCTTTAAGGATTGCTCCTCTTTGCCGAGACTCTCTTGGAGTTCGAGCATCGATTTGGTGGCTTGTGCAAGCTCGGCTTCTAAATGCAAAATCTCTTCGCGAGCCATTTGCATTTCGGTACGTCGCGAAATGAGTCCTAGCCCTGCTTGCAGCGATCCGATCGTGATGCTTCCATCCGAATCGACCAGTTGGCACTCCGCAGTCACAAAGCGCAGACCGGCCCCGCGAAAATGACTCAGATCCAACGCGGTTGCTAATGTGTCGACAAACCAAGTCGTCCCTAAAAGAGAGCGAATCAATGGCTCGTACTCAGGAGCAAACTGGGTCAGTCGATCTGCTCGACCGATAACACCGCGCAGCCCGTCTAGCTGAATTTTCTCCCCAGTGCGTCGATTCGGCAGTCTATCCAAACGCAGTAACGTGACACGTCCATCGACAGATAGTGCTCCTTCATGGATCCAATCGACCACTTGCCCGTTGCTCAACACAATCGCGTCGGCTAGGTGCCCCAAGGCAACGTCGATCAGGGGAGCCAAATGCATTTCGCTCGAAAGAATATCAGCCACCAACCCTCGTACGGAATGCCACGGATTCACCATCATGGCTGCAGCAGCATCTGCTCCGCTTGCATCCAAGTCCTGATTGGCTCTCGCAAGCCGCAAGAGTTGCTGACCGCCTCGTCCATCACCTGCGAACTGGTCTTCCAGTTGCGTTAAAACCGAGAGCCGTTCGCGAACTCCGTGCAGTTTTCCCTGCATGGCTGCAAGCTGTTCTTGGCTCTCGAACAGCTTCTTTCTACCTTGCTCAAGCGACAGTTCCGCCGCATTGCGAAGTCGTTTGGCAGCGACCGCTCTTTCCCGAGCTCCTTCGATCTTCTCGGCGAGCTCTGCCGCTTCTGCTTCGTTGCGCTCCCACTCGGATTGCGTCTGTAGTTCTTGAGTTCGCCAGGATTCAATCGAGCTTTGTAACTGCTCGATGTGATACTGAAAGCTCACAATCTTGGATCGAAGCGACTGGATCGTCGCGGCGACTTCGGATTGAAGGACCGACTCCTCGTCAATAGATTGATTCAATCGATCAAGCTCGCGTCGCGACTGCTCAAGCTCTGATTCTCGATGAGCGAGCATACCTGAAGCCTCGGATTGCTCCCTCTCAATGGCTTCAATTTCCCGTTGCCTCGATTGAGTTTCCTCGACGGAGGAGGTCGCTCGCTCCTGAAGTGCAACGAGTCGTTCTTGAATGAGAGACCGTTCGATTTCAAGTTCTTCTGATCGTGCGAGGGCAGACTTGTATCCACTCTCCGCGGCGATCGCCTCTTTCTCAGCGTTCAAGTACGCATTCTGGAAAGAGACGAGCTCGGATTGCAAGGCTTCGAGGATCCCTTTCTCACGTTGAGCACTCTCCTCCCCCTCTCGCCACTTTGCATCGCATTCCGCTTTCGAAGCGAGAGCCTCGATTTGCTGATTCTCGAGCGCATTTCGCTGATGATCGAGCAAACGACTCTCAACCCAGCCGAGTCTCCATCGTTGGGTCGTTAGAAGATGGGTGATCTCGCGATACCGCTGAGCCTTAGTAGCTTGGCTCTTCAGCGTTTGGAGCCTTTTTCCAACTTCATCAACGATGTCCCCGAGACGCACCAAGTTCTGATCGACGCGTTGAAGTCTCCGCTCTGCCTCGACTTTCTTCGCTTTGAAGCGAGAAATACCAGCCGCTTCTTCAAAGATGCCGCGACGATCCTTGGCGGAAGCTTGCAGTAGTCGATCAACCTTGCCTTGCTCGATCAAGCTGTAGGCATCGACCCCTACGCCTGTCCCGCGAAATAGATCCTTCACATCTTTCAAACGGCAAGGCTCGCCATTGATCGCGTATTCACCTTCGCCACTGCGAAAGACGCGTCGACTCACATGAACTTCATCGGAGTCGTGATGGAAAATTCGGGTCGAGTTATCGAGAACCAGAACGACTTCCGCGCTGTTCGCAGGCTTACGACCACCTTCTGCAGAGCCTTTGAAAATGACATCTGCCATGTCGGCGCCGCGGAGCGCTTTAGCGCTTTGCGCACCCAGAACCCATTTCACGGCATCTACGACATTAGACTTTCCAGATCCATTCGGACCGACAACTACGGTGATTCCGTCAGGGAACTCGAACCGTGTTTTGTCGGCAAAACTCTTGAAGCCTACTAATTCGAGGGCTTTGAGCATGAATGGGTCCGATAAATCCGAATCGTAAATAGGTCGAAGTGAAAAGTGCAGCCGCTAGTTTAGAGCGTCCCAATCGATTTCAGGTAACTCCGAGGAAGAGCTTGTTGATGCTGAATTGGAAACAGAAGTGTTTGCGGTCTCCTTTACCGAATCCTTAGGCATACTTGCAGATTCATCAAGGTCGATTCCAATGTTTGCTTCGGTGCGCTGAGGTGTTACGGCCTCGCGACGAAACCAGTTGGAGACAGCCCACCAGGACTTGGGTTCATTCTGACGCGAGCTCGCATCGACTTCGACAGGTCGTTCTTCACTCGCTTCGGAGTCACCATCTCGCTTGTAAATGCGCCCCGCCATCGGACGTGGATTGAACACCACCGGTGTGCT
>JALOQZ010000176.1 GCA_025459245.1 Pirellula sp.
CGGCGCAGGCTGGCGATGACTTTGGAGCGAAGGACGATATTCGCGTGAAGCTTTTCGCGCCGCAGATCGAGGAATCGATTGCGGAGTCGAATTTCCTCGGGGTATTCGGCATTCCCTGCGATTGGGAGAGGAAGCTCGGCCGCCTCCGACATGACTTCGATCGACGCCGCGCGGACTTCGATTTCACCGGTGGGAAGATTCGGGTTGATACGATCGCCGCTGCGCGCCAAGACTTTGCCGTCGACCCGGATCACCGACTCCAATTTGACCGATTGGATGATTGAAAAAGCGCTGCTGTCTTTGTCCACGACGACTTGGGTGACCCCGTAATGGTCTCGCAAATCGATGAAAAGGACATTTCCATGGTCGCGAACCCGAAAAACCCAGCCGGAAATTCGAACGACCGAGTCGACGTCGGAAACGGTGAGCTGGGAGCAGTGGTGGGTTCGATAGGGGTGCATAAACGTTTCGCCTCGGAGGGCTCCCTGGAAGGCCTGGAGCAAGCTAAATCATGATTTGGCAGCAACTTATCGGTTACCATGGCGATTCTCAAGGCCTATTTGCAAGGCCTGTTTACAAGAGGCGGATAAGGACCATTGTTGGCATGTTTAGGTTTCGCGAATCCCCTTTGATCGACGCCAAAGGGTTGCGTGGCCTGCAGAAGAGAGGTATAGTTTGTTCATCCGGTAAATTCAGCTCCCTTAACTGGGGGTTTTGGCGGACTCGTTCGCCGAAAGACTGGTTCATCCTGCCGGTGCTCCACGTTGGCCTGAAAGCCGTTGGCTACAAGCCCTTTTCCTCTTCGACTCCTAAGCGAGGGTCCTCCACTCTCGCCGGGTCCGCGTGGAGCATCCGCTCTCCTTTCTAGATGCGTTGATTCGGTCCTGATTGCCTTGGATACCATCTTTCGATACACGCTCTGCATTTTCCCACTTTGGAGTTTTCAAGAGTTCTATGAGTCAGCCACAAGAATCACAATCGACCGAATCCCGCCGCGGTTTCCTCCAGGCTGGTAGTGTCGTTGCGGCAGGTGCCGTCGCCGTGAATAGCCTTCCGATCAGCCGAGCAGCTCACACGTTCAGCAGCGACGAAATCAAGATTGGTTTGGTTGGCTGCGGTGGACGCGGGACCGGAGCAGCGTTGCAAGCGCTCGACACAGCGAGCGACTCGAACCGATTGAAACTGACCGCCGTCGCCGACCCGTTCAAATTCCGAATCGATGGCGCACTCAACTCCATCCAAAAGAAGCATGCAGCTCTGGTCGACTTGAAGGATAGAACCTTCGTCGGCGTGGACGCCTTTAAAAAGTTGCTGGAAAGCGATGTCGACATGGTCATCCTAGCGACTCCGCCCGGATTTCGACCGATGCACTTCGAAGCCGCGATCAAGGCGGGTAAGCATGTTTTCATGGAAAAGCCGGTTGCTGTCGATGCACCCGGCGTGCGACGTGTCCTCGAAGCCAACAAGATGGCTAAGGAAAAGAAGCTTGCAGTCGCTGTAGGTTTGCAGCGTCGACACGAATCGGGCTACCAAGCCACGATCCAGAAGCTCCGAGATGGCGCCATCGGCGATATCATCCTCACCAGAGCCTACTGGAACATGGGTGATCTCTGGGTTCGAAATCGCGAGCCACAACAATCGGAACTTGAGTACCAAATCAACAACTGGTACCACTTCAATTGGCTCAGCGGTGACCACATTTGCGAACAGCACATCCATAACCTCGATGTGATCAACTGGCTGATGGATGGCTATCCCGTCGAAGCTCAGGGACAAGGTGGGCGCCAAGTTCGAACAGGTAAGCAGTATGGTCAGATCTACGACCACCACGCCGTCGAGTTCACCTATGCAAACGGTACCAAGCTCCTTTCGCAATGCCGCCAGATTTCTGGCTGCTGGAACGAAGTCAAAGAGTACGCGCATGGAAGCAATGGATGGTGCGAAATCAACGCGGGCAAAATCTACGATCGCAATAACAAGGTGATCTGGACAGCTCCAGCGAATGAGCAAGGGCACGCGAAAGAGCACGTCGATCTCTTTGCCTCCATCCGAAAGGGCGAGATTCCTAACGAAGGTGATTACGGCGCTTACAGCACCATGACCTCGATCATGGGACGTATGGCAACCTACACCGGTAAGAAGCTCAGCTGGAAAGATTGCCTTAACAGCAAAGTTTCACTCGCAAACACCGATGCCATGGATGACTTCTCCGACGAAGCTCCGCTCAAGCCAGACGAGGATGGACGCTACTGGGTACCACAACCTGGCCAAGATCCTGAGTTGACCGTCTAACATTAGACGTTTTGGATTTAGCGAAGAAATACATATCACGGTCCGTTTGGCAGCCTCTCTGTCGCCTGCATGGCGAACTGCCAAACGGGCCGTTTTCCATTTCGTCAAAGCGACTGTGGAGCCGGCTCTCCAAAGCCGTGAGAGCCTCGGCGCAATCGCTCCGCACTGAACGATCGCGATAATCGGTAGCCCGTGCACGGCTGGCACATGCGGTGGCTCGCCCACTCTTTTCGATTCGATTTGAGATCGATGCGCTCGATCCTCAACAGGGTACGGCCGACATCTGAGGAAAGGCTTGCTAACGTCTGCAACGGACCGTTTCGAGCTTTGTTCGTCATTCGTCCTAACCGCTACGAATTGCCAATCCTATGCGTGATCAACCCAGCCGCAGAAACCGAGTTTCGCTTCGTGCCTGGCTCAAAGCTTGGGTAGCCAAGTCGGTACGCGATGCGGCGGTGGTCGGATGCGTAGCCGGTTTCTCCGGGAATGTGCTAGCTCAGCAACCTGTTCCAGCTTTCCCTCCCCGAGGTACAGACCAAATCCCAGTTTCCGTTCGCACCGGAACGGATTTCCTCTCCAACCGATCCCGAGATGAGCAGTACGCACAAATTGCCCAAGAGGTCGAGCTTCTCGAACGCCATCAATCATTGCTTCGACGCGTCGTTCGACTTGTCGCCCCAACCGTGGTTCACATTGAAGCCATCAAAGAAGAACCTGCTACCGACCGAGCCAGCGGAAAGGGGAGGGAAACAAAACGAATCGAGGAAGCCGGATCGGGCGTAATCGTTCCTTTGAACAACATCAACGTGATCCTCACGAATCGGCACGTCATCCACGGAGCCCCGCTACAGAATATTCGACTCGAAACATCCGAGGGGGGGCTACTCACGCCTATTCGAGTACTGGAAGATCCCTCCACCGACGTTGCTGTCATCGAGATCGATCGAACCCCATTGCCGACAGCCAAGATGGCTGACAGCCGCAACCTGGAAATCGGTGACTTCGTATTCGCGGTGGGAAGCCCATTCGGACTTAATCATTCCGTGAGCTACGGCATTGTGAGTGCGAAGGGTCGCCGCAACTTGGAACTCGGGTCCAAAGCGATCGTTTTCCAAGATTTCATTCAAACAGACGCGGCAATCAACCCTGGGAACAGCGGCGGGCCATTGATGAACATGCGCGGCGAGGTCGTGGGTATCAACACTGCAATCGCCAGCAACAGCGGCGGTAACGAAGGCATCGGCTTTGCGATTCCGATCAATATCGCGATGAGCGTTGCAAGACAACTCATCGAACGCGGTGAGCTTCAACGAGCCTATCTCGGTGTAAGCGTGGAGCGAGCATTCAATTCATCGACGAGCGCTCCAGGAACGCCACCACCGCGAGGTGCTTTCGTCAAAGTGATTAAGCCGAACAGCCCAGCTGAGCAAGCCGGGCTGAGATATGGAGACGTCATCCTCGAGTTTGATGGAACTCCGGTCGATAACGACGAGCATCTTGTTCAACTCGTCGGCTTGACCGGCGTCAATCGCGAAGTCGACATCGTCTACATTCGCGATAATCAGCAATACAAGATCAACGTCGCGCTAGTCCCGCTGCCACTTATGAATTAACAAATCGCTCCCCTCTACTTCAAATCGATCGCAATCGTTTCTTTGTGGTGAGGCAGAATCTCCACTTGAAGGTCCGTCTTATCGAGAGTCGCGTATTTGGCTGGGAGAGTGTTCGGCTTGGCGACAATGGTCCCATTGGAGACAGCCACTTCGTGGTGCACCACGGTCACACGGTACTTCCCTGCAGGCAGTCCATCGTTCTGGGCATAGGTCCAAGCTTCAAATTGGCCAGTCGCATCGCTCTTCGCTTTTGGTCGAACTTCGTCCGGAGCGGAACTATCCATTGGGAAAAATGCCAGTTCAGCACCTGAGATCGGCTTCCCCTTGAATTGGACTATACCCGAAACAGGGTAGGTCTTTTCCCAAGGGTTTTTTGATCCAGAACATCCTGCTGCACTCAGGATTGCGAGCAGAGTAAGAACGGTTGATTGCGGAATCGAAAAGATTAATCTGGTTTTATACGATGTTGTTTGCATAGGTCGAATTCCAATAGAAACCGCTTCTGTAAGCAGAACTTTCGTTCAACATCCAGAAGCGTTTTTAGAAGGTTAGATTACGCAGTTCAGACGATCCTAGAATTCACCTGGAACCTCGCCGCCTGCTGGGGTTGCGAGTGCAACAAAAACTTGAAGACTGATCCCATCGCTAAGGAACTGGACCGAGCCATCACCCAGCGTGAAGTGAGCGCCACCGGTGTGAAAGGAATAAGGGGCTCCTGTTCCATGTGTCGCAATCGGCAAACCTAGGATGGTTTGAGCGATTCCTTGCGGGGTATAAGTCAGGCCGCGAATGTTGTGCCCGTTGGTTGAGTTAAAAGATACAGTCCCCCCCAACACACCACGAGGATCGTTGGTCGCGCCGAATAACACGATATCGCTGGCTGGTCGCGACCATCCGCCTGAATTGAGTCGATCGGTGTTCGCAGAGGCGGCATCGGTATCGGTCAACGCGTTTCCTCCAGAAAGCTTTCGGCGCTTCACATAGACGAATGGCCTACCGGCGGACTCAGCAATGGCAAGCGTGTTTGACAAGCCATCGGAAACATTGCTGAACTTGGCCCCCTTGTTGGTTTGGAGTCCTGTAGCGGGGTTGATGGTTGCATTCTTCGGGAAGAAACCACGAACGTAAGTGTAGGGAGGGTTAACGCCTGCAAAAATTTCGGCAGGATCCCGGTAAAGTCCTGGTGCAGAACTCAGCCCCAACGTTTGGGTGAATACTCCCGGCGCTATGCCGAAGATAGGAGAGTAATCCGTCGAAGATGCAATGCCAGGGATGAATGCAGCGGTGCTCCCTGGGGGAGCGGTGTCCAAAGCGCCGCCGTCGGGATTGGATGGGCAAATGAACGCTGGGATACGGGTTTGCGAGAGAGGTATGTTTACGCCCTGATTCCAATTGATCGCTTTGTTGTAACGTTCATAGATTGCATTTTGCTCCAAGTATGGCAACAAATCGGTAAGCACTGATACACGGCTCTGCTCACCCGAACTAGAGACATTCGAGGGGGGACGCAAACTGGTAGGCAATTCCTTGCGTGCACTCTCGAAGTTATGGAACGCTAAGCCCAACTGCTTCAAATTGTTTGAGCACTGCATCCGACGAGCAGCCTCCCGAGCCGCTTGAACTGCGGGTAAGAGGAGGCCAACCAATATGCCAATGATAGCAATGACAACGAGAAGCTCCACGAGAGTGAAGGCTCGGGTTTGCGGTAGTCTAATGCGTCGCATGAATAACATCCTGTGAAGGGATTCCTGGTTTGTTTCATTGAAAGTCATAGGCGTAAGACTGAATCGATCGTGCGTTGTTTATGCACAAGCCGTGCCATAACGAATTTGCGGCTGCAGAGAAGGGAATTGCAGGTCTCATACCGGAAAGCCTGGTATAGATCACGGCCCGCTACCGTGACGGGCGACGGACCGTGACGTTTCACGGCAGCGAAAGAGTTCGCTCCCGGGGGCCTTACCCAGGGAATTCAAGCCCTACCTCGAGTGGTTCGATACTGATATGCTCATGGGATGAGTGTCGACGAATCCTTAATGCCAAAGCTCCAGAGCATTCCCCATAAAACGGGTAACTCCCCGCGCGAGACCGAATTCTCGCGCGCCTATGGCGCTCAGCTCGCATGGAGCCAATTGCCGCTCAAAGAGCGATTAAGTCGCCTAAAAAAGGTACGCAGCTTGTTGGTTCACTACCGACGCGAGCTTGCGGATGCGATCCAAACCCCGACGCGGCAGGGGTATCGCGAAACGGTGGCCGCGGAATTGCTACCTTTGGCCGAAGCGACGCGGTGGGTTTGCCGCCGCGCTCGCAAAGTCTTAAAGACACGATACACCAGTCGCTGGCTTACCCCGTTGTGGCTTGGCGGATTGCAATCGACGATCGAGCGAGTGCCTCATGGATTGGTATTGATCATCGGAGCGGGCAATTATCCGCTGCTGCTCACCGGCGTGCAGACATTGCAGGCACTCGCCGCAGGAAATGGGGTTGTGATTAAGCCAGCCCCTGGAGCGGAATCGGTTACCGAGCTATGGGTTCGGATCTTGGAGGAATCGGGAGTTCCCGACGATTTGATCGTAGTTCTCGATAGCACGGTCGCTGCGGCCGAGCATGCCATGGAGCTTGGAGTGGACAAAGTGGTGATGACGGGGAGCAGCCAATCGGGTCGCGCCGTACTGAATCGCCTAGCAAACACCTTGACCCCGGCCACGATGGAATTGAGCGGATGCGATGCGGTCTATGTTTTGCCTGGGGCCGACATGCACCGAGTCTGCGATTTACTCTTATTTGGACTGCGTCTCAACGGCGGGGCCACTTGCATGGCGCCCCGACGCGTGTTCGTAACTCGCAAGGCCTCGGAGGTTTTCCATCGGCTGCTTGCTCAACGATTAAGTGACGAAAGTCAGCAAAAGTGGACATCCCCCATACCGATCCGTGTTTATCGACGAGTGTGGGACGGGGTTGAGGAGGCTTTATCCCAAGGTGCTCGCATTTTCGAAAGCCAGGGGCGAAGCGCTTTACCCGATCTCCGGTCGATGCCCACCGATCATGGGACGCGTCCTAGCAAAGAAACAGCGGTGCCGATGGGTCATTTGGTGCTAACCGATATGACTCCGTCGATGGAAATGTGTTCGTGGGACATCTTTGCACCGGTATTGATGATCATTCCAGTGGACGATTGGGCAGATGCTTTGCAAGCCGATTCGCAGTGCCCCTACGCGTTATCGGCCAGCATCTTCGGTCCAGTGGAGGATGCCCTAAGGATGACCAAATATGTGACCGCAGGCTGCATCACCATCAATGACTTAATCGTTCCCACGGCCGATCCCCAACTCCCATTTGGGGGGCGAGGGGAAAGCGGATTTGGTGTAACCCGCGGGGATGAGGGTTTATTGTCGATGACGGTTCCCAAGGTAGTCTCGATCCGAAAAGGGGCTTGGCTGCCCCATGCCCAACCACCCACACCCGCCGACGAATCGATCCTAGACGGATTGCTACAATGCGTCCACTCGAGCACTTGGCTGGCTCGTTGGAATGGCATACGGCAGATTGTTCAAGCTATTTTGGCGATGCAAAACAAGAAATAACCAACACAAATCGGACTTTGAGGTTTGTCATGATCCAACAAAACAGTCGTTCTTTGAACATGGGAGTCATCGGCGGAGGACTCGCCGGACTCGCCGCCGCTTGCACCCTTGCGGCCCGCGGTCATCGAGTCACCTTGCTGGAAAAGAATGAATGGGTTGGTGGCAAGGCGGCTGTCCACCAGCAGGATGGGTTCCGATTCGACATGGGCCCCACCATTTTGACACTGCCATCGGTCCTGAAGAGAATCTTCAACGAAGCCAATCGCAAGCTCGAAGACTACATGGAGTTGGTTCCGCTCGATCCCCAATGGCGATGCTTTTTCGAAGACGGCAGCGTATTGGATTTGATATCCGACATCCAAAAGATGCGCGAGAACCTGGACAAGTTCTCGAACACCCCTGGTGCAGGAGCTGGTTACGAACGCTTTATGCAGATCTCGAAGCAGCTGCACAAGGTTTCCGACAAGTTCTTCTTTTGGCGAAGCGTCGGTGGGATCGCTGACACCATGGAAGTCGGGGGCGCTTTCTCCCCTGCAGTGCTAAAAGATGTTCTTTCCTTACGCATGGGGCGTTCGGTAGCCGGACTGGTCCGCTCATGTGTTCCCGACGAGCGCGCCGCCCAGATGATCGACCACTTCACGCAATATGTGGGTTCTTCCCCGGAAGCATCGCCGGCCGTTCTTTGCGGCATTGCTCACATGCAAACCGAGGAGGGCGTCTGGTATCCGATCGGTGGTACGAGAGCAGTACCCGTCGCTTTGGAAAAACTCGCCCGAGAACTGGGAGTGGATATCCGAACGAGCGTTGACGTTGTCGCGATCCAAAACGATGGTCAATCGGTTCGGGGCGTTACAACATCGGCAGGCGAAACATTCCAATTTGATGCCGTCGTATCCAATTGCGATTCCGTACGCACCCACCGCGAATTGTTAAGCGGATCTGCGACCGAGAAGAAGTTTGAGAAACGCCGCAAGTACGAACCGGCCTGCTCGGGTGTCGTCCTCTAAGAAGTTTGAGAAACGCCGCAAGTACGAACCGGCCTGCTCGGGTGTCGTCCTCTACCTCGGACTGAACAAGAAATACGACCACCTTCTCCACCACAACTTTGTCTTCTCCAAGGATCCGCACGAAGAGTTTGATTTCATCTATCGCCAAGGAAAACCCGCTCCAGACCCAACGGCATACGTTTGCGCTCCGTCGATCAGCGAACCACAAGTTGCACCGCCCGGTGGCGAGGCGTTGTACATTTTGGTGCACACTCCTTACCTTCGCCCCGACCACGATTGGAGCAAGATGCTGCCTGAGTATCGAGAAGTAATCCTCGATAAGCTGGAACGAACCGGTGGCATGAAGGGAATTCGAGATCGGATCGTTTGCGAGGCTTCGTTAACTCCCGAAGGTATCCACAAACGATATCGCGTACTCAACGGCGCAATCTATGGGCTTGCAAGTCATGGGAAGTATCTGGGAGCCTTCAAGCCAGCGAATCGCTCGAAGGACCTCAAAGGCCTCTACCTAGCAGGCGGTGCAGCACATCCAGGCCCTGGCATGCCTATGGTATTGATGAGCGGCTGGATCGCAGGTGACACTGTTGATAACGATCACCAAGCCGGACAGCTCGCAGGCGCTGCTAAGTAAGACAAGGCTCGAGCGAGCTCGCGGGTTCGATTGTGCGAATAGGGACCGGCATTAATACATCTTCGGCTCTCAGTAGCCAGATGTCGGAACAGCGTGCTAACTCGAATCGACGCGGTGTTTCGCGACAGAGGCAAAGCGCCAACAGCGAATGACCGCCGAGCCAGCGAATCGGGCTAACCACGCGCTCTGTCACCACGCCAGCTTTGTCGATGTACCGAAGCTGGATCACGAGCCCGTCGGGGTTCTGCATAGCCCTATTGATCGCCACCATTTCTTTTGCCAACATCGTCTTCACTCTCCTGAAACGAACCGAATTAACCGAGTCCCTTCCAGGATCGACGGCCGATTGACACCTCTGGTCAGCCAAAGGCCGCGACTGAACCTTTTCGCCAGATTTTGTCAGATGCTCGTCTGAGAAACCGAACGCGGTCTCAACGGAGACGGACGCACGCGATGGAGTGGGCTATAATCATGGATCTGAGAATATCCCCGAACAAAATAGGAATCTGGCTATGGCGTCCGTTCCAAAACCGTTTCTCACCCCCGAAGAGTACCTTCGTAGGGAACGAAAGGCCGAGTTTCGCTCGGAGTACTATCAAGGTGAAATGTTTGCGATGGCAGGAGCCTCCGCGAATCACAACTTGATCGTCGGAAATTGCATTCAAGCGCTTGGGGGGCAACTGAAATCAAAACCTTGCCGGGTTTACCCAAGCGATCTAAGACTGCGTATCTCGGCTACAGGCTTGTACACTTACCCAGACCTGTCTGTCGTGTGCGGCGAACCTCAGCTGGAATCGGATGCTGGGGACGTCCTTCTCAACCCGATCGTCCTGGTAGAAGTCCTTTCGGAGTCGACGGAAGCGTACGATCGCGGTAAGAAGTTCGAACACTACCGAACCATCCAAGGATTGCAGCACTACGTCTTGATATCGCAAGATCGATATGCAATGGATTGCTTCACCCGCTGCAGCGACGGCACTTGGAGCTTGGACAGTTGCCAGACCCTTGAAGGCAGATTGGAGCTAAAGGCAATCGATTGCTTGCTCTCAGCTGCCGACGTTTATGACAAGGTTGTATTCCCCAGCTAGCCGCGGTTGGCCTTCCTCTCATACATCGCCTCGTCGCGATCCACCGTCATGCGATTCCTCTCTCGTCTATGCGCTACTACGCGACTGTTCCTGTGTCTCCTTTTACTGGTATCCATCTTTTGGCTTGGCGAGAAAACGATTCGAGCGTCGGAAATGAAAAAGCAGAACGTCGTTTTCATCTTGGCCGACGATCTCGGATGGAGCGACACAACTCTCTACGGAACGACGGAGCTTTACCAAACACCTAATGTAAAACGATTGGCAGAGCGTGGGATGACATTCACTCGGGCTTATTCAGCGAGCCCGCTCTGTTCCCCAACACGCTCCGCGATCTTGACCGGACTTAGCCCCGCTCGCACCGGCATCACCACTCCCAATTGCCATTTGCCGCAATTAGTACTAAAGGCATCCGCAGGGAAGAGTGCGCCCCCTTCCCAATTGTCGATTCAGCCCGACCCCGTCACTCGACTCAAAACGGAGTATCGAACGCTGGCGGAATCCTTCAAAGACGCCGGTTATGCAACAGGGCACTTTGGCAAGTGGCACTTGGGGGCTGAACCTTATTCGCCGCT
>JALOQZ010000177.1 GCA_025459245.1 Pirellula sp.
CTCACGATGGGCAATGGAGTCTTGCAGCTCGCGATGGTCGATGAGAGCCGCGGCGAAGTCCATTGGGAAGTAAAAACCTTTTCGCTCCAGCTAGCCTGCCATGCATGTGGTATTTCCTTTCAGCCGTTAACACCCCACCGCTTTTCCTTCAATTCCCAGGTTGGTTGGTGTGAAGCCTGCAATGGGATTGGAACGTTGCGCGGTATCAACCCCTCCGAAGTATTCGAAGCAGACAAGTCGCTGCTCGACGGTGGATTGCCCATATGGCCCGATCTACGCTTACCGCTTGCTCGCGCGATGCTGGTCGCTTTAAGTCGGGAGACTGGATTGCCGATCGATCGCCCCATAAAGCAATTGACGACAGGTCAGCGCTCGATGCTGCTCAAAGGATTGCCAAACCGACAGATCGTCGTGACAAAGGGAGACGTCGCCAAGGCAGCCG
This sequence comes from Pirellula sp., assembly GCA_025459245.1. Lineage (GTDB taxonomy): Bacteria > Planctomycetota > Planctomycetia > Pirellulales > Pirellulaceae > JBKCUI01. The sequence goes on from JALOQZ010000177.1 coordinate 443, forward strand.
ATCCTAAAGCGTCTGAAGATTCCACCGTCTACATGACCTTCCATTACCGTGGTGTCTACGAAGCAGTAGAAGGTGCTGCAAATTCGAGTATCCGGGACCGAGTCTCCTTATCGAAGTTCATGGCGGAAGGACCTTGCGTCGACTGCGGAGGTGCACGCGTTTGTTCCGACGCTGCTCACGCTCGATATCGGGATTGCACGATCGCGGACATCGTCAAGAAGCCGATCGGCGCATTGAATGAATTGATTCGAAGCTGGAAGCTGTCAAAGCGAGAGCAGAAGATTGCAGGCGAGTTGGTGCGCGAAATCCAACATCGATTGCAGTTCCTGTGCGATGTCGGTCTGGAGTATCTCACGCTAGATCGCTCCGCGAACACCTTGAGTGGCGGCGAGGCCCAGCGCATTCGATTAGCCAGCCAACTCGGCGCAGGCTTGAGCGGTGTGTTGTATGTTTTGGATGAACCGACAATCGGGCTTCACCCTCGTGACAACGAACGCTTGATTCGAGCCATGAAATCGCTGAGGGATCTAGGCAATACGTTGGTCGTCGTGGAACATGATCGGGAAGTTATTGCACAGAGCGATCAGTTGCGAGATTTTGGCCCTGCTTCGGGCCCCTACGGCGGTGAAGTCGTCGCTCAAGGAACGCCCGCTCAGATATCCCGAGCGACCAAATCGGTTACTGGCCCTTTTTTGAGCGGAAAGAAGCGGATCGAGCTACCCGAATCGAGGCGAGTCCCCCTCTCCGACGCGATGCCAGCGTCGGTGCACGATTGGACATCGGTCGCTGCCCCACAGCATGGTTGGCTGACCATCACAGGGGCTCAAGCCAATTCGTTGAAATCGATCGACGTGTCCATTCCCGTTGGATGCTTCACCGCAGTGACCGGCCCAAGTGGAAGTGGCAAGAGCAGTTTGATCAACGGTATCCTCTATCCAGCCCTAGCTCGTTACTACTATGCCACCGACGCGGTCCCGGGGCCGTTTCGAGAGATCAAAGGACACGCAAATTTCCGAAAGGTCCTCAAAGTAGATCAATCTCCTTTGGGAGCCTCACCCTCGAGCAATCCCGCCACCTACACCGGCGTGTTTGATCACATCAGACAGTTGTTCAATCGTTTACCCGAAGCAAAGACCCGTGGCCTCACCGCGGGACACTTCAGTTTCAATGTATCTGGAGGCCGATGTGAGAAGTGCGAGGGATTGGGGCAGATATGTATTCAAATGCACTTCCTACCGGATGTCTGGATCCAGTGCGATGCGTGCAATGGAAAGCGATATACGGAAGAGGTCTTGGCGGTGAAGTTCAAAGGGCATTCAATCGACGATGTCTTAAATCTGTCGATCGGAGAAGCCAGAGATTTGATGAGCGAGATCCCAAAGATCCATCACATGCTCACGACTCTTTGCGACGTAGGACTCGACTATCTGGCACTGGGGCAAAGCGCACCGACGTTGAGTGGCGGAGAAGCCCAGCGAGTCAAGTTGGCGACAGAGCTATGCCGTCCCAACGCCGGCAGGACCATCTATCTGCTCGATGAGCCGACGACCGGTTTGCACTTCAACGATATTCAAAAGCTTCTCACCGTGTTGCAAGCATTGGTGGATAGCGGCAATACCGTCGTGGTCATTGAGCACAATCTCGACATCATTCAGTGCGCGGATTGGATTATCGATCTCGGGCCAGAGGCGGGCGAGCAAGGAGGAGAAGTCGTTTTCGCGGGACCTCCAGAAAAACTCATCGCCTACGCGAGCGAGGAGACTTATCGTGCTCCACCCATCTCCGCCTCACAGGTCTCCGAAAAGAAACCAGGACGTCGAAAAACTGCGACCAAAACCCAAGAGTCTACCGCACAGACCGAACGGCGGCACCGCAGTTACACAGGCGAGGCGCTTCGAGATTTTTGGTTGGATACCAAGCCCGCTACAAAATCGCCAAAGAAACCGCGTTAGCGCCTGATGTGGCTCCAATTCCATTTGGCCTCCCCAGTTGGAACCGATATAACTGAAGACTGTTCTTTGAGCCTATCCGAATACTGCTTGCCGCTCTGGTTACCGCTCTGCCGCTAGCCGCGGTTTCCGATTGTTTTCGAATAGACTCTCATTCCTCCCGCTCTCCAAGGATCGAGCAAGTGAAAATCGAAACCATGACCAAGCTTTTGTCCCTACCGATGATGCTCGTTGCTGCGGCGTTGGTCGGCTGCGATACAGGACGCGAGATCTCCGTCGAGGGTGCCCCAGATTTGAGCGAAGTGGTTGCACCCGATGTCCAAATGCCAACCCCATCGGCGCCAGGTGCGTCGACGCCTGAAGGAGAGGTGCGCTTGGTTTCGGTGAAAATCGACACGATGAACTGTGTCGAAGGGTGCTTCAATGGAATTCAATCCGTTCTCAAAAAGCGAACGGGCATCGTCGACGTGACCCTCGCTCCTCAAAAGGACAAAGAGGGCTTGATCGATAATTCTATGATCACCATTTCCTACCGTGGCGAACTGGATCGAGCCAATATCGAAAAGACGATTCTGGGAGCGGGATTCGACGGCGTTGAGTTTATCGACGAATCCAATACAGCCGCCGCAAATCCGCCTGAAGAGCCGAAGCCATAGTCAACATGCGATAGTTGTCGTTTCAAATCCAAATTCTCTCGACTTCGCCGTGGCAATCGAATGGAATCCAGCACCTCTGCACCCTCTCAGCGTCCGTTTGTTCACCTTCATTGCCACAGCCATTACAGTTTGCTCGACGGTGCCAGCCCCATCGGAAAACTGCTAAAGAGAGCCAAGTCGCATGGAATGACGGCGCTCGCGCTCACCGATCACGGCAATTTGCACGGATCGCTTGAGTTCTATAAGAAAGCGAAAGATCTAGGGATCAATCCAATCCTTGGTTACGAGGCGTATGTCGCACCGGGAAGTCGCTTTGAGAGGGACGCCTCTTCGTCGAAGGAGGCAGCCTACCATTTAACGCTGCTCGCCAAAAATCGCACCGGATTCAAGAATTTGATTCGATTGGCCTCCGCTGCCAGTTTGGAAGGTTTCTACTTCAAGCCGCGAATCGACAAGGACATCTTAGCCAAGTACAGCGAGGGGATCATTTGTTTGAGCGGCTGCGTCTCGAGCGAATTCTCGCGTGCAATCCTACGCGGCCAAGATACCGACGCGGCCATCAAGGACGCGATCCATGTAACCGAATGGTTTTCAAAAGTTTTCGAAGATCGTTTCTTTATCGAGATTATGAACAACAATCTCGAGATCCAACGGCAACAGATGGCAGGTGCCATTGAAGTCGCCAATCGAGTGGGTATACCGTTGGTCGCGACTAGCGATGCCCATTACGTCGATAAAGAAGACGCCGAGGTCCAAGACGTTTTGCTCTGCATCGCGACGGGCAAATTTCGGACCGATACCAACCGCATGCAAATGGAGGGGGATCAGTTCTATCTCCGCTCCCCGGAAGAAATGTATCAGCATTTCCCTGGCCATGCAGATGCGGTGGCTCGTTCGCAAGAGATTGCAAACTCCGTCGATATCGATTTGGAGTTGGGGAAGAGAAACTTCCCAACGTATCGATTGCCCAACCCAGAAATTACCGCGGACGATTACCTCCGCGAAATTTGCACGAATGGCCTCAAAGAGCGGTATGCCAAGACCCCTGATATGCTCGTCAACGGCGAACTAGCGCAGGTGGTCCAAGAGCGATTGGATCGCGAACTCGGTGTGATCAAGAAGCTGGGATTCTCCAATTACTTTTTGATCGTTTGGGACTTTGTTCGCTACTCCCGTGAAATCGATGTTCCGGCGACAGCCCGGGGATCGGGGGTCGGTGCATTGGTTTGTTATGCGCTGTATTTATCGCACGTGTGCCCGATCCGTTACGACTTGCTGTTCGAGCGGTTTTTGGATGAAAGTCGCCTCGAGGCACCCGATATCGACATCGACTTTTGCCAAGAGCGTCGAGGCGAAATTATTAGGTATGTGAAGGAGAAATACGGCGAGTCCAATGTTGCACAGATCGGCACATTCGGCACATTGAAGGCACGTGGAGCGATCAAGGACGTAGGACGAACGCTTGGGTTACCCCTCAATCGAGTCGCTCAAGTCAGCGAGTTGGTGCCGGATGATCCAAAGATTTCGATTTCCAATGCGATCGAAGAAAGCGAAGACCTCAAGAAGCTTTACGAGAGCGATTCCGACGTTCGCGAGCTCCTCGACTATGCGATGAAAATCGAGGGGATGGCTCGTAATATCGGGACGCACGCGGCAGCGGTCGTGATCGCAGATAAACCGCTCACCGAATATGTCCCTCTGATGCGTGTGTCGGGCAAAGAGGACATCATTACCCAATGGTCGATGGGTGATGTGGAAGCGGCTGGATTGCTCAAGATGGACTTCTTGGGCCTCCGCAACTTGACCATTCTCTCCAAGTCGGTCGACATTATCGAACAGACGCGAGGTGTCCGCATCGATCCATTGGATTTCCCATTGGATGATCGAGAAACCTTTGAATTGCTCAAGCGAGGTGAGACCAAAGGGGTGTTTCAGTTGGAATCGGGCGGCATCCGTGACTTGCTGCAGCGGATGAAGCCGGACCGTTTCCATGACATCATCGCGACCAATGCGCTCTATCGACCAGGGCCCTTGGAAGGAGGGATGGTCGACGAGTATGTCGCGGTCAAACTGAAGAAGAAACAAGCGACCTACATTCACCCGGTTCTCCAAGAGATATTGGAAGAAACCAACGGGGTCATGGTTTACCAAGAGCAGGTCATGCGAATCCTCAATCGCCTCGGGGGAATCGAACTGGCCAAAGCCTACACTTGTATTAAAGCGATCAGCAAGAAGAAGGAAGAATTGATCGCCGCGAATGCGGAGAAGTTCTTGGCCGGCTGTCTCGAAAAAGGGCTGACCCAAAAAGAAGCCGAAGACTTTTGGAACATGATCCTGAAGTTCGCAGGCTACGGCTTCAACAAGAGTCACTCGACCGCGTACGCCTTGGTCGCCTACCAGACAGCGTATTTGAAAACCCACTACAAAGTGGAGTTCATGGCCGCGTTGTTGACGGGTGATATCCCCAATCGAAACTTTAAACGCAAAGACGGATTGGTCGAGCACATCGAAGATTGCCAGCGGATGGGAATCGCCGTGGAAGCCCCGAGCGTGAACACTTGCTCGGCCGACTTCAGCGTGGCGGACGGAAAAATCCACTTCGGCCTGTCGGCAATCAAAGGTTGCGGTGGATCTGCTGCCGATGCCATCGCTACCGAAAGAAAGAAGAACGGCCCGTTCAAGAACATATTCGAGTTCTGCGAACGCGTTGACGCGTCCGCTTGTGGTAAGTCGACGATCGAATCGCTCATCAAGGCCGGTGCAATGGATTGTTTCGGCGCTAAACGAGCACAGTTGATGGCCGTGATCGAAAAGGCATTGCAGGGTGGCGCAGCGAAGCTCAAGGATAAGAAGAGCGGGCAGATGAGTCTCTTCGATGATGTCGCTGCCGTCACCGAAGAGGTAAAGGTCGTGCTGCCTGACGTTCCTGAGTTTCCCGAACGAGAAAAGCTGGCGATGGAAAAGGAGGTCCTCGGCTACTACCTAACGGCTCACCCCCTTTCCGAGTACGCGACAACATTGCAAGCGTTTTGCTCCCATACGTCGGCGACGATCAAGAATGCGAAGCATCGCGATGAAGTCTTGATGGGCGGAATGATTTCATCCATCAAAATGGCATTCATCAAAAATCCAAAGCCAGGGCAATCGTCGAAGTACGCGAACTTCGATTTGGAAGACATGGATGGTTATGTTCGAGGCATCTGTTGGCCGAGCGACTTCGAACAATACGGGGAACTGATTCAACACGATGCGGTGGTCCTAGCCCGCGGAACCGTCGATAAACGAGGGGAAGGGGACGAAGTTAACTTTATCGTGAACGAGCTTATCCCGATTTCCGAAGCGGATACAAAATTTACGACGGGGATTCACATTCTCTTTGATCAATCCCGTCACGATTTGGAATTGATGACCAAGATTCGCGAGATATTGAGAGGATACCCTGGGCAGCGGGACGTGATGTTCGCATTGAAACTGCACAGCGGTGAAACAGTGCATATCAAAGCGGCCAAGCATCGAGTGGCAATCGATTCCGAGTTGCGCAATCGACTCGATGATTTGCTCGGAACCCCGAGCCACAAGCTCTTGGCGACCAAACCCAAAATGAAGAGCGGCGGCGGTCAAAACCAATTCCGTCGTTCTGGGACCTGAGAATCTGCCTATGTTCCTCGAGTCTTTGAAGAAACCGTTTTTCATCTCCCTGATCGCATCGGTCTTTTTGGCGGCGTGTTGGGGAATCGTAATCGTTCTTCTCGGACGCTTCAGCTTATTCGAAACCCGAATCTTGATGACCACCTTGATTGTCGCAGCGGGCAGCTTGGGCGGACTCGCGTGCAGCACAGGCCTGCGCAAGCAGTCACGATTTGGTCAGGATCGGTTTATTGAGATTACCGCCTAACCAAGCAGACGAGAATCTGCAGATTATCGACGCAGAGATATACGAACTGAAGGCTCGCATCTCGGAACTGGAAGAGAAGCGAGCCAAACTCCTTCGCGGCTCCTAGGCCTTTGCTATTTCTTACCGGGGAAATCGGCCTTCATCCAGCTTGGAATCAGCTCCCAACCATCGGGATATTGAAGAGTGGATTGCCCAGCTGCGATTTCGTCATACGTCTTTGCAGAATCTGATTGGATGCCTTTCCCGCAAGTAGCAAAAGGGACCCAACCATGCGAATGCTTTTTCGTACTGACGGGAGTTGGGTGGTCCGGCATAACCAGAACGCGGTAGTCACCCATTTTCTCCAACGCATCGAGTACTGGGCCGACAATGTGTTGATCGATTGCTTCGAGCGCTTTGATCTTTTCGTCGACTCTCCCTTCATGGCTCGCTTCGTCTGTCGCTTCAATGTGCACACAGACAATGTCGTGAGACTTCAAAGCCTCGATAGCCGCCTTTCCTTTGCCAGCGTAGTTGGTGTCGAGGTACCCCGTCGCGCCAACGACTTCGATTCGATCCCAACCGATCAAAGCAGCGAGACCGCGGAGAAGATCGACTGCGGTGATCATCGCGCCCCGGCAGCCATGAAGTGATTCAAAAGACGGAAGCTGCGGCGTCTTCCCCAGTCCCCAAAGCCAAAGATTGGTCGCTGGCTTCTTCCCAGCAGCGATCCGTTTTTGATTAACTGGATGATCCTTGAACACTCCTTCACTTTCCTCCATCAGCCGGCATAGCAATTCGCAACCTGGGCCTCTAGGGAAGTCATGCTCGATCGACTCATCCGTGAGATCGTGCGGAGCGGTCGTTCGAGTATCCGAGGAAAAGGGAACATCCGAAGCGGATTGCCCGCGGTAGATTAGCAAATTGCGATAGCTAACACCGGGTACGAATTCCAATTGCGAGCTTCCTAGTTTCTCTTGAGCGGTGCGCAACATCTCTGCCGCTTCTTCGCTCGAGATATGGTCGGCGGTGAAGTCAACCATGATCTGATTTTCGACGGTGACCAAGTTGCAGCGGATGGCCCAATCGTAGGGCCCCAACTTGATGCCTTGCGCGGCCGCTTCGATCGGCGCTCGTCCGGTGAAGAATACATTGGGGTCGTAGCCGAAGAGGGTCATGTTGGCTACTTCACTGCCCGGAGTGAAAACGCGCGGTACGTTGTCCGAACGTCCGACAACGCCGGCGGCCGCAATGCGGTCCATGTTCGGTACGTTAGCCGCTTGGAGGGGAGTTTTACCGCCGAGCGACTCGACCGGGAAATCCGCGCAACCGTCCGGAATGATGATAACCCATTTCATTGTCGTGTCGTTTCTGCTTGAAGTTGAAAAGGTCCTGTTCGCGTCATGCTTTGTCCCCTTCGGAAACACGAAGATAAACGGCTTCGTCGCGCACGGAAGCTAATTTACGGATTTCGGTGTTGGCCGCCATGGCAGCCGATTCGGTCGCTTGATGGGTCATGATCACGAGAGGAACGGTGAGCGACCCTTGGCCGACTTAGCTGCCGGGGCTTGCTCAGGTTCGTGCTGTATGATTGAAGCGATCGAGACTTTGTGTTTTCCCAAGATGCCGGTGATTTGCGATAGTACACCTGGTTCATCGGCCACGTGGAATCGCATGTAGTAGCGGCCTTTTGAATTTTCGTAAGGGAGAATTTCGATCTTCGACTCGCGATCGGACCAAAGCTCCAGCCTGCGAAAGGTAATGTCGGTCCGACCTGCCGCTGTATCGATCATATCGGCGACGACGGCGCTGGCGGTTGGCATTTGGCCTGCCCCTTTGCCATGAAAGAACATATCGCCGACAGCATCGCCAACGACCAAAATCGCGTTGTATGCCCCCCGGACTTCAGCAAGAGGTCGCCCCTTGCGAATCAGTGTTGGTGACACATGGAGTTCGAGCTGCCCCGTTTCTTCATGCAGATGGGCTGTCGCGATCAACTTAATTCGATAGCCCAGTTCCGACGCGTAGCGAAGATCCGCCAACTGAAACGCCTCCAAGCCTCGGCGATGGATCTCTCTCCATTTCACACGCACCCCAAAGGCCAAGTGGGCGAGGATCGCAAGCTTTTGAGCGGCATCGCTCCCGTCGACATCCATCGTCGGATCAGCTTCCGCGTATCCAAGCTCTTGGGCGTGGCGAACTGCGTCCGCATAATCCTCCCCTTGCTCCTCCATCTGGGTGATGATGTAGTTGCTCGTGCCGTTGAGAATTCCCCTCAGCGACTGGATTTGATTGGCGGAAAAGCACTGCGAAATATTCGCGATGATCGGGATGCCACCCCCCACACTCGCTTCGAAGGCGATCGTGCGTCCCAACGCTCGCGCGCGATCAAATAGCTCCTCGCCATGCTCAGCCAAAAGAGCTTTGTTCGCGGTTACTACGTCTTTGCCTGCATCGAGAAGCTGCAACATGATGGTGCGAGCTGGCTCAATTCCGCCGACCAAGTGAGCTACGACTTCGATATTGGGATCGCCAAGGATGGAATTCAAATCGTCGGTGAGAACACCTTTAGGAAGATGGATCGATCGATTCTTGTGGATATCCCGAACAGTCGCTTTTTCCAGCCAAAGAACACGTCCTGCGTGGCGTGCCAAGCGGTCCCCATGATCGAGCAGCAATCTCGCCACTCCGGTGCCGACGGTCCCCATGCCGACAATGGCAACCCTTGTTTTCTCCATGAAAGAGCGTCATCCTCTGTTGGTGATCATCCGAAAAGGCACAATGGTAAACCAAGATCACGATCTCGCAAAGTTACCGTTCCGCAAACCTAGGTTCCGTCGGCATGCAATTCGATACCGAAACGACCATCTGCGCTATCGCTACTGGAGAAGCGCCGGCGATCCGAGGAGCTATCCGGGTCACTGGCCCCGATACCTTGAAATTGCTTCGCACGGTTTGCGACTTGCCCAACTCGATCCGTTTCGCGGAAAGAATCGAGACATTTGTAGAGCTAAAGGAGCTTGGAAGAATCCCCGTTTCCGTTTTTTGCTGGCCCGACTCGAGAAGCTACACCGGGCAGCCATCGGCGGAATTGCACACGCTCGGTGCTCCAGTACTACTGAGCGAAATACAAAGAAAACTGATTCTGGCCGGGATTCAAGTTGCTCAGCCGGGGGAATTCACCCTCAGGGCATTCCTCGCAGGACGCTTGGATCTAACGCAATGTGAAGCCGTGCTCGGGGTGATCCATGCTCACGACCAACGAAGCTTGGATGTTGCCTTGAATCAGCTGGCGGGCGGACTCGCAGCTCCGTTAGCGGACACGCGTCGCGATCTCATTCATTTGCTGGCCGATATCGAAGCAGGGCTGGACTTCGTCGATGAGGACATCAGCTTTATCTCCCCTGAGCAAATCGAATCCAGACTGCTGGAATCCAACGCAAAGATCAGCGAGGTGTTGCAACAAATGGATTCAAGGGGCGATCAGCGGCACGAGTGGCAGATCGCCCTCATCGGCCCTCCGAATGCCGGCAAAAGCTCGCTACTCAATGCGATGGCTGGATCCGACGTCGCTATCGTCAGCCCGACTCCCGGTACCACTCGCGACTATCTCCGCTATCGTGTGCAACAAGCGGACATCGCCTTCGATTTACTCGACACCGCGGGAATGGAAGAATGGGATGATCACTCCCCTCGCGGCATGGCGCAATCGTTCACCCGTTCACAAATAGAAAACGCCGATTTGCTCCTTTATTGCTTTCCTTGTGATGAAGATTCCGAACTAGTCGATGCACCGATCAGTGAGTCTAACAAACCGATTTGGTGGATTGAAACCAAGTGCGATAAGCCAAGAGAGAAGAAACCAACCATCGAGAGACAGGTAAACACACCACAGCGAGACGAGTCTGGCGAAGCGATCGTGTCCAGGAGGGCGATCGAAGTGAGCGCTCTGACTGGACAAGGAATCGATACCCTCCGGGAATCTTTGATCAACTGGGTTCAGCAACAGAAGCTTGAACAAGCCGATGCCGTGCCCATGACAGTGGAGAGGTGTAAAGGTGCGTTGGAGAATGCGAAGAATGCAGTGATGGCGGCGATCGAATCCGACTGCTTCGACATCGA
>JALOQZ010000178.1 GCA_025459245.1 Pirellula sp.
AGATAGAGAGTAGGCCATACGCTTGCGAGCAGAGAGTTTGAGAGTCGCTCCTTTGGGTTGGCGAACTGGAGCAATTAAGACGTCACAGATTGGCAAATTTTGCCAACTTTGCTATGATGTTGGAACGGCCCGAATCCAGCATTTTGGACTTCAGCAGGAATTGCAATGACCACGAAAAACATCAGCTTGACGGAGCACTTTGCCGACTTGGTCGATTCACTCGTCAACTCAGGCAAGTACAAGAATGCGAGCGAGGTGGTTCGTGAAGGATTGCGGCTCCTCGAGCAACGAGCAGCCGAGGATGATCGTCGACTTGAACTGCTTAAGCATTTGGCGGAAGAAGGATTTCGGCAACTTGAACAGGGCGAGGGAGTTCGGCTTGGAACTGAAAACCAAATTGCCGCTCAGATTGCTAAACTAGGTCGCCAGGCTGCAAAGCGATCCAAGAGTGGAAAGCCTGGTTGATCCATGCCGCATGTCGTACTTGCCGATGCCGCCAACGAAGACATTGTCAGTATCTTGGAATGGACCCACGAGAACTTTGGCGAGCAGGCGAGATTACGTTACGAAGCACTGTTGACCCAGGCAATCATCGATATCGCAAAGTCGCCAGATCGCCCAGGATGTGTGGCTCGAGAAGAGCTAGCCGCAGATGCTCGCACATATCACTTGTGGCACAGTCGCAATCGAGTCAAAAAGACGCTTGGTGTCGTCAGCAAACCTCGACACTTTTTGTTATTTCGAATCAACGCTCAAGGCGACATTGAAATCGGTCGTGTGCTTCACGATAGTATGGATCTAGCCTCGAGTCTCCCTTCTGACTATCTCGGGCATTCCAGTGAGCAAGGAACCGTTGAGTGAAGTCGCATGAAGAAAACTAGGGAAAGCAACCGACAGATCGCTCCTTAGCACCAAAGTGAGTCCAAGCTCATCGATGGCGTGGGCTGGGACCTAGAGAAACTCTCGCCGCACCATCAACTCGACTTATAGCGGTGAGTTCTCGAACGCTTTTTCCAAATTGTCTTGCTGCGCCAAAGCGCTGAGCAAAAGGACGCCATCGTTCAGATTCAGGATTCGCTTTCGCTTCCCAGGTGCAAGCGTCAGTCAATGATGCTCCGCGTCATGCCTGACGCACAAACGAAAAGAGGCCGGCACGATGGCCGACCTCATTTTCTGTTCTCAGGCGATGAGCGATTCTCGGGCTATCGCTTGTGGAAGTTGTATTCTTTGTTATTCGGATCGAAGTCGGCATCGGTCAGTCCGACGTTGAACTTCAAATCCTGGTAGGTGTACTCTTCGATAACTTCCAATTCGCCACCTTGCTTCTTCGGCCAATCGTAGGCTGCATAGCGAACCGGGATCTTCAGTTGATCATCCATGAAGATCTGAGCGATGTGGAAATCGTAGTGGGGTTGCTGGACAGGGTGGGTCACTTGAATGATCGAGCACTCTCGCTTGCTAACCTTTGCACCGGGGATCAACTCGACGTTGCACATCCCGTGTCGCTTGTCACGCTCGCCGCGTTCGATCAGTTTAACAACTAAGTTCTCGATACCGATATCGGTTAGCGGGTACCGTTGTCCAGCCATCGCTAGCATACCGGTCGGAGGAAGCGAGTGGGTACCGAGCATCCTTTTCATCCCACCTTCATGGGCGATAAGGTTCCCATCATTTTGATTTTCGACGAAAATCACTTCCCGGCCTTTAACCGCAGCAGGCTTGAGGAATGCTAGATAAACACTAAATGGAGTAACAATTTGATTGTTCTCCATTTTTCTATTTCGAATTTTGATGAACATGAATTCATGTTCACCGAGAGTGGAGCCAATCTTCTCTCGTTTGACAAGCACGCCAGTGTAGTCGTTCAGATCACGCTGGATCATCCCGATCGACTGATGTGCAAGCTGAATCGCTGGGTCGAGAGGGTGGGGAACGCTGTTGGGAGCGACGACTTCGTTTTTCGAAACGCGCATCACCGGTTGAGTCAGTTTAGAAGGGTCTTCCTGTGCAAAGACGGCAGGCATAGCAACACCCAGCAGTCCCAGGGAGAGAATTGATTGCTTTAGCCAGCTACGTCCTTGTCGCTTCATTGAATTCCTACTCCGTTACTTTCCAATCTTGAGCTTTCGGCAGTGTGCACATATGCACATTTCCTTTATCGAACTCACAGGGAGCGAGTATGAAAGGAAAAAGGTCGAGCGATACAATCGGAAGTCCCTACCTGAAAGGGTCGGTTTCTCCGACGCTCGTCAGCCAGCCGAAGTCGACTTGAGGATTGCGCATCCCGCAGGGCGAACGAATGGTTAAGCGGCTTGCCGCACGCCGGATTGTCTCGATGAGTCACTTATATCGGTTTCCTGGATGCCCCGCCACGCACCGCTGTCGCTTAAGGTTACTGACAGCGACTCTTTACGGAGCAATCGCATGTAAAGTCGTTCGAACCCACCGATCATTCGCTGGACGTGAAATCGGTCGAGGGCGGAGTTCTTCGCTGCTTGAATGCGCTCAAAGCGTCGTTCGTTTTGCTGCAATGTATCGAGCATCAAATTGGCAAGCAGCGATGGATCATCGCCTCGCAGAATCCATCCGAGCTCTTTATTCGTGTAGGGGTTTCGCAATACCTCAGCCAAACCGTCGCATTCCGAAGCGATCACGGGAACTCCCAGCATCTGCGCTTGGATTGCGACCAGAGACAGTCCCTCGGATACCGAAGGGTGTACAAAGGCGTCGCTTCCTGCAATCCATCGGGCTGGGTCCTCTTGGAATCCCATTAGCTTCACATGCTTTTCCAGTGAATACTTGAGAATCAGTTTCTCCAACCGTTCTCGCTCCCGTCCTTCGCCGCAGATTGCAACTCGAAATTCGGGCAAGTGCCAACGAAGATGATGCGCTGCCTCGACCAAGCGGTGATAGGCTTTGCAAGGGAGCAAACTGCCCACGGCCGAAAAGACCGGGACACTCGCACCAATTTCAAGCTGCTGGCAAAGGCTAAAGCGAGCTTCTGCTCTTTGGATGCTAGCATTCTCCACTCCACCATGGATGACCGTGGTTCTCGATTCGCTGATTCCAGATTCGATGCAGATTTTTCGAACCGCTTGCGAAACGCAGACGAGCGAATCGATCATCCAGTTGTACCGAGCGGCAGATCGAATGGGAAACGCCGTATGTTTGACGGCAACCCGCTTAATCCTTCTCTTGCCTAGCAGCGCAATCGAGCTCCAGTTAACCGCATGGGTATCGTTTGCATGCATCAATTGGACGTCGTGCTTGTCACAAATCCGTCGAATGCGAATCAAGTCACGTAGCCGGGGCTTTCGACTGGGGACTGAAAACTGGCGGAATCCCGCCGTTTTGACTCGATTGGCAAGGGGACTGGCTGGATCGGTAAACCAAACCACTTGATGGCCCCGTTCGATCAAACCGCGACCAAGGGACCAAACAAATTGCTCTCCACCACCCCAAACGGTTTGGGAGGACATCAATGCAACTTTCAGTTTTTGGCCATCCATGGAAACGATTCCGCCTTTTGCCTCTGATCTGGATTCGGTCGAATACTACCCCTTGCCTCCCATTAGGGTCCATAGCAAAACCGACCGCCCTACTCCCCAATCGGGACTTGCCCCCAATCGGCACTTGCACAGCGACAGCAAAGATTGGAGAGTATCGAAGCCTCCTATCGTTTGGAGCGGTCCTCTGTCGTTTTAGCAAGCAATCGAATGAAGCTCCGGAAAAACACTCTCCACCCGCTCCGAATGGAACGTCTTCATGCCATCCGAACGGAAACCTCTCCCTCGCCGGAAAGCCTACCACTGCATTCGCTGCTCGAATCGCCCCCCATGCGTTCCTTGCTTCGGCGCCCAAGCGAATTGTTGCTCGCCTACCAAAAGGATCGGCGCAGCAGTTTGCTAGCCAGAATCTTTAAGCTCGCGAACCGCACTCATCAAATCGCGGATCGGGTCGTCGTTTTCGCACCCCCAGACATCAAGCTAGCAATCGAGTCAGTCTGGAAGACCTGCTGCCAGCCTCACTGGAATGAACTCTCGCGCGGAGATCGGGGGAGCAAGCCGAGAATGACTTTCGTCGGCCATGATCTGGACAATGACGCGATTCAAGGCGCGCTCCACATGCTCGGTACTCACCGGGATATCCAATGCCGAGACGTTCTCGATCGATGGAGCATCGTGATCATCGAACCTGGCGACGGAAGTGTTCGCAGCCAGTTGGCTCTCCAGTATTTCCTGCCTGCTCTCCATAGACAGCTATCGTGTCACCCAGAGCTATTACAGGAAAGTGTTGTAGCGATCACCGATCCGAGCGGGATATGGGCAGAGCAATATCGAAATCTAGGGCTCACCCAATGCCTCGAAATCCCAAACGCGACGGAGGGCTTTGATACCTTAGCGAACGCTGCCACTCTTTTCCCAGCAGCCTTGCTCGGAATCAACGTCATGGAATTGCTCGCAGGTGCAGCGGCTGGTTCACGATGTGCCGAGCATGCCTCGGAACTCAACTGTTCGCCAATTCATCTCGGTCTTTCCAATGGTGCACAAACAAGTGGCTGGGTGTCTACTCCTCGTCTTTTGCATTTATGGAGCAGTTGCTTGGGTCCCTTGGGAGGATGGTACCAAGCAATAGTCGATCAGTATCTCCGCGATGCGATCGCAACGTTTCGGATCGGAAATTCTGAGAAAATCATCGCACGATCCGAAGCAGATTCAGATTCACATACCAGTGCAGAAAAGCAGACCATCATCCGTCATCACGTAACGACCGATAGCTGGCGGTTCGATGAACTGCACACAGCCGCAGGAGAAACAGTACCCGGGGCATGGCGGGACGCTCAAAAATCATTTGTGGACTCTGCATGCCGCAAAGGTGAGCAACAAACAGAGATTCATCTACCGATCATCGACGAGCTACACATAGGACAATTGATGCAATGGCTTCAATTGGCGACCGCGACGGAGATGTGGCTTCAAGACAACGCAGTTCAATAGACATCGCGAACATATCTTTGTTGTTGCTTGAGTTTCTTCAGATACTCTTTTGCTTGGACCGTCGTCATTTTCCCCTGCGTTTCAATCACCTCAATCAAGGTATTTTCAACGTCGACCGCCATTCGTCGTGCATCGCCACAGACAAAGAAGTAAGCACCTGATTCGAGCCACGAGAACAGTTCTCTACCGTTCTCGCGCATGCGATGCTGAACGTATACCTTTTCAGTGGTGTCGCGACTGAAGGCCAAATCGAGACGGGACAACAAACCGGTTCTCAACCAATGAGATAGTTGATCGCGATAGAGAAAGTCATGCTCTTGATGTTGGTCTCCGAAGAACAACCAATTTCTTCCCTCTGCACGATCTGCTTCTCTCTGCTGGAGGAATGCGATGAAGGGTGCAATACCGGTACCCGGACCGACCATGATCATCGGAACCTTGGGATTGGACGGAATGGTGAAGCAATGCGATTTATGGACAAAGACTTCGAGTTTCCCTCCAGGCGTTAGTCGATCGGAAAGCATGGTCGATGCGACTCCCTTTCTTGATCGATTGCGAACAGAGTTCTCGACTCGACTCACCGTGAGATGCACTTCGCTAGGATAAAGCGACTGGCTGCTGGCGATCGAGTAAAGCCTCGGTTGTAGAGGTTGCAGAGCATCCACAACAATTTGAGGGGTCCACGGGATGGCACCAAACAACTCCAAGAACTCAATGCAATCCAACTCGCCCAATTCTTCAGATTCAGCAAACTTCGTGAGATTTTGCACGATCGATTCATCGGCGCGAACTTGTCCATTTCGCTTCGGTCGTTGTTTGACGATTTGGATTGCTGCCTCGACCAGATCGATCGGGATCGAACGCAAGCACCGACGACTAAGCGCTTCCTGGATCCCGATATGATTCCCTTGTATCAACACGATCGCATTCGGATCCAACTTTGCTGCCACGATGAATCGGTCGACAATCTCCGGGCAATTTGTGGGATAAACTCCCAGTGCATCCCCAACTCGATAGCGTAGTTTTGTTGCTTGCAGATCGAGAACAACGTGCCGAGTGTCTTTCGATGAATCAGGCCCGTTCAATCGCTTGCTAGAGACCAACGATGCTGAAATTGGTTTAGAACGGGAGCCCGATTCAACCGAATCCTCCTGCGATGAATTGGAGGTCGATATGGTTGCAATCCGGTTCACTGTAGTTACCTCAGTGCACGATTGTTCCTTTACCAGTTTGCGAAGCATCTTCGCCGTTTCCGATCCACCGGGCGAGCATAACATGAGATTCTTTTCGGTTCCGTTCGCGATCGCTTCAGCGTAGGACTGGCAAAGGTAACCACACGATCCGCAGTTGAGTTGCGCCATAGCGGCCATGAGCCTCAACTCCTTGGATTGCCCCTCGGCCAAAGCTATTCGGTCGAGAATGGGAAGGGTAGAGTCGTGCCATGGGAAGGAAGGCACGCATTCGTCCGCTGCAGGTTTGCTCGGAGACGGGGACTGCAGCGCCTCGGCGGCAACCTGCGTTGCAAGTCCACCGTCCCGAGCTTTTGCGATCGATGCTACTCCCGCATCGATTTTCGGACCTTGCGTCAAATTGGAATCGATCAATCCCAAAACACCGGAGAGGAATCCGTTGAGCCAAGCTCGTTGTTCCGAAGAGAAAGGAGCAGATTCAGGTACAAGCTCTAGATTCATTTCAGTTCACAACTCCCGATAACTGCCCGGATAACAAAGCGTGCCAGTTTGCTTTTTTCGAGAAATCGGCGAAGGACTCCGTTCCCTCGCGATGTTCCAAATAGAGCCGGAGGATTCTTTCGACCGTTGCTGGGATGGACTCTTCTGGGACGCTTTCGATCACTTTCGTACCGATCGCATTGTCAAATCCGGTGCGCCCACCCAATAGAATGTGGTATCCATCGACAATTTCATCGCCGCTTTCTACCTTCGTGGCAATCAGTCCAATATCGCCGATCGCGTGTTGAGCACAGCTGTGATGGCAACCTGTGAAATGAATATTCACCGGCTGATCCAATTCAATGTTGTCTTCCAAATGATGCGCGAGCTCAATCGCATTCCTCTTCGTATCCGCCCCCGCATACTTGCACCCCGCGCTGCCGGTACAAGCGACCAAGCCGGCTCGAACGCTACTCTGTCGCCATTCCAAACCAAGCGAGGCTACATCCTCGAGAACACGAGTTACATCCTCGGTGTGAATATGTGGAATGAGGATGTTTTGCCAAACGGTGAGCCGAAGTGTTCCATCGCCAAACTGATTCGCAATTCTTGCAAGGCCGCGACTTTGTTGGCTTGTAAGCCGTCCCACAGGGCAGATCACTCCGACATACCATTTGTCGGCTTGTTTCTGGCGGTGGACATCGACATGAGCCCAGCGGTCGATGTGTTCTTCTTTCTCATAAGCGTCTGATTTCACACGCCGTAAAGGCTTTTTGTACTCTGCTTCAACCTCTCGCAAAAAGCGATCAAAACCCCAATGATCGAGGAGGTATTTCAGACGGGCTTTTTTTCGATCGGTTCGGTCACCATGTTTGATGAAGACGCGAAGAATGGCTTCGCATATTGGTACACATTCCTCTGGCTTGGCAATCACATCGGTCGATCTCGCAAAATCGCCATGCCCAGTGATCCCACCCAACCCCAACAAAAAGTATACCCCGTTCTCCTGAGTCGCGTCTGATCGATGGACTCGAACCGCGTGCCAACTTACATCGTTGGTCTCCGCCAGCGGACTGACAGTCCCACCTCCGTCGAAAGCTATATTGAATTTGCGTGGAAGCCCATAGAGTTCGGGTTTGTGAAGAATGTGATAGTGAAGCTCTTTTGCGAGTGGAAGCGTTTCGATCACCTCATGAGGATCGATACCGCTCAGCGTACTGCAAGTTATATTTCGTACATTGTCTGCCCCAGCGCCCGTTGTGACGATACCCAGATCTCGCAAGCCGGTGAGGACGTCCATCGCTCTATTTGCGGGTATTTCTCGCAATTGAAGATTAGCGCGCGTTGTGATATCGACGTATCCTCCCGCACAATCGTCTGCTAAATCAGCTAGGCCGCTTAGCTGGTCCGCCCTTAGTATTCCACCGGGTAACCGCATGCGACACATGAAGGAGTCTTGAGCGGGTGCAACGTAAAAAAGACCATAAAACTTGGTAAGAAAAACGTCGGTCCCTTTGGGAAACTCTCCGGCGATGGAGCGTTGCCCAATCTCTTCCCACATACCGAGTCCGCTCTTATCTCGCTTGGCTTTTTCCTCCGCGGTAAGACTCTTTCCTCCGGTTTCAAATCGCCTTTGCGCTTCGGAGTGCAGGGAGTGCATGTGTTCCGGGGCAGGTTCCCTGTTTCCTCCTACCTGAAGCACCGTTTCCACAAGTTCCTTGGTGCCGAGCGAGCCGCTTAACACGGGCAATTGTTTAATCGGGCAATTGTTTAATGGTTCGAGCGACATCGGTCCCGAGAACGAGTCCTTGAAGATATGCCTGTTGCTCTTTGGTGAAGAATTCAGGTGCATTCATTGTTTACCTCTAAGCTCATTCGATTCGCGTGTAATTCGAACAATCGTGTTCTTGTAGGATGGCTGGCGGGAATAAGGATCGATATGTTGCAGTGTTAGGTGATTGGTTTGATGATCGTGCATAGGCATAAAAACTTGACCTAACTGCAATGTAGAAATTACAACGGCTTGCACCCGAGCCATTCCTCGCGGACTTTCTACCAACACCCAATCTCGGGTGTGAATTCCCAGTCGGAGAGCATCGTCCGGATGGATCTCGATGTAGGGGTCGCTGGGATATAGGGTCCTTAGCAAAGGGCTCTTCGAGGTTCGTGTTTGCGTATGCCATTGGCTTACGGTCCCCCGCCCTGTCAGCAAGAGGAATGGAAACTCCTCGTTGGGAGTTTCTGGCATTGCGCGAGGAGGCTCGAAGAGAAACTTTGCCTTTCCATCCGGGTGGAAGAATATTCCATTGGAGAACAATCGTCGCTCTCTGGGGGGCTCTCGATCGGGGCCAAGCGATTTTTGATCCTCGGAGGACCAAGGCCATTGGATGCCACCTAAAGAATCGAGCTGTTCATAGCTTTGAATGCCTGTGATATCGTTCGGCATGCCTTCACTGATTGTTTTCAATGATTCAAAAACGTCGGCAGGTCGCTTCCACTTCGCGAACCAAGAATCGCATCCCCATTCCTGGGCAATCAAGCGAAAGATGTTGAAATCCGAAAGGGCTTGGTCAGGAGATTTCGCAATTCGCTTGATTGTTCCAATTCGGCGTTCGCTGTTGATGAAGGTCCCTTCCTTTTCTCCCCAACCTGCTGCTGGAAGAATCAGGTCGGCGTGTTGCGCGGTTTCTGTGGTCGTGTACATGTCTTGAACGACGAGCAGATCCAGCTTCTCGAGAAGTCTTTTCGCTCGCATAGAATCTGTCCAAGAGTGGGCGGTGTTGGTAGCGATCACCCAAAGGGCTTTCACCTTTCCTGCGTCGATACCATCCATGATCTGGTCATAGGCCCAGCCCGCGTCGGTCGGAATGCTTGCTTCTGGTATCTCCAACAGGTTGGAGATCTTTTCGCGATGTTCCGAATTCGAGAAATCGTGGTGTCCGATCAGACTGCTCGTATTGCTGAAAAGTCGCGAGCCCATCGCATTGCATTGGCCGGTGATACTGTTAGCCCCCGTGCCCGGTCGACCGATATTTCCAGTCATTAATGCGAGGTTGATGATGGCCTGTGCTGTGCGAACTCCTTGATAGGATTGGTTCACTCCCATCGTCCACCAGAAAGAGACTCGCTTGGAGGTCGATAAGTGGTCGGCGATTCGATTCAATTGCTCCGTTGAGATGCCCGTCTCGCGTGAAGTGCGATCCAGCGTGTATTCGGCGATGAATTCCCGAAATGCATCAAAGCCAACGGTGCTTTGATTTACGAACCGCCAGTCGACCGCCCCGCGTCGATCGACTTCTCTCGCAAGACCATAGAGCAAGACCAAGTCGCTTTTCGGTTTGGCCTGCACATGCTCAGTAGCCGCCATGGCGGTTTCCGTCATTCGAGGATCCACGACGATGATCGCTGGATTTCTACGATTGCGCAAGACTCGTTGCCACAAAATGGGATGCGCTACGCAAGGGTTGGCTCCGACGAACATCAAAACATCGGATTGCTTGAAGTCATCGTACGTGAACGGTGGAGAATCGAATCCAAAACTCTGCTTGTAGGCAACTGCCGCAGTCGCCATGCACTGGCGTGTATTCCCATCACCATGCTTGATTCCCATTCCAAACTTCGCAAGGCAACCGAGAAACGCCATCTCCTCGGTCGGAATTTGGCCCGTGCTTATAAATGCGACCGAGTCCTCCCCATACTTGCGCTGAATCTCCTTGATCTGTTGACAAAAATGAGAGATCGCCTCCTTCCATGAAATCTCTCGAATTGCACGGGTATTTCGATCCCGCAGCAATGGGACGGTGGCCCGATCGACCGCATCGAGAACTCGAATCGATTCCCATCCTTTAGGACAAGCCATACCAAGATTGACCGGATAATCCGCGCGAGGCGTTACATTAACGGGTTTTCCATCGACCAAATGGATTTGAAGCCCGCATCCGGTGGAACAATAACCACAAATCGAATTGGCGGTGGCATCCGGAACCTTTGCAATAGGGAGTACCCCG
>JALOQZ010000017.1 GCA_025459245.1 Pirellula sp.
CATCCTGAGATGAGGACGTCCAAGTCGCCATCGCCATCGATGTCAGCATAGGCGGCTCCGCGACCGACCATTGGCTTATGGAGATCGGGACCCGTCTCTTCTTCGCGGCACTTAATGAACTCGGTGCTGAACTGTGCACCCGCGTTCCAAAACAGCTGTGGAGATTGTTCATATCGCTGGCTGGATTGAACTCGAGCGATGTCTTCTTCCAAATGCCCATTGGCTTGGAAAATATCAAGGCGACCGTCGAGGTCGAAATCGAGAAAGAGAACGCCAAAGGTAAGCTCAAGCCGCGTGGCGGGACCAAATCCGTTCGCAATCGCTGCGTCATAGAATTGCCGCTGCGTCATAGAATTGCAGATTTCTGGTTCGAGAAACATACAAGGCGGACATTTCGTTGGCGAAGTTACCGATTGCGACTCCGATCGAGGCATCGTTTCGAAACGCCGCGGCGTCGATACCCATCGCGCCACGCGCCGCTCCGGAAGCATCGAACGCCACACCAGCAAGTGCACCGATTTCCTCAAACTTGCCATCACCCGTGTTATGCATCAGAAAGTTTTGAACGGTGTCGTTTGCAATGACGAAATCAAGATTCCCATCGGCATCGAAATCTTCGAAAACCAGCCCCAACGATTTTGCCATCGGAACCCGCGTTGCAGGGTTCATCACCTGCATCCCCGACTCCTTGGAGACATCTTCGAAGGTACCATCGCCTTTGTTTCGGAACAACGATGGAAAGGTCCCACCGAAGGGTTGTGGACGGCCGTAGGCTCGCTCGGATCCGCCAACCAATCGGAACTCCTGCGCCAAATCCGACTCGCGGCTCCACTGCACATAGTGAGTCACCAGCAAATCAAGGTCGCCATCTTTGTCATAGTCGAACCAACCGCTCGAAACGCTCCACGCGGTTGGATCGCCACCTACGCCAGACTCTTCGGTAACGTTGGTGAATTTTGCTCCGTCGTTTCGAAAGAGCAAATCTTTACCTAGGCAGGACACAAACAGATCGACACGTCCGTCGTTGTTGTAATCCCCGATTGCACATCCCATTCCATAGACTTCGACCTCTAAGCCCGAACCTGCGGTTACGTCCGAAAAAACTCCCTTGCCATCATTTGCAAAAAGCTTTAGCGTCGTCGCAGGTGCATCGGCTTGTTTGTCGTGTGGCCAAGCACACGAATTGATCAGCAGGATGTCTTGGTCTCCATCCGAGTCGTAATCCAGAAAAGCACAGCCGCTACCCATGGTCTCGGGCAACAGCTTTTCTCCGGTTGCACCGCTCTTGTGTTCAAAGGATGCGATCCCGCTTTCGGCCGTAACATCTGTCCATTTCACTTGAGGGACGGTCACCTTTGGCATTTCTCGCCGATCGGGCAACGAGGTTTCTTGAACGACTTCTTCTTTCGGTTTTGGCTTCTGGGAAAGAATGTAATACGTTCCGCCCCCCAGCAATCCAAGAACCACAAAGACGAGTGCGGACCCCTTGAATGCTTTTGCGATGACAGCGTCGTCTTGTTCAAGTTCTTGATTTTCTAATTCGTTATTTTGGTTCGACGGAGCCATCAACAATTACTCAGATTCGTTTTGCAATGGATAGATAACCAAGGACTCCGCCGCTTCGTTCGCGGCGGGATACTTCTCGCGAGCCAACCCGACCGCGATTCCTTGCGCATTGTCATCCGGTTTATAGCGGAGGTGTAACTCTTTGTGTTTCCGTTCAAGCTCTTTGTTTCCTAGGGCTGCGTAGATGAGCCCAAGGTTGTAGTGGGCATTCACATTTTCTGGGTCGATCACCACCGTCCTTTGGAACTGCTTGGCTGCATCGTTCAACATCGCCTTGCGATTAGGCTCTTCTGTCTCTCGTCTCAATTGCTCTGCGCGATCAAAAAGGGTACGCCCGAGCACATTCAAGACTTCGATGTCTTTACTGAAATCAAAGCCTCGCGATTTTCGTTCTTCCGTCGTTTGATCGACGATCGCACGAAAGTTGGCTTCAGCCTCGACCAACCGGCCTTGTTCTCGATTGATCAAACCGCTGAACCAAGCGACGGTCCATTCGGGTGCCTTCGGGTCTTGGAACTCCACAGCGCGTCGAACGGCGTCCGCCGCTTCGTCGATTCGGCCTTCCCGGAGATAGACTCTTGCAAGATTCACTGGACCATCAAAGCGCCCGAGCTTTTCGACTTCCCGGAACGCCTCTTCTGCTTGTTTCAGCTCCGCTTTGCCTTCCAAGAACAAACCGATGCCGTAATCGTTCCAGCGTTGCCAGACCGGTATCTCGGACTTCTGCTCGGTCGCTACCTCCGCGACTCCCTCGACAGGGAATGTCACGCTGTCTTGTGCCAGCGTGAGGATGGGTAGGTTGTTCGTGTAATTACCATCTGCATCCAAGCCAGAATTGGAGACATTCACACCGGCATCACGGTTTCGATCCTCGGGTTTGGTCGAATCCGCCAATCGCTTGTGAACGATTTCCATATACTCGTGATCAAACTTGCGATATTGCAATTTAACTGTTGCTTTGATCGGACCCTTGACGTCCTCTGGTACCGTAAAGCCGTAGTGAACAACTTGCCCTGCTCCCGGCGGGATCTGGTGGTTGTAGAGAGGTGTGAAAATGTCCTGCGGGTTCCGTCGATTGATCCGATTGCCGTGACGATCGAGCATGAACACGTTAACGAAGTGGGAGCGAGGGTTTACTTCACCCTTCGAATCCAACTCTCCGCTCTGCCCGATGATGTTGCCATCGCTTTCGAGTGTAACCTGGAGCCAGACTTCATTGGAATCGACTGTCCCCTGCGTAAACTCATGACCCACTTTCAATGTTCGAATGATGGACTCGAGCAAGTATTTTTCGCCGCGCTTCAATGTCGGGACCTCTGGGCGAATAGGTGCATGTAGCTTTCCGTCGATCTTGCCCTCTTCTTTCACACCGAAGATATCGACACGTACCACACCATCAAGAAATTTCTTGTGCTTGCCTTCTACCTTGTCCCAGTATCCTCGCATAAAGGGAAGTCCTGAGTTGCCAGAAGCGAACGTGTGATCGTGAATCGAAAGCTTTCCATCCCCCGCGAAATCCTTTGCACCGAAATCGTTCGACTCGACCAAACCCATATGGCAATTCGCGCAAGCTTTCTCTGCCTTGGGTGGGTAATAGAAACTTCGAACGCCGTGACCTGACACGCCGCTTAGCAACCAGGAGTCATAGTGATTCTGACCACGCAAGAATTCCTTGTAGTGGTTCAGTTCATAGGGAAGGTGTACCTTGTGACAAGTCGAACAGAACTCCGATGTTTTGTGAAAGTCTTTGAGATAGGTCTTTTTGTGAAACTCGGGCTTCGCTTTGATCAGCTGATGATTCACCCACTGCAGAAAAGAGTTCTCGCTGAAGGTAAACGGATACTGAAGGGGCTCCTCGATGGTGTAATCTGCGTTGCCTCGCGTGGAGTTGACGTTCGTAATCGCGTGGCAGACGGTGCATGTGATGCCAGCCTGAGACGTGCTGTGATTGACATCGTCGAAGTGCGGGTCGTCGAACGCTCCGCTAAAGAACGGAACGGGATCGTGACACCCCGCACACCATCGCGCCGCTTTAACGTTTCCATCGCGTTTCATTGAGACCTCTCGAGTCTCGCGAACGCTCACTAGATAAGGAGGATTGTTGAAGGAACTGAATCGGTGGGCGCTATGCTCCCAGTGCTTGTAGGCATCGGCATGGCACGATAAGCAATACTCGTCATTGTCCAAGACTTTGGCCGAGATGAAGGCTCCGTTCGAAGTGCGGGCTAACGACGGTTGAAAGTACTTGACCCCTTCGACCGATCCGACCTTGTTCCATTCTCTTGGATCCTGCGCATGCATCGAAACCATGACCGCAACGAACGTAACGGCTGCGGCTCCATAAGCGACCCCGATCTTCCACTTGATCTTTTGGCCCACCAGACGGTGGAGCCAATAAAGCCAAATCGCAACCAATGGACTCAGCACGTGCAGCCAGTAGACAACGGATCGTGTGGCCGGATGTTTCAAGTCGAACACGTCCCCGATTCGAACAAGCAAAAGCCCCGTAGCAAGAACAACCAAGCTGATTGCAAACAACGCATAGCCGACTCGAATCGCTCTTTTGTTTTTACGTTTGCGAGCCGTCACCAAGTGGGCAATGCCGAAAACCAAGAACGGAACCAGGAAAATCAACCCGATGACCACGTGCCCCAGAAACATGTACAGATAGAACTGGTTCTGGTAGGTATGCCCGCTCTGCCACTCCAAATAGGT
The DNA here is from genome assembly GCA_025459245.1 of Pirellula sp. Lineage (GTDB taxonomy): Bacteria > Planctomycetota > Planctomycetia > Pirellulales > Pirellulaceae > JBKCUI01. Next base: position 4,282 of record JALOQZ010000017.1, read on the forward strand.
AATGGTCGCTAGGTAAAGGGAGTTCGCACCCAAGAGGGAAAGGAGCGCAAACAAAACGTACAGCAGCCGCTTCAACTGCGGGCCGATCGCAGGTACGTACTTCCGCTTCTTCGGTTGGTTCATGCTTTTCGGTTTTCAGCGTGAGACTTAACGGTGCAAGTTTTAATGGTGACGGCGATCCCGTAGGGAATCCTCAACGGAAATTAACCGCTGATTAGACACAAAAACAACGGGTCCATCCATAGAAAACAGGACGATAGAATTGTCGCGGTGGTTTTGCGGCCAAGCCTCGTCACTCGCCACTCGGAGCGTAGCGTATCTGATCCCAAAATAGCCGGGACTCTTGCTCTCGTGTCTGGTATTTTTCGAGGAATTCCCTGTGCTGCGGGGTATCCGGATACGATTGTTCGGGCGAGTAGGGATATTGCTTCATGGCTCGGAACGGCAGTGGTTCGACCGTTTGGCCATGCAGCGTGTTCAGATCGGCATCTTTGTCCCAGCCGACGTTGTACAGAATGAAGTCGCGCACCCAGCCATCTGGGAGGGGGGCCGCGGTTGCCTCGAATCGAACGGTCATCTCGTCACCTGCCCCCATGACGACTTGAAGATCATCGGATTCCCGCAGCAACTCCGTCACATCGCCGTAGCGGGTGAATTTGCCAAGCATCGGCGGCCAGATCGACTCCTCGCTAACTTGGCTGTATTCGTAACGCTTGGGTGCATTCTTCGGTTGCGGTACCAACGCTGAAAATCCTCGATAGTGTAGGTCGGCAGATTTCAGCGCCAGGGTTGTGAGGCGATGTTCTGCCGGATCGACTTGAGAAGCGACACAGAAGAAAACTTCATCCCAGCAAAGCTCCATGTTGGTGACGACTCGCAGCCGTCGATCAGACGAGAGGAATTTGTTTGTCAAATCGATGGCGATCGTCTTCGTTTTCCCCCCGGGGAATCCAGCGTAGGGAATGATCTCGACCCACTCTCCTCGTTCGTTCAACACCTCGATCGCAGGTGGCTTGAGCTTTGGTTTGGCGGGATTCTCGCTCATGCCGACATTGAGCGATGTGGATGTGGGAAAAACCCAGCCTGTGAGATAAAGCGTGAGAGGGCTATCTTTCCAAGGCTCATGATTGAGATCCAATTCTAGCCAGTGCGTTTCCACTAAGCCTTGATTCACCCCCTCGGTCCAGCATTTCGTGTACTGGCGGTCACGCGATCGGATCGTTGCCAGCCAGTCCTTGCCGGTCTGATCCGTCGCGGACTTCGGAACCAGTCTTTCGCGCGCTGCATGGATCTTGAACTCGGCAAGCTCTGCGGGGCCCACTTTCTCGTTGGTGAAGATATCGACGCTTGCAGGATGATCGATTGCCATGAGCTGCACGGAATCAAAGTAGGCGGCCTCCCAAAGCTCTTCGGTCAACTGCAGCACGTACTCTCCATCCCTAGGCTTTAAAAACGAGCCATCAATTTTGAGATATTCCCAATCTCGAGTCGGCGCTGCGACACCTTGCGCAAATTGGAGCCCGATCGGAGCTGCCCATAAACAGTCTGTGCAGAACTCGAATCGCTCCCCATTCCAGGTGTAGAGATAAGGGCACGAGCCGCCCAAGTTCTGCTGGTCGAATACGGTCGACTTGTCGCTTACCCCGAGAACATTATTGGGGATCCCGTTGGTCCACAAGACACGAACAATATCGGCTGTGGTCGCGTCTCCCAAACCAAAAGTCGTTCGTGTTCCGCGGACGATCTTTGGCTGGTACTTTCGACCTGATTTGAGTTCGATCAAGCTCCCTACGCCGTGCATGTTGCAGCGTTGCCGCGGTCGTTGCGTGCCGTCTTCATCGGCTCGAATGACGACTTCCAAACGGTGGTTTCGATTGCCGTCTAAGTTCTCGGCGAGAAACAATTTTCCGCTGCTGGAGAGCAAGACCAAGTCATCATCACCATCCGTATCGATATCCCAAGCAACAACAGCCTGGACAGGCTCATTTGGTGCAACGGTTTGCTTATCCTGATATAGCTTGCCGTCGGCAGAGCCGTAAAACAACTGAAGGCCGGCGGTAGTGAATAGGATGAGATCTTGAAAGCCGTCGTTATCCCAATCTCCAGAAACGAGGCCATGCACCGAATCGGTAGAGAGAGATTCCGCCGATGCTGGTGTCCATGCGTGCCTGCCTAGCGACTTCATGCGAACAAGGACGGCACCGTTAACGCCCCCCATGACGAGATCCCAACAAGCGTCGGAATCGACATCGATCGCATCGACATAGGAACATCGGCCGGAAACCAGTTCCGGCCAATCGAGACTTCGAGGAAGATATCGCCCGTGAAGATTATTCGCGAGGAACACAGGATCACCAGCGGAGGTTCCCACCATAAAATCATTCAAAACGTTCCGATCTAAGTCCAAACCGATGAGCGACTTCGTGCCCCTGTCAGCACCGGGAAGTGCTGAATAGCTCGAGAATGGAGCAAAAGTCCAATCCCCACGATTCGACCATAAGGTCACCCCAACATCGGAAACGATTGCCAAGTCTAAATCGGAATCGTGGTCCAGATCGATCAAATGAACGTCCGAGATCTTTCGGAGATCCTCAAGACCATCCTTGAGCGGTACCGGTACGAACTCCCGTGACTTCTTGTCGGCTAACAAATCATTTCGAAAGAGTTGAAGCCCTTCGTCGCCGAAGACGACAACATCCAAATCTGTATCGATCCATTGTGCATAAGGGTTCGCAGGGGCGTCTGGTGCGGCGGTTGAGGGGAGTGCAGAGGTGGGCAGAACATCCTTGCGAAACTGAAAATCATGATCCAGATCTCCAAGCCTTATTCCGATCGCGGTAGCCGCTAACGGTACCGACATAATAAGCTTCCCTGTCCCGTCGCTAGCTCGATCCCAAACTTGAAACTCTTTTTCGGTCGCCAATGCCAAATCGAGCTTTCCATCCAAATCTAAGTCTTCGACCGCAATCGCTTGCACGGGCTGATTCATCGGAAACGGAAGGGAACTCATCGGTGCAAATGTTTGTTTGCGTTCGGTCTTTGCGGCGGTAGCGGAGGGAGCCGACTGGTTGAGCCGCAAGCGCACAAACTCCAAGTTATGAGGCTCTAGTAGATGAAGGTCGTTTTGGTAGGCAAGCTCTGCAAGGAGTACGTTGCGAAGAAAGTTCGCTTGCGTCTGCGCCATTCGCCAATCCGGCTTGGCAAGGGCTGTCGTAGCACGTTCGAGTAGCTTCGGAACGGGAGAATCGGTGCGTGCCATCACCGGCTGCAAACCTTCTCGAACCTTTTCTAAGAAAGGGGCCGCCTGGGAGGACTGATTCTTGATCAGTGCGTCGAGGTATCCGACTTGTAAGACGATATTGGTCGGTGCAAGCTGCAGCGCGGATGCGTACAAGCCCTCAAGCTCCGGGATGGGATTGCCTCCCCCCTCCGTTTGCAATTGCTGAATGAGTTGGTAGTAAGTCTCAGGTCGAGCGTTCTTCCTTGAAATAGCATTGCGGAATGCTGCGATGGCTTCGGCGGGATTGTTTCGGACCAAATGATAGCGCCCCAACAGTGTGGGAGCGTCGGGCTCATCAGGTTCAAGGGCTGCCAACTTTGTAAGAACGCTCTCTAACTCCGCAGAAAGCTTTTGAAATTCCTCCTTCGAGTCCGTTTCGTCGAGTAGTTTCAAGCGGATGAGGAGGGTGACGGCTAAGTTTTGGTGGCCAAGCGGATCCTTGGGGAACTGCTGAGAGATCTTGCGGAATCCGTCTAAAGATTCATTGAGTAGTTTGCCTTCTTTGTCCGTTTCAGCGCCGTTTTCGAGCAATGCGATGGAGTTTTGAACCAAAGAAATCGTTTGCGACGATTCAGGAGCCTTTTTTTGACAACCAGCGAGAGGCAGGGCAAGCAGGAACGCTCCGTAAACGAACCATCTAGCCGGAATACTCGGAGCAGAAACCCTGGGAGGAACAAGCATTCGTGAAACTCAATCGCAAGAGGAAGTCTCGGGGTGAGAAGGTTCAAGTCATTGTAACCTTACCGACCTCTCTGGACGACTGCATTGTCGAGCGGTCGTCCTCGACCGCTCAGGAGTGCCTAATGCGAGACTGTGCTAGAAATCGTCATAGGAAATCAATTCGCCGTCGGCTCGCTCGGCAAGGCAACGCACAACGGTCTCGTCGATATTTTCAGAGATGAATCGGACCGCGCCATCGCAGATCACTACGTTGACGCCACCCGTATGGTAGCTACCCAATCCACCCACTTCGAGTGACCCCAGAGGCAGTTGCTCTTTTTCCTTCTTCTCTCTCTCTTCCTCCGACAAAGGAAGACCAACTCCGTTGATGGAGCTTAGATTTCGCAACGTATCGCGCGTCCCCGATGTCCAGCCAAACCGGTCTCCGCTTCCTCGCTTTTCGGAATAGAGAAACGTGTTTGTCAACCCGTCAGTGATTTCATTCAAGCGGAGCGAGCTATTGAGGAACAGCACTCCATTGTTGTCTTTGTCGATAGGGGTTTCTGTCGAGTTATGGATGCCAACGTAGCTGCTTGTCCGGATCGCGGGTTCGTCCGAAAGGCCTCGGTTGTAATAGTTGTCCGGACTCGATGGGCACATCAAGGTTGGGATTGCCAAATTGCGAACAGGAAGATTCTCCGATGCGTAAACCCCAAGCTCTTGATTGAACTTTTTGTAAGCCGCTTGTTGCTCCATGTAAGGCATCAACCGAATCGTCCAGCTTGTGTGATTACCAATCGGTTCATATCGGATCGGTCCTTCGGGATTGGTAACGCCCGATGGCAGATGGCCATAATTGAACTCGAAGTTGTGGCTAGCAAGCCCGAGCTGGGCCAAGTTGTTCAGGCATGACATTCGACGGGCTGCTTCTCTCGCTGCTTGCACCGCCGGCAATAAGAGCCCGACCAAAATGCCGATGATTGCAATCACCACCAGAAGCTCGACCAAGGTGAATCCTCGGCGGTACCTGGCTGTGACAGGGCGACGGCGAACAACGGATAAAGACCAAGACATCAAATGGTTTCGCACGATATATCTCCTGACAGTAAAGTTGGATCAGTTGTTGTTGGGTAATGAGGTTCAAGTTCGATTGGGATGTTGCAGAAGCTTCTTTTGACGAGACTCCAGCTCGATACGATCGATTTCTATCTCGCTCGAAGATTGAATGTCTTCGGATTGCATGTCTGCCCTGATTTTGGCAACGATCTGAATGCGGTATCGCGCTCCTTCCGAAAGACGACGGATTTCGATATTCCAGACGCCCCTCTTGAGGGACTCGGGATTCGACGCTTCATCGCCGAAGGAGAGGGTCCCACTCTCTTCCATCGCCTCTTGGTCAGGTGACCAACGAAGGATGCCATGTTGAAAGGCTGCATGACGAAGCATTTCTGATTGCAGGGCTATCTCATCCGCCTCGCACTGCCTCCGTGCTCGAAGAGCAGGTGGAATCAATGGTAGGAGCATTCCCACGACAATGGTGATCGCGGCCAAAGCTACGACGATCGCGATACCTTGTCGGGATCGACCTTTTCGTGGGAGTTGGATAACTCCGAGTTTACTGGCCATTGCTGTCTCCCTCTTGGATGCCATCTTCACGCGGTATCTCTACGAGCAGAGACTTGGGGTTCGACCGGCGCTCGGTGTCTCCTGCTGCATGCGTTGCAATAAGTAACTGGAACGCAGTTTCGGTTTCTTGCAGCGAAGCTACTCGGTTTGGCCCGAGCCCATAGCGATCTCTCTTCAACGCATCGCTATCGTTCGCGGCCTCTTCACGCTCAACATAGTTTTCGTTCGCCCGGTAAGTTACTTGCTTTCCATTGCTCGTTTGAAATACCAAACTCCTGTTGTCTCGAAGGGCAATTGAAGAAGCGTCATGGCTGTCGAAGCGGAATTGCCTAACGAGCAGGCTTGTTGATCGATTTGCATTCTGTTGCTTTTGGAAGCTACCTCCAAAGGAAAGGGCGCGATGGATGATTTGGATCGCTACCATCATCACAACTCCTGAAATGCCAATAACTATGAGTTGCTGGATCAGCAACGACCCCCGACGTTTCTTATTCAAGGTGCATCTCCTTGTTTAGTGACGATCCAACCGGATAGTTCAATTGGTTCGCTCGCGGGGGAAATCGTTCTTTGGAACGTAACCGTGCTTCGAACTCCTAATTCGTCGCGGTCCTCCTGGTAACGAAGAACGGAGTCCGGCCAGCGGTGGGATAGTGATTCGCTCGGTTTCCACTCGCGAGGGAGCTCGCTGCGTTGATCTGCAGGCAACGCAATACGTTTCTCAAGCTCATTGGCAACTTCTTGTAGAGCGATAGCTCGATATTCAGCATCGACACCGATCGATCGAATACGAATAAAGAGAGCAGCTGACGCACCAACGATGGCAGCCAATAGAGTGCAGGAAACGGTGAGTTCCAGCGTGGAAAATCCGGTTCGTTTTTTCTTGGACCGACAATGCGAACAGCGGAAGCGGTGCACAGCATCTCTCCTCGATCAAGTAAGACTGGTGATGAGTGAAACAAGTATCTCGAAGAACGCGATACAGATCAGGCCAACAAAACAGCCAAATGCAAGTGTTAATAGTGGGTTCGAAAGAACGACTCTCAATGCAGCCCGTCGGTCTTGAAAGTTTCGCAATTGCTGAGCTTGTTTCTCGAGAAAGTAGGCTTGCATTTCGCGATCTTCGTAGGACTTCATGAATTGCAGCTCAGTGGCCGACAGGAGTTTCACGTTGTAAAGCGCATCCCAAGTGGGGGTGCCGAGTTCCATATCGTTTCTCGCTTCGAGCAACCGACGCCGCGTGTCCCGGTGGTAGTGATACTTTGCCATCGTCGAGAAAGAGGCCAGCAGCGGTGTCTCGTGACGTAGAGCTAAAGCGATCCAGTCCAAGGTGACAGGTGGCGATTGAACGAGAGTATGGAGTCCGAGCCATCGTCTAAGATTGCGGAAGAGCCATCGCTCCCATCGCTTGGCAAAGCCGATCGTGAAGAAAAAGAATAGAGCTAAGAAAACGAATGGCCATAGGCGGGAGTAGACATTCCATACAGAGCCCAAAAGCCTCAGCTTCGTCGGAAGATTCATGCCGAATTCTTCATACATCTTTCCCATTGTTGGATAGATAAAAAACATGAGTCCGCTCCAGAGAATGAGCGTCACAATCGCCATACTTATCCAGTAAAATCGATCGACCCTGGGTTTCGTCGCTCGATTGCGCAATCGATCTCTCTGTATTTCGATGAGCTTGTCCAACGCAGGCACGAGCAGTCCTGAGTGAACACCGAGTCGGATGGTCAGAATGGTCTCATTGTCAAGTAGTTCTGGGCATTGTTCGCAAGCGGTTGGCAAGGGTACACCCGACTCCAACTGACTAGCGATCCGTCTGATGTCGCGTCGAGCCCCTCCGCGATACTCTTCTGCTAATGCGGTGAATGTGTTCGCGAGAGGTCGGTTACTTACGACGGCGCCTCTCAGTATTTGAAGAAACCCGAGTTGGATAGCGTCAAAGTCGTCGCGTCGAACAAGCGAGATGGATCGCCAAGCGATGGAGGACTGGCTCGCAGGTGTAATAGGAATTGCTTCTGACATCGGTCTACAACCTTCTATGCGAGCGAGGTGACGAGGGAAACCAACGGAAGAAACAAAGCCATAGTCAAAAGGAAGGTCATGGCACCGATGAAAAGAATCATCCAGGGTGAAGCGGCTTGTTCCTTGTTCGCATAAAACGATTCAGCTCGCTCGCGATACGTTTCTGCCATCGCTCGCAAAAAGTTCATGGATTCAAAAGATTTCTCGGATCGGAGTACTTGAATCAAAAGGGGCGGGTAGGGGATTTCCAGGGAGTGAGGTAACCCGTCGGCGGCGACCTGTTCGCTTTCGATCGTGTGGATGAGCAGATTTGCATTTCGTCGAAGTAGATCATGTTGGGAGGCATCTGCTGCGATTCGAATTGCATCGGGAATGTTGGCGCCCGTTTGTAGCAACTCGGCAAGCGTTTGCAGAAATCGAGACATGGCGAGCAGGTTGCGGCGATTTCCCGATGCAATCCATCCGACAACCGGAATCGACTGTAGTCGATCGATCAATGCCGCACCAAAAACCTTGATGCTCCCCCAGAGCGTAAACCCTACGAACAACGCGATCGCCAGAAAGAAGATATAGTTGCGAGTCCACTTGTTCACCGAAAACACGAGCAGCGTCGGGGCGGGCAGTCGCAACTCAAACTCGTCGAACATCCTCTCAAAGAGAGGAGAAATCCAGTACGCTTGCAATAGAAATAGCGCGATCGCAACGAATAGGACAACAACAGGATAGCTGACGAAATTCGTCCACGATTTCGCAGGAAGCGATTGAGCTCTTAAGAGAGTCTCTGTGTCGCGTCGCAACCCTGGCAAATCGTTCTCGGAGTGTCGAAGCAGCACAGGGAGCAAATAGGAGGCATCCGGTGAAGCGAACAACTCTTCTGCGCTGGAAGCGTTTCGAAGCCTGGATAGCAATCTCTTGGATTTCTTATTTGTTCTCGAATAAACACGCTGCAATCCGGATTCAAGAAGTTCAGCCAACGACTGTCGTCCCGCGAGCGCTTGATCAATACGAGTCATAAAGGTAGGTCTTGCAGAACTCATCGTGAAAATGCTCCTGCGGGTAGCAATGCGTAAAGCAACTCGATTAGGGACCCGAAGACAACTGCGGCAACACCGAAGACGATCAAGCCGCTTAGAAAGAGAAATGCCAAATACGGGATCGACGAAAGCTGGAGCTGCATTCTCTTTTCAAAGGCTAATTCAGCCCCCCAAACCGAAATCCAGCTGGGATTAAATGAACTCGCCTCCGCGTTCGGCGATGGCATCTTTGGATCTGCGATCTTGTTTTGAGCGAGTTTGCTGTATTGCACCGCTGCGATATCTATGGATTGATTGTGCTGAGTGAGAAGCTCGAGAAACTTGCCTTCCTGCCATTTCTGAACTTCCAACGGCACGGCATCACGAGTGTTCCAGCTGGCAACTCCCTGCTGCTGAAGCTTGCGAAATCCGAAGAAGATTCCGACGAACAGGAGAGCGATTGGGGCGATGAGATACCACCGAGGATAGGGCGACCACTGTTGGAATAGCGTAATAAAAATTCCTGGCTGCAAGTCCGAGTCTCGGTAGATGGCGAGCAAGGCGCGGGACCCAATCTCATTCCAAAACGCGAGGATCGTAAGGGCTAGAACGAGTAGGATGGCAAGCTGGACAGGGAGAAACCAAGTTCTTCTTCGGCCAGGGATCTTCGCGACGGGCGGTTGAAGGATATCAAAGGATTCAGGCGATCGATCGGTCGCTAACCAAGCGTTCCAAGACAATCGCAGAGGAAGCGGAAAATCGGTGGCACTGTCTAACGCACTATCGAAACGTTCGCCTTTCCCAACTTGCATCGCAAGCTGACTGGATAGCTTTTCAATACGAGCAGACAGAGTTGCTTTAATTCCCCAAGCGGAGACTTTCGTGCCACGACTGGCGATGAGCAAGTCTTGAAGCTGCCTTTGATATTCGAGGAAGTCACTTAGACTAGCCTGCTGCTCATAAAGGGTACCCATGAAAAGTTCTCCGCATTCTCGGGAAAGGACTACCCAACAGATGGAACGCGGGAAGGAATTTATCTGCGAGGCGAACCGAAAACCGAAAGAAACCGCGGCTATAGCCAAAGCGGCTGATGAATCAGCCGTAACGCGCTAGCGTCCGGTTACCAGCGTTCCAATGCAACCAACGCTTTGGTGTTCGGCGTAACAACCGGGGGCTAGCGCCCCGCGGCTGATAAGAATCGTGGCTATAGCCAAAGCGGCCGATGGTTTCTGGGGAGGTAATCTAGCGATAGCGACCGTTGATACGCAGATTAATCCGCGGACTCGCGTTGGGCAGCTGGCAATCGTCGCTGCGACTCCGCTCGCCATTCTTCATAGGCTTGCAACGTCGCGTCGTGGATGTCTGCGGTGGTCGATTCGTGGATCTCGAGCGTCCGTTGCTCGATCGATTCATAGGTTCGCGACGTTTGGCGCGCTTGGATGGATGCCAGCCAAGGCCAGCACAAGGAGCTGCACCATGCTAAAACGGCAATACCGATGATGGCATATCCAATACGACGTTCCCCTGCCCTCGCATCCGACCACTCCCTGGCTGCTTCAAGCAATCGAGGCCGGAACTCGTCCGAGGGTGCTACATAATCCTTTGCACCTCGAATCCATTCGACGACGCGTTCTTCGTCACTCCATATCGGATCGGAGTTCTGGGAAGGCCTAGCCATGGTGGACGGACTCCCCATGCAACGCAGCGAGCTTCGGTGCAAGCTTTTGAATTGCATACCGATAACGACTGGCTGCGGTCTGAAGCGAACATTCCAGTACTTCGGAGATCTCTTGAAAGGTAAGCTCCTCCCAAATCTTGAGCACGACGACCTGACGTTGCTCGGATGGAAGCGTTCGCAAGGCTTTGAGGACTTCGCGATTCCTGTCTTCGGTTTCCAATCCATCCGAAGAGCAGTAAGCCAAAAGATCCCCAATACCCATGCCCAATGTCCAACGTCGCTTTTTTCGCAAAACGATAAGCGACTCGTTTCGCACCATTCGAAGCAAGTAATGCCATGGGGACTGGGCGTTGACGAGCATTGCTGGCCGAGCGACGGTCGACATCAAAGCGGCTTGAACCGCATCCTCGGCGTCGTGCTGATTTCGAGTGATGGTGATCGAGAACCGAACAAGCCTCTGTGCTGTCAAATCAAACAAGCCAGCCAAGGCCGAGGGGGCATCCTCGGTCATTCGGTCGGCGTATTGCCGGATTTGATCGGAAAAGGTGTCGTCGGTCATCGTGGAATGGAAGATGCTTCGCTGCCGGGCATTTATTCAAGAGGGGCAAGATTTTGACAAAGAAACTTCGGGACGATTAACGCGCCCCCGGTTCCAGCTTAACGGACTCAACGACGGGCAGGGTTGGCGTACCGGTTAGGATTCCTAAAGAAATGAGGAATTCGTCCGCGTTTCGGAGCGTCGCTAGCTGCCAGTCTCCTCGATTAAAGAAGCCATGGGGCTGCTTTGGGGCCAGGAAGACCCTTAGGCCATTCCCCTCCACGTTTTTCCATTTCGCTTCGACCTCGTTCCAGCCCTTCTTCCACGGATCGTTGGTCCCAAAGAAAACGACAGCGGGAGCCTTCACTGCTCCAATGTGAACGCGGCCATCGATTTCTTTGTCGAAGGAGTCTTCGTCGGTGAACGCGGGATTGAACAAGACATAGCCGGCGACTTGCGTGGATACTTCGAGCGAATCTTTGGGGTCATTCAAGCCAGGATTGGTTGTCGCGAGCAGACTGACGTGCCCTCCCGCGGACCCGCCTCCCACGACAAGTTTGTTTGGGTCGATTCCCAGCATTTCTGAATTCTGCTTCATCCATCGGATGGCGCTTTTCGCATCGGTCACGCACACACGCTTCTTCGATTCCGATTTATCCAGCTTCGCCGCCTCGGGCTTGCTGAGCATTCGATAGTTGGACGTCGCTGCGACGATTCCTCGGCTGGCAAAATAATGGCAAGCTGCTCGGAACTGCTGCAACGATCCACCGCTCCAGCCGCCACCATGGAAAAGCAACAGACCTGGAACCTTCTTCGACGATGGGTCGTGGTCTTTCGGGAAATAGATCTCCATGACTCGATCTTGGCCACCCGATTGCTTGTAAACAAACTCCTTCCCCGGAGTATCGCTTAGTTGGGAACTTGTGACACGAGATGCTGGAGCCTTGGTCTCTTGTCCAAGTGCGGAAGTATTCAGAAGCGAGAATGGCGATCCATAGATAGCGACAGCTGAACAAAGTGCAAACGCAATGGTTTTCATCATAAGGATTCCGTTGGAGGACGCGGGAGCGAAAAACCATTCTAGATAAGGCTGAGATGCGCGTGTGGCAGTCTGCCCTTGTCGGCGAGGGGAAAAAAACGCTACAGTCCCGAAAAGACCAGCTCAGCGCTTTCTTCGCAATCGAAAAGCATCGATCGCCATCGTGGGGGGCGCGTTCGAGTCGGTCCGCTTCGCCTTCGATTCGCTAGCCAAAAGCACTTAACGTGGCCAACTTTGTCTCTTCGCTAAAACCTTCCCTAGCCGAAGCCACCTACGAAAGCACCGACGCCTCTCGCGAATCGAGAGTCCATCCGGAGCAAAACTTACTAGGCCAATTCATTCCGCTGCACTACCATTTTCAGATGCTGCAGGACAAGCAGCGACTGGAGGGGTTTCGCCGAGCCATCGAGTTGCACGTCAAGCCAGGGATGCACGTAGTCGAGCTAGGGGGAGGCACCGGAATTCTCTCAAGCTTTGCGGCCCGATGTGGCGCTGAGGTGACGTGTGTCGAACGCAATCCAGAACTAGCGTCATTTGCCCGTAGCACCTTGCATGCAAACGGATTGGACCAACAGGTTACGGTCGTGGAGGGGGACGCGACCGAATTCATCCCTTCCCAGCCTGTGGATGTCGTTGTCTGCGAGATGCTGCATGTCGCATTGCTTCGCGAGAAGCAAACCTCCGTGCTAGAAGCATTCAAAGAAAACTACCTGCAGAATTGGAATGAACAGCTTCCTCGATTCATTCCCGAAGCTTCGAGGTTGATGGTTCAAATGATCCACCATCCTTTCGAATTCGAAGGTTACTACGCTCCACTTCCTATCTTTCAAGCTCCCGATGCGAATGCCAACGATGGCTTGATCGAGTTGAGTTCACTCGTCGACTATGCCCACATTTTCTATGACGAACCGATCTCGGATACCATTCGATGGCGAGGTCGGCTCCGCGCTTCGGCAAACGGATTCTTGTCAGCACTCCGGTTCGTGACCCAGAATTTCCTGTCCGTCGAGAGCCAATGCGACTCGCCTACTTGGCCGAACCAATTCCTGATCCTGCCCCTTCAAGAACCGTCACCTGTTTTGGCTGGTCAAGAAATCGACGTGGAGTTCTCCTATCGATTCGGCGATCCGCTCGAGAGTTTACATCAGTCGATCCGGGTGGAATACTTGCCTGTAGCTGAACAAAAAGTTCACTAGCTTGAACGGGATTAACGAAGACGCCAATCGACGTGCTCTTCGTAGGCCATCGATTTGGCGATGAACGCATACAACTCCGGATCGTAAGCAGCCAAATCCTCGCGGGTAAGAATGGCGTACTTGGAATCGTTCGGACAAGGTGATTGTCCGACGGCATGGAAGTAAGCTAACACTCCATAAATCCAAAGCTCACGCGGGCCATGGCAAGCTTGCGTGCCCAGCCATTTCTTCTGTTGTACATGCTTGGCGTGAAGCGATTCGAGCGACGATCGCATGCGGTTATCAAAGCGCTCGAGTCGAAGCTCGTATTGCTGCCAAATGCCTCGCGGTCGGGATTCCCAGTCCGGATCGACAGGGCGATCGATCGCAATTTTGTAAATGGCATCTGCTAATAGTTCCACCAAATGGCTGTTCGCTGCCGCCCCAGTCGCTCTCGTTTCAGACAAGTTCTCTTCACTGACCACAATTCGCTTGACCTCGGGTGTGTAAGGGAGGTAGCGACTCAACAGATCGACCTTCGCTCCTTGTTTCACTGCCGATTGGACCTCCGGCAATTGTCCGAGCGACTCCCCTTTTCCTAACACGACGATCTGCACGTTTGCTGCGAGCAATGCCTTGAGCACATCATGGCGATAGGCGAACAGCCTTCTGACGATATTGTTAGCGAGGAGTAGCGATTCGTCGGATGCTTCTTTTCCAATGACAGGCATCTCGCGAGCCCAACAGAACTTGGTGTAGTACAAAGGGATTTGTAACTTGGTCGGCGGTGTCTCCACCGCTGGGAGCGATCGTGGAAACGTGTAACGCCAATTTTGTGTCTCGGAGAGTCGAAACGTTTCGCGGACCAGCTCGTAGCCCTTGGGGTCATACGATTTCAATTGCTCTCTTGTTCCGATTGGACCGTGATTCCAGTTGTTAACCCGATTGCAGTCGAAGTAGGCTTGGCAAATTTCTGCCCAGTACTCTCCCGCGTTGGTGCTGGCGTAGGCGTATTTATAAAGTCCCTGGTCCATGGCGGATTGATAGGTTGCTTTGAGCCGGTCGCTCCACGTGGGATCCATGCTTCGCAGAGCACTATCGATCGTGTGACAGAACTCATGAACGCCGATGCTCTCGTCGTCGTATCGATCTAAAGAGTAGCCGATCAAGTTTTCTTCGCCGAAGCTCGTAGGCTTACCCCCCGTCCCGCGCACGCGTTCGTTTTGAAAGGTTGGGTTGGGGTGGTCACTGTACTCCGGCATGTCGGTGTAGAGCTGATTCTTTCCGATGATGATGAGGTACATTCCATTGCGTTGCATGGATTGCAAAACATCGGGACGGCCGGCCAGCATGTGGCTCACGATGTCGTGCGTGCGGATCAATGCTTCGTCGACTACTTCTTCCGCCGCGACGACTGGTAATCCATCGACATCCAGATACTTCTTGTAAAAGCTCCTCGCCTTCTCACGATGTCGCTCTCGAACCAAGTCGAAGAATGAGTCTGGAGGGAGGCTGACTTGAGGCACCTTTATGTTATCGATTTTCGGATCGGGGACTGTTGCCTTGGCCAGCTTCGTTTCCTGCGATTTTAAGACAGTGACGGGATCGATTCGATTGCTGGTTCGTGACGATAAAGATTGCGCCGATACCGCTGGGGGCGGGTTCTCCAGAAGATGTCGGACGAAGAATTCGTGCATGCGGCGATTGCCATAAGCACCCCCCATTCCATGGCCCCCATTCGGGACTACGAGCAGATCAAAGTCTTTATTCGCACGGATCAGTGCATCTGCGACACGCATGGTGGATTCGGGAGGGACGTTCGTGTCCATTTCCCCTACGATCAAAAAGAGCTTGCCCTGCAATCGGTGGGCGTTATCGACATTAGAGCATTCCGCATAGTGAGGGCCGACGGGATATCCCATCCATTGTTCATTCCAAGACGCTTTGTCCATGCGGTTGTCGTGGCAACCGCAAGCGGCAACAGCGACTTTATAAAACTCAGGGTGGAAAAGGACGGCACCTGCCGCATTTTGTCCACCGGCGGAAGTACCGTAGATGCCGACTCGATCGAGATCCATTTCTGGTCGCGATTTCGCTGCCTCCTTCATCCAGAGGATTCGATCTTGAAAGCCGCCATCTTTGAGGTTCTTCCAGCACACATCATGAAACGCTTTGGATCGATTGGCTGTTCCCATTCCATCGATCTTGACAACGATGAATCCAAGCTGGGTAAGGGACTCGTATCGGAATGCGGGGCTGAATGTCTTCGGGACGAAGGAGCCTTGGGGGCCCGCATAAATATCCTCGATTACGGGATAGCGTTTTTTCGGATCGAAGTCCTTGGGGCGGCAGATGATACCCCAAATGTCTGTCTTGCCGTCTCTCCCCTTGGCTGAGAATACCTCAGGTGGCTTCCATCCGCTCGCTTCAAGTTCGGTGATGTCGCTTGTTTCTAGTTTGCAAACCAAGCTACCGTCGGAGACACGCCGGAGTTCATTCACAGGGGCAAGGTCAACGCGCGAGTACGTGTCGATGATGTACTGCTTGCTCGGGGAGAACTGAATGGAGTGGTTGCCGTTCCCTTCGGTGAGCCAAACAAGCTTTCCATCATCGAGGGAGACATATCCATAGTGAATCAGATACGGGTCTTGACCGTCGCGTCCGCTGGCTTGAAACCATAGCTTCCGTGATGGTTCATCAATGGCGTCGATTCCTCTTAGCACAATCCCTTCGGGAGTTAGTCGCCGCTTCTCTTCGCCGGAGATTGCGTCGACCAAGATAGCTTGTCGCCATCCATACTTTTCCGTGACATAAATGATTTCTGTCCCATTCTCAAGCCACTGCACGGGTTGCAGTTGCTGGTTCTCCGTGTGAGCGGTCCAAATAAATGTATCCGTCTTCTCGTCGATAATATTGCGCACGGATCCGTCGGCGATTTTGACTTCGATTAATCGAAAACGGCCATGGCCCCGGTCTGTTTGTTCATAACTAAATGTTGAGCCGTCTTTAGAGAATCGAACTCGAGGCCTCAGCCATTCGTGTTCGAATCGATCGACTGGGGGCTTGATCTGTTTGCGGTCCGAGATTCGGAATAGATTGAGTTCGTAAGTTGGGAATGGGTCACCGGGCAAACTGTAGGGGCGAACTTCGAGCTGGGCGCGTCCGCCTCCGGGGGGTGAGGAGCGGATCCAGTGAACAGGTAGCTTTAAAACCTCTTTCTGACGAAATGCGATGAGCGTGCTGGAGTCGGGGGACCAAAGCAACTGACCGTACGGTTCTTCTGCACTTCCATCCTGGCTGAAGACTATTCGCTCATCTGAGTCGTTATTGACGACGATGATGTTGTTGTTCTCAATCGTTGCGTTCCATTTTTTGTCAGGAGATGCAAATTCTTGAGCGCGCGCTTCGCGAGGTGAAGGACGGCGCGATCCGGCACGAGGTCGCGAAGGGATCGGTTTTCCATCGATCGCGATACGGGTAGGTTCATCCTCTGCAGTCACTTCACCAAGCACTTCCCCTTTCGCATTGACGATCTGCCAACGATGTCCGCCGAAGGTGTGTTGGTCGCGGGTAGCTCCCTTTTCGATCTTGCCGTAGCTCTGTTTCTCGTCACCGCTCAACCAAAAGATTTCGACGGCGCCATCCGAGCGGTTCTCAAACGTGATCGAGCTATCTTGCCCCGTCGCACGACCGCGCGGACGGTTTCCATTTCCGGCGGTTCCTTCTTGTACGGCGACGGGTAGGGGGGATTCTGTGAGTTCTGAGGTATCAGGGTTCCAGCGATAGGACTTTCCCCCACGAGGACCGATGAGCAGGACAGTATGATCGGTTTCGTTAAATTCCAGACGCTCGATCGGAAGCTTGCTTGCGGAAGCGATGTCGCCCATGGCCTTGGCTACCGCTGCATGATCGAAAGCGAATAGACGCGTGCCTTTTTGCGGATCCACAAGAATGAATTCGCGCTGACCATTGGGTAGATCGTTTCGATACCAGAATTGATCGGAACTGCCGATCCAATTCGGGGAGACGCGTTGTTTGTAGACGCGATTTCCATCGCGACCGCCTCGCCCCCGTTCTTGAGGGGAGTCGGGCTGGAAGTCTTGACCGTGCACGAATGCTGGCGTGGTCAAGACCGAAAGAAGGACCATCCACCAAGCGAAACAAATCAAAGATCTCATCGGGTTCGATACTCATCCAAGGAGCGGCTGGGAACGAAAAACGCGTCCCTAGTCTACTTGGATGAGATCGATTTTGCACCCGACTGTTTTATTGTCGCATTTCGCTCCCGCGAAATCAGCTTGAAAGAATCTACTTCTTTTCTTTCTTCGGAGCCTTCTCCTTCAAACTAGCTTGCACCATCGGTGGTAGCTTTGCGATTTGCTCTGGTTTGAGGAGTTTGCCGATCTCGATCTTTGTCTTGGCAACTGCTGCTTCACCTTCGGTGATGACTTTGAACTGGGCTTCGGTGAAAGGTACGGCGGCTTTCACGGCTTCTTGAACCTCTTTTGGTTTCTTGCCTGCTTCGCGAGCGGTCTTGCTCGCTTCGGTGCGCTTCTTCATCATTTCGGGAGTGATCTCGGCGTCGGTGCGCATCTTGATCACTTCCTTTGCCGTTTTCATCATCAGTTCTTTGGCTTTAGTCGCCTGATCTTCGGTCAATTCTGCTTTCTCAAGCTGCTTCATGAATTGATTGACCATCTGTTGAGCAGGACCAGCTTTCTTTCCCTTCTCTTGCGAAAATGCAGCGGTTGGCGAAAGAGCGAGCGCCACTAGGGAGCAAGCTGCGAGCAATAATGACTTCATGGTGAAAACCCCAATCTTCGGAAAGGAAAAAACAAAACGTGCCTATAGGCTATTCGAAATACGATTCGAAACTAGGAAAACAATTGTGGAATGACGGACCCGTCTCGGACCAGGGTGATAGGGCGGCCAGTCTCGGTTTGGAACTCTTGTTTATGATCGATACCCATATTGTGGTAGAAGGAAGCTGCAACATCGTCGGGCCTCATTCCTTCATGCAGCGGTCCGGCGGCCGTTTCGTCACTCTCACCGATGACTTGCCCGCCTCGAACATTCCCACCGGCCATAAGCATAAACATGCACCTGGGGTAATGGTCACGTCCACCCAGCGTAGCACGCGTATTGATTTTTGGGGTACGGCCAAACTCACCGGTGACCATCACCGCTGTCGAGCTTAGCAACCCTTTTTGCTCCAAACCATTAAGCAGAGCCGACACGCCGCCGTCCAGTTTTGGCAATAGCTTCTTGCTCAAATTGTTGAAGATGTCGGTATGGTTGTCCCAGCCACCGATCGAAAGCGATACGAATCGAACACCGGATTCGATCAATCGGATCGCTAACAGACAGCTTTGCTCGAAAGGGTCGGCCCCAAATTGTTCTGCAAACTTTGGGGACTCTTTCGAGATGTCGAACGCGAGACGGGCCCGTTCGCTCGTCAGCATCGAGTAAGCTTTTTCGCTGAACTGATTCAATCCGGTGAGCAACTGGTCCTTGCTCTCCATAGCCCCGAACTTCGTATCGAGATCCTTGAGTAGGTTTTGGCGACGATCGAGCTGCTCTACGGTGACTCCTTGCCCAAGCGATATCCCTCGGACATTGAAGGGGCGGTTTGGTTGAGGAGTCGCCGATGTATTGAGTGGTGCATACTGGATTCCTAGAAAGCCGGGACGCTGCCCGCCGTTGGGAATCGCCACAAACGGCGGTATATCCTTGTCCACAGGCCGTTCCTTACAAACCACTGCACCGTAGCCGGGATACTCAAGCGACGAGAGAGGGCGGCTGCCAGTATTGACATACTCGCTTCCCAGTCGGTGGGCTGCCAGCGTGTGAGAGACGCCGCGGAGGATGGCGTACTTTTCCATCGCTGCAGCCATTTTGGGGAGATGCTCGGAGATGCGGATGCCGGGAACACTCGTTGGTATGGTCTTAAAGTCACCTCGAATACCCTCCGGTGCATCGGGCTTTGGATCGAAAGTGTCGATATGGGAAGGACCGCCATTGAGATCGATAAAGATCCCGGAGGTTGCGTGACCTGGTTTGATGTTGCCAGCCTCGGCAAGTTGCAGGTAGTTGGTGAGGGTCAGGCCACCCAGGGAGATTCCGCCGATGCGAATGAAGTCCCGGCGAGCGATTCCGTCGCAGTATTGATGGGAAGACATGATGGGAATACCTCTCTGGTCGATTAATGGTTGAGGATGAATTCTTTGGAGTTGATCAAAGCCCAGAGCAAATCGCTAAGGCCTTGGACGGGGGAGTTGGCTTTTTGGATTGCGGTCATTGCGATCTCCATTTCTCGTGTTTCGGGGAAACGGGAGAGAGTTCGCAAGTAGGCTTCTTCGACACGCTTCTTAAGCAGTTCGGCATCCGATTGGCTAATCGCTTCCACCTTGCTCGATGCCGCGTTGGTCGTATCGCTGGGAGCTTCGTCCTCTTGCGATTTCGCCAGCAACTCCGATTGAGCTGCCAGTCGCTTTTCCGTCAAAGCCAGCCTGGACTTTAGATCGCGCAGCTTTTCTTTATTGCCTTCGTTCTCTTTGTCTTTAATTCGTTCGATCTGTGTACGCAGTGAGCGAACTCTTCGGTCTAAATCGTCGACGGACTTCTGCAAGGCATCTCCGCTATCGGCTTTGTTCATCGATACCTGCTTCGCTGGGGTGTCGCGGTTCGGTGTGTTGCGTCCATCGACGGAGACCATGCTCCACTTCGATTCGCGCGCTACTTGAGAGAGCCAGCTGGTTTTCGGGTCGAACATGGCGCGAATAACATCGGCATCATTTCGAATGAACACGGTTTGCAGCAAGCTAGGATCGCTGGTTCGGTCGCAATCGCAGTTGCTCTCGCGCACCGATCGACCAAAAACACTGAGCGCATATTGATCGGCTCGTCTACCCCTCGCTTGGGCGCTGGCCCCAGCAAGCGTCATGGCTCTGTCTGTTTCCAAATTGCACAACGATTTGGCTTGCTCGTCGCTGGAGAGAGCAATCTTCAGTGCGTCGTAGGCTGTCTCGGCTGGCAAACGTCGGAGCAATGCGTGCGAGAAGTTGCGGCGATCAAGCTCGTTTGTAGGTGTGGTTTGCCAGGAACGTTGATAGGTATCTGTGTTAAGAATGGTTCGGTGCAACCACTTGAGGTTGTAACCGCTTTCGATGAAGCCGTCGGCCAAGTATTGGAGGAGCGCCTCGTTGCTTGGAGCGTTCGCCAGATTGAGGTCATCGGGGGGATTGACGATACCGGCTTGGAAGTAATGCGCCCAAACGCGATTCACCAGAGCTTTGGCAAAGTAGGGATTGTTGCGATCTCGAAGCCAATCCATGAGAGGTTCTCTCGGATCCTTGACCTTGGATAGGTCTACAAAGTCGCCTCCCAATAGGCGAGCGGTTGGAGCGGGTGGTAGTGGTTGCTTCCCTTTCTTGTCCTTTTCCTTGCCTTTGGTTTTATTGCGGTTGTCGTTTCTTGCTTGAACAAAGAGTTCGGGGAAGGGAAGTGTTTTGTCGAACGAGCCACCGCGGAACTTTTCCTGTAATTGGCGAGCAAGTTCATTTCCTTTGGCCGACTTGGGAACTCCCAGTTCTTCGACAATCTTTTCGAATTCCTTTTTGCCTTCGGCGGTCAGTGAGTTTTGGTTGGCGACGACGCCGTCGAACAATCGTTCGAATTGGTCGAAGTCTTTTTTCGACCATTGGTCGAAGGGATGCTTATGGCACTGAGCGCACTGAATGCGCACTCCGCAGAAAGCATAGGCAAATGCAATCGCTCGCTCCTCGGCAGTTCGCAGATTGTTGCGAGCCCAGAAATACATCATGTCCGATCGTTCAGCATAGGCCTTGCCCGTTTTGTCGTTGGCGATTCGGGTCATTGCATCGCAGTACTCCCGATACGATTCCCCAGGTTCACGAGAGACAGCCGTTACAATTCCCTCGACGATTTGATCATAAGGAGTGTTGTTCGCGATTCTCGCGTAGATCCACTGGTACCAATGTTGTGGAGGCAGTTCTCGGATGAATGTGAAGTTGCGGAGCTGGTCGTCGTTGTTCCCGGTGAGATCGCACAGGAATGTCGTCCACTGCGCTGCGTAGCCCGGTGAATCGAGCAGTGCTTCGATCGCTTTGGAACGTTTGTTTGGATCGTTGTTGGAGA
The DNA here is from genome assembly GCA_025459245.1 of Pirellula sp. Lineage (GTDB taxonomy): Bacteria > Planctomycetota > Planctomycetia > Pirellulales > Pirellulaceae > JBKCUI01. The sequence continues at coordinate 25,470 of JALOQZ010000017.1, forward strand.
GAAACTCGCGAACTTGTTCGGCTGTTGGTAGGGTACCGGCTACGTCAAGCGACACGCGTCGAAAGAATTCAGCGTCGTCCGCAAGTGGAGATGGCTCCATTCCCAGCTTGTCCAATTTCTGCAATACCAATCGATCGACGGTGGATTTGGCGTTTGCGATTTGGCTCTTAAGTTGTCCGGTGGGACCGGCAGGACGCAGTACGGAAATGGGGACGACAGCATTGTCGTAAGAGACGACGACATGCGTATCACCCCGCTCTCCAGCGACGATGACACCTTGTTCATCGACTTGCGCGATCGCAGAGTCATTACTAAAGAAGCGGCACAAACCGGTGACGTCTTCGGCGGTCCCATCGTTCCAATGGGCGACGGCGCGAATATTGATTTTCTCGCCTGGCTTATCAAATGAAATCTCGGTGGGTGTAACGGTTAGCTTTTGGAGTGACAGTGCTTCCTTTTGTTTCTTTTCCATCTTGGGAGCGCCCGCTTCGATCCATGCGCGAAGCACTCGATACTCCCAACCGTCCTTTTCAAATCGTTTACCACCTTCGTGCATCGAATCGTCGACCGGTTTGGTCAAGATGAGGCTTTCCAGAGGGGATTTCAAGTTCACTCGCTCGGCTTTTTCATCGAGGAGCGCTTTGTGGTCGACGTCGAAGTCGTATCCGAACAAAGAAAGCATGAATCCACCTTGCCCCTGAAAGGATCCATGGCATGCCCGTCCGTTGCAGCCGAGCCTGCCTAACAGCGGGGAGATATGCTTTTGGAAGTTGGGAACTTCGTCGGTTGCAAGCTGCCCGTCTGCTCCGACTGCGAAGCGACTATTCAGAGGCGGACTGGGCTCATCCGCAGTACAAATCGCCAATGGAGAGAGGCCAGCAAGGACGGTGAGCAGTCCTGTCAAGTGTCGATACCACGGAGTGGACATAAGTGCCTCGGAAACTGTTGATACTTTGAGTGTCAATCGTTTCGGGCGTCGACGATCGATTGTTGTAAGGGGTGGTTTTGGTGCAGGCGTTTGTTTCTACTTTTTCTTGTTGGCAGGGCGCTTTGATTCCAGTTTGCGAATCATTCCACCAAGTTGTTGCTCAACGCGATCGGATTCTTTTCCTTCGAGCTTGGAAAGGGATTCCTCGATTTGTTTCATCCGAGCTTCCAAGTTCTCCTTTTCGACTTTTAGTCGCATCTTTTGATTCTCTAGTCGCTTTTGAACCAAGTTTTTGAGCTCATCGCGATTCCACTTGCCGTCGCTCGCAACGGCTTTGGCGAGCAACAGGTCGATTTTGGATTGAATCACCCACCCTTGCAGTTCGACGTTTTGCATTTCGGGTGATCTTTTGGAGAGTGATTCGATTCGCCTTCGAGCTCGAGTGATATCGCGGATTGCAGTTGCATACTGCTGGGCATCCATTGCTTTGAGAACAGAGAGCAAATCCTTCAGTTCGGGGTGATGGTTTTGGACAAAATCCAAAGCTTTTGCTTCCGTTGCTTCTGCTGAATCATTTTCTTGAATGGCAGGCGTTGAGCGTGGTTTGTCTTGAGCAAAAAGATGCGCCGAACTAGTCGCTAGGATTGCAAGAATCGTTAGCGTGGCTCGGTAAAGAAATTGGTAGTAAGTGGCATAGCCATTCGAGCAATCGCTTGTCATTGGAGCGTCCCTTCCGCGGTACTGTTGGCTCGCGATGCTGCCGTAATCAACCAATTGGGAATGTCATCCAAGTCTGGGAGTTCATCGTCCGGGTAGGTGATGCTCGCTAGCGTAAAGTCGTCGGAGTCGAGTGTGTTGGTCGCAAACTCTCGAGGGGAAAGCGGATCCGAGCCTCTTAAGTCAGAGGTTTGAACATCCGACCAAGCGGAGGCGATTTCGGACCATTCGGACGGAGTGTCGGAATCCGCCAGGGGCTCTCCGAGAGAGAAGAATACGACCAAACAGGCAGCAATAGCGAGTGCGCTCGCAATCCAAGCGACTTGGTTCCAAGACGGGCGGAGAACAAAAGGAGTGGTAGTATCAACGATCGACGAAGCGGCGTGGGTGGATTCGGAGGACTTCACGCCTTGAATCATCCAGACGGCGTGCGACAACGCTTCCATCGCTTCGACGTTGGATTCCATAAGGGACTCGAATGCATCGCGGTCCAAAGACGGGTCTCCCAACGCGTATAGCATTGCTTGCATTTCCAAGTCGGAGTCCAAGCGGTTTGAAGAAGGATCAGTGGTCATGGGAGAGTTCACGGAGTTTTTGGATTGCCAATCTCATGCGGGAAAGTGCGGTGCCGATCGGAATGCCGAGCATCTGGGCGATTTCGGCAAAGGTTTTCTCGTGTTGGATTCGAAGTTCGAGAATCGTCCGTTGATCCTCAGGGAGTTTTGTGAGCTGTTGCCGAAACCATTCCGACTCCTCCGCGTCGAGCAAGCGTTGGGCTGGATCGATTTGGTAGGTTGCCACCGGTTCGCTGGCTTGATTGGCCGAGTCAAATTGCCGACCGGCAGTGGATTTGCGAAGCCGGAGCGCCTCGCGAAAGACCACTTTGTAAAGCCAGCTTTTTCTATTCGCAGGTTCCACTCCGCCGCCGAATCGAGTTAGGGAGAGGAAGCCGTTTTGCACGGCGTCGTCTGCCAAAGCCCAATCGCGAAGGATTCCCCAAGCGAAGCGGACCAATTCGGGCCGCAGCTGGGCGTGGGTTTCTTCGATTTTGTTTGGCTCCAGCGGCCGATCAGGCGATGATGCCATCAATAAGCCTCATCGCAAATCGACAT
>JALOQZ010000179.1 GCA_025459245.1 Pirellula sp.
CTTCCCCGAATACCCCTCACCCTATGCCAGGGTTTCCCCAAGTCGGATTCCTTAAACCCTTGGTGAAGAATCCGAACATCCAAGTTGGCGATTACAGCTACTATGACGATCCAGACGGACCAGAGCAGTTCGAATCCAAATGCGTTCTCTACCACTTTCCATTTATTGGCGACAAGCTTGTTATCGGTAAGTTCTGTGCTCTAGCGCGTGATGTCAAATTCATCATGAACGGGGCCAACCACAAGATTAGCGGGTTCTCTTCTTTCCCTTTCTTCATCTTCGGAAACGGTTGGGAGTCGTCATTGCCTCCCGACGATGAAATGCCATACAAAGGGGATACCGTGATAGGAAATGATGTCTGGATCGGATACGAAGCCCTGATCATGCCTGGTGTAAAGATTGGCGATGGGTCAATCGTCGCATCCAGGTCTGTCGTGGTAAGCGACGTGCCTGCTTATTCGGTAGTTGGAGGGAATCCGGCTCGCGTTATTCGGCAACGTTTTGCGCCGGAGATCATCGAAGAGCTGCTTACGCTACAATGGTGGAATTGGCCTGTGGATAAGATTTCCCGCAACCTCTCTGCCATTATGGGCGGTAATCTGTCATCGCTGAGAGAAGCACAGTGAGTTAGGTATCGCTATCCTCGCGAGAACCAATGCCTGTTGCGGACCTTGTAGATACGCTATCTTTCGGGTTATTTGATTCGGTCGTAGCCAGTTTAGAGCCTATCCGAAAGCCATCGGAAACCGCGGCTAGCGCCAGAGCGGCTAATGGTTTTCGGCTAGGATCTTTGTATTGTACTGCAACTAGACGATCGATTCGCGAAAGCCAATCTCACGAAACGCGATCCGAACTTATGAAAGCTGACGAACCACCACCTCCAAACGCGTTGCCTCCGCGGGATGCGCACAAACGAGGCTTGCACCGGACCATGACGCTCGGTGGAGTCTATGCAACTCGAAACTACACCATTAAGCATTTGCAGGACTTGAAAGGGAAAGCCGTTCTCACCGAGACGATGCCCTTTACGACGAGCGAGGCGATCGCAGCCGAAGAAGCAGGCATCGACTTGATGAAGGTTAAGTTCGATCCTGCTAATCCGGCTAGTGCGATTGCGATACGTAGAGCAGCCCCTCATACGTTCATGACGTTCTGTATCGGGCTAACCAAGGTTGCAACCGCAGCAGAAGCGATCCGCGCCGGTTACGATGCTATGGATATCGGTGCCGATGGAATCATGTGCCAATGGAACCCCGATATGATTCGGGCTGTAGCCAATGCAGGGATCCCAGTTGAAGCGCACGCGGGGCTAGTGCCTCGTTTAAGCACTTGGACGGGTGGCCTCAAAGCAGTGGGAAAGACCATTGAGGAGGCGCTGTGGGTATTCAAGCAAATTCAAGCGTTCGAGGAGGCGGGGGCTTGGGCTGTCGAGGTGGAAGTCGTACCCGCGGAGTTGCTTGCACAAATCTCTCAGCGCACACGTTTAGTGACTTCGTCCATTGGAGCTGGTAGTGGCGGAGACATTCAGTTTATGTTTGCGGAGGACATCCTAGGCAATCACGCACCTCCCTACCCCCGACACACCAAACAATATCGGAACTTGTTCCAGATGGAGCAGGCGATGCAACTGGAACGAGTGGGGGGCTTTCGGGATTTCATCGATGAAGTCAAAAGCGGGAAGTTTCCTGGTCCGGAACATGTTGTGAAAGCACCCAACGGTTTGATCGATCAGTTTCTCGCGTCCATCGAGGGCAGCTAGATCGCGCAGCAGTATCGAGCGACTTGGAGCTTATCTGGGAACAGCCACCGTGCCGGACAAGACATCCAATGGCGTTCTACGGTACCAAATTACCGTGGTAACCAAGTAGGCTAGCGGCAAGACAAAGAAGATCCTTTTCAGGATCGTTCCCCACCCTAGGTAGTCGAATCCCAATTGGTTGCAGTAGGAAATCAAGTAGGCCAATATGAGCATTGGCGCGTAGAGAAGCAGGGCTCGCCAAAAGCTTCTCAAGACCCCCAAGTGGCGACCGTCGCGTCGAATGAAGCAAATACCTGTAAAGTATTTGGTGATGCCGCCAAAGGTTATCGTGGTCCAAAGCAAGCAGACAGTCATCCCCACGGCGACAATGAAAAAATCGGGTATCCTCTCGCGAGCTTCCGGAAGCTCCTTGCTTCGTTCTACGCTCCCCAAAATCGAACGCGCCAATTCTTCGTCCATCTGCTCTTGTCCGAACTGTATTTGGACCACATTCGCCGGTCCTGCAGTAACTTTAATCGGATCATCCCTTTTTGTTTCATCTTCCTTCGTCTTGGACAAATTGTCTTGTTCAGAGGGGTTTTGTTCGCGTTTTGAACCGTAAAGAGGTGGCGAATCAAGATTTAGATTGGGGATGTTCGTCAAAATCATTCGTTCCAAGGAGCCAACGCGATCCAAAGCGATTTTCATTCGATCCGTTTGAGTCGCTAATGCCGATTGGATTTCCTGGCGATTATTCGTATCACTCCAATAGGACTTCTCCGCGTCGGTTGCGAATTTCCAAACCTCGGGATAGGCATTGGGTTCCTCTGCATATACAGCCAACGATTTCAATCGGCGTATTTCCTTGTACAGTCCATCAGCAATGAGAATCACAGAGGGGATGACCAGCATAATGCATGCGAAGAACATCATGGGTGACATGAGCCCCAACGAGGCTGCTGCAGAAACGAACCGTGAGCTCGGTGTCAGCTCATGAGATTGCTTATCCACTTTTTCAAGCATGCTCTTAAGCTCGGCAGAGGATGAAGCGCCCGCTCTCGAGGCAAGCTGTTCTAATAAGCGTGTCGCTCGCAACGGTGGAAGGGACTCGATTGGTAGCAACGCGCGAGAGACATTCGTAGCGATCGTCCCCTTTCGAAGTCGATGGCGAGTTGGAAGCCCCAATTTTGATACTAAAGCAACGATGTCGCGATCCTTGTTAGAGGAAAAGCAAAAATCGACTTGGCTTAGTCTGCCAGCGGAATCGATCCATAATTGACCAGCATCCAGTTGTTGAGAGTTATTACTTGCAAGCTTCGGTTCCGAAGTGGGATCATGAGTGGCCGATGCGTGCGTGCCAGTGGATTGAGAAGAGGAACGCACTAGTTCGGCAATCTCACCGAGGATGGACCGGGTGATAGGCCATGGAAAATGAGTAGCCTGTTTCGCGCACTCCATGATCGGTACCCCGTCGGGGGCGACGAATGCAAACCAACGGCAATTCGGAGTTGAGCCTTCCTCAACGAATCGCAGCCGAAAGGACTTCGGCTTATGCATTTGGCGTTCATCTAGTGTCGCTGCAGGATCTGTCAAATAGGCGATCCAAATCCCACGTTCTAATTGTTTGTCGACGGCGGTAAACCATCGGGCATTGTTGGATGCCAGGCAATCGATTTCGCCTGTTATCTCAAAGCGTCCAAGTTGGAAGGGGATGGCTCCATCGGATGTCTGCAATGCGTGAACAGGCAAATTCCAAGCAGGCAGAGCGATCGCGGAGCGAGACGTCGCGCGTACCCCAGTCCGAGTTCGGCACTCCGTTCCGCTGATCCAATCGTTTGCCAACTGACGTTTGCCCGTGTAGTTCCAAGTCGACCAAAGGATTACGAGATTGAGCAGAAACGTCGCTGCAATCAATACCCCTTCGGCGGCTGGGCTCAAATCGGGGTAAGCGACTTTCGCAAGGAGAAAGAACAAACTGGATGCAAGGATGGTGAAACCGGCTCGAGCAAGCACTTTGGTAAAGCTAGGCCTGCCCCCCGTCTTGGCATCGACCACGCTTACGCGTAGAGCTGCTTTGCCTAGCGTCGCAGCGAAAATCGATTCACAGAATATGTAATAGATAAAGACAACGACCATTCCTAAGAGATTCGTCAGAATCGATTTTTCTTGAAGCTCTTTCGGATTGGCAAAGGAGAACATGAGAACGGCGATGACCGATGTCAGGATGAAATAATCCAATAGCCAAGCGACGGATCGACGCGCTAGCGATGTAGGTTCTGGGATCGGTTCGATGATCGCCAGCAGATCGCTTCGCATTTGCGTGAAGCTTCCGTAGCGTTTAGAGGCATCGCGAGAGAGCCCCTTCATCACGATCTGCTCCAGTTGGGGGGGAACGTCAACACCTGCAGATCGGAAGCTTGGTGGGTCCGACGATGCGATTCGTGCGATGACTTGTGCGGCATGAGGCGACTCAAAGGGCGCTTTGCCGGCTAACAAGTAATACATTGTCGCACTGAGCGAGTAGATGTCGCTCCGAGCATCGATCGATTGGCCGAGAAGTTGTTCGGGGGAAGCAAAAAGCGGTGTACCGAGAAAGGCTCCCGTTTGTGTCAGTTCCGAGTCGGATACGAGCGACCGTGCCAATCCGAAGTCACCAATTTTCACATTGCCATCGTCATCGAGGTAACAATTGGCCGGCTTGATGTCTCGGTGAATCATTCCCAGCGAGTGCGCCTCGATGAGTCCGTCGATGCACTGCAGAACAAGGCGAACCGCTTCACCGTACGGGAGTGGACCGTTCTTCAGGACAAGATCCTTAAGTGTTTGGCCGGTCATCAATTCCATCGCGATAAATGGAACACCACCGTCGTCGTCCACTCTGTGGACGAACACGCAATGCGGATGGTTGATCTGGCTGGCGATCAATCCTTCTTGCTTGAAACGGGCTAAGGCCTCTGGGGAGCGAGCCAAGTCGGGCGAAAGTAGTTTGAGGGCGACGGAGCGACCTGTCGAATCGTCCGCGCGAAACACCCGCCCCATGCCTCCTTGGCCGAGCATGTCACCGAGCTCATATCCACCCACATTTTGGGGCTGCTTCTTTCTCGAGCGTTCCGGCTTAGCTGACTGTTTCGTCTGCGAGCTAAATGCGCTGGTTTCATCTGTCTTTGAGATGGACTCGAAGCCGCTCGTTTCGTCGAGTGCTCTGCGATTTTCCTGGCCGCCTCCCGGCGAAGATGGCGTCTGGTCGGGTGGTTGAGTCGACATAGGGAACAAGGAAAAGGAGCGAGAGTATTGACGACTTGCCGGGCCATCGATTCGTCGAAGGGGTGGCATCCATAGTTGATCACTTTCAATACGCCACAGTTTAAGAGCCTATCTGAAGACCATCGAAACCGCGGCTAGCGCCAGAGCGGCTAATGGTTTTCGGATAGGCTCTTAATACGCCACAGCCCCTTCGCTCGGTCCCATGATACACGCTTGTCCCAAAAACAGCACTAAGCAAGTGCTCCCGATTCCGCTTCAGTTGAGCTGGTAGAATAGGTTGGTAAATCCAGTTTTATTTAGAGCCTATCTGAAAACCACCGGAAACCGCGGCTAGCGCCAAAGCGGCTAATGGTTTTCGGATAGGCTCTTAATCACCTGAGGGGATGTGATGAGAAGCAACCAGCGTTTTTTGCAACTTGTTTCGGTGGCAGTTTGGCTATCGGCGGTTTTGCTAGGGAGCGGCATTGTTGGAGCGGCGGACCATCCTGCATTCCAGCCTGTTAAAGACCTTTTCGCCGCCATGTCCAAGCACGATGGCAAAGCGATGCAAGCGACCTCGACAGAGGATTTTCAATTGCTCGAACATGGCGAAGACTGGAGCATGCAGAAGCTTATCGAAGCCGTTCAACCGAAAGGGGAGCCCTATGAGCGGAAGAATTTCTTCAGCCAGATCCGAGCACGAGAAGATGGCAATGTGGCTTGGATAAGTTACTGGAACAAGGCGGAGATCCGACGTGGTGGCGGGGTACGCACGATCGTGTGGCTGGAGAGCGCTGTGATGGTCAAGGTGAGCGATGGTTGGAAAATCCAGCTTCTTCATTCCACTCGCATAGATCCCGACAAGCACCCCAAAGAGATCCCGTGGGTTGCCCATTAGGATTTGATCATCCTGAGGAGTTCTTCTGTGGTTAGTTTTCCGCTTAGCTCGGCCCCTTCGAGTAGACTTTCGGCCAGGTCCCGTTTCGTGGCATGCAACGCCAAGATCTTTTCTTCGATCGTGCCAGCCAAAATCATTCGGTAGATAGTCACGGGGCGTTGTTGGCCGATGCGATGGGCGCGGTCGGACGCTTGATCTTCCACCGCAGGGTTCCACCAAGGATCCAAATGGATTACATAATCGGCTGCGGTTAAGTTCAATCCGGTGCCGCCAGCTTTGAGACTGATCAGAAAGACATCTCCTTGTCCTGACTGGAACGCTTCAACACGAACTTTGCGTTCACGGGCTGACGTGCTGCCATCGAGATATTGATAGGAGATTCCGAGTTGATCGAGCTGCTCACGAAGCAGTTGCAGGTGATCAACGAACTGGCTGAAGATCAAAGCCCGGTGCTTGCCTTCCCGTAACTCATCAATCGTTTCCAGCACTTGCGCCAGCTTTGAGCCGTCGATATTAACATCAGGCACTACTAATTTTGGATGGCAACACGCTCGCCGCAACCGCATAATCTCTCCAAGAATTTGGAGTGGGCTCGCTTTGCCATTCTCTGCATTTGCAAGCTTCTCAATGGCACGCAGCCGAACTGCCTCGTAGAACGCCGCCTCTTTTTCGCTAGGATTGATAAGTAGCGTTGTCTCGGTTCGAGATGGTAGTTCGGACAACACCTGCGATTTCGTGCGTCTCAGCATGAAAGGTGCAACGAGGCGTTTAAGTGCTTGTCGTGCAGCGCGATCGCCATCGCGCTCGATGGGAATCGCAAAACGACGTTGGAAACTTTCGCTGTCTCCGAGCAATCCTGGGTTGATAAAGTCCATCAAATTCCATAATTCGCCGAGATGGTTTTCCAGAGGGGTGCCGGTCAACAAGAATCGGCAATTGGACTTTAACTGCTTCGCCGCCTGGGACCGCTGGGTCGCGGTGTTCTTGATCGCTTGAGCTTCGTCGAGAAAAAGTGTGTTGAAATTGATTTTGGCAAGATTCTTTATCTCGTTTTGCATCAGGCCGTAAGAGCACAGCAGGACGTCGCGAGCCTCGAGAGAATCGAGTAATGCCGCGCGGGACGATTCTGCAAGAATACGCGGCTGAAGCGTCGGAGCAAAACGTGTTATCTCGGCATGCCAATTATGAATCACGGAAGTCGGTGCGATGACAATTGCAGGACCCTCGTTTGCTCGATGAAGCAGCACAGCAATTGCTTGTACGGTTTTTCCAAGGCCCATGTCGTCGGCTAAGCAACCGCCAACACCCCAGGCTGCCAATCGCTGCATCCAAGCGATTCCCTCCTGCTGATAAAGGCGCAATTCGCCTTGAAAGGTTTCGGGCACTTGGAAGTCGATGGAGATCGCCTCTTTCATGCGTTGCAGACACTTTTTCCAATGAGCATCTGCCGTGATTTTCATTCCGCCGAGGTCTTCCAGTACCCCAGCATGGACAGCACCGAAACGCAGGTGGCCTTTTGACGAACGGTGATCGCCGAGCATTCTCAAATCATCAAGTCGTTGTCGAAAACTGTTCGTCAGGGCTAAAAACTCTCCGTCACCGAGTTTTACAAAGCGTCCGGGAGACGCGGACACCAACTCAAGTAACTGCATCAGCTCGATCGAACGATCAGGTGCGAATTTAAGTTCCCCTGATGCTGCGAACCAATTGCCGTCACGACGAATCTGTACCTTCATCATCGACTCATTGGATTGGCCTGCCAAACGTAACGACCTGCCCTTAGGCCATTGCACGGTCAAAATATCGTTCTGGGAAAGCGGCTCCAGTTCAAGCAATAGCTCAAGGGCTTCGAGCTGCGATGGGAATGCGGCTGACCAGGAACCGGCAAGGTGATTTGCGATCGATTCGCAGCGATCAATCACTGTTTGTGCATTTTTTACTTCCGTGACTAGATCACGGTTGGCCGATGTGGCTTTACTATCGATCATGGCGAACAACGTTGAACCACCTTCACCGGGGCGGCACATCGGACCAGTCGCCCCAAAAGGCTGAACGTAGAATTCTGCTCGCAATCCATCGCCGAGAGGAATGAGATGCAACCGCGGTTTGGGATCGCCGGCAACCTTGTTAGTCGGAACAACGAATGCCGCATCCTCTTCTGTGGCGGCGTCGGAGGACGGCTCTTTCTTTACGCGAGTTTTCTTTTCAGGTTGGGGGTTATCCGCTGCGATATCTCCAATCTCGCTATGGACCGTTACGATCGACGCGAGTTGCGTCACGGACTTGAGCACTTTAGAAGCGCCCGAGAGCGGTGCTCGCAATCCATTCCTCAATATGGTCTGCAAATTCTGGTGAACGGGATCGAACAACGTTACGGAGATTTGATGGGGACCTATCCGTTCGAATTGCACGCTATGAGAATGATTGGGTTGCGGATCGAGCAGCAATTCGATTTGCGAATCCTCGGTTTGCCTAACGATCAACACAACCGGCTTTTCTATGATCTCCAACGGCTCGCTACGATCTTTCGGGCAAAAGATGCGAGGATGGCCGATGAGCGCTCGAGCGCCCGAACGCGTTTCAAACCTGGTCTCTTCTTCCGGGTACCCGTAGGAACCACGCGACATCGAATGCCGGATTGATTTACAGAGCGCAAGATCTTCCGGGGTTAAAAATGAGAACTCCGGACTGGCATGTTGATGATACAGACGAGCCAATGCGATCTTCCTGCCCGCAGACCAATGTTCCCCCTTGCGGAGCTGGTGATAAGCTTCCAAGTGGAATTCATGATTGTTGTGCCAGATTTCGAAAATCAATCGGTCGGTTCGTTCAGGTTCAATGCGAGACGTTTCTTTGGGTTTGCTTTGACTGCCTAGGGACGCGATTGCATGGAGAGCACGTTCCCAGACCGGTTCCGGTTGCGCCAAATCGATGAGAGTGGCGGTTCTGCATTGAGCGTGTTGCCGTTCACCCTCTTTGCGGTGTTCCGTTTCCGACGTTGATATCGATCGGGCCGCCGCGCAATGTGTCTCGGCGGCGAGCCAAAGGCAGCCACTGGTCATCAATGCTGTCGCTGCGATGTCGAGTCCTGTGA
>JALOQZ010000180.1 GCA_025459245.1 Pirellula sp.
ATCAGCTTCGATTCCGGGTAGACGTCGACGGCATCCAGCAGTTGCCTAGCACCATTGTCCAATTGACGGTGGGAGAAAACGCCGGGGCGAGTGACCAGCTTGATCAGCTCGTCGCAATCGCGGTAAGCCAGCTCGCATGAAAAGTCTTTCCGCTTCTTAAGGTCGGCGGTTTTCTCAATCCAGTAAACGATCCCTTGGTCCTGCTTCCGAACCTTGACACTTTTCTCGAATGACTTCAGCTGATCATGAACCCATCGATCGTCGGGATTGTCGACGGAAACGACCAAAACGCCCCCGATTACGAGCCTTTCAAACTGCTGCTGCATGTAGTCACGCGACAGCTCCGCCTCCCCGGTTGCGACCAGGGAAAGGACCCCGAGATGGATGGGCCGCTCCGGCAAATCCGCGGCGCACAGCACCTCCAAATTTTCCGGTTGGGGTGCCGGAGAATTATCCTCTCCTAGCTGCACGTGCCCTTCCGTGCGACTCGCTTGAAACGAGTCGATGTGGAAGCATTGCACGTCGATTCCCAGCGACTCGCGGATAGACCGACGCGCAATCGCCTCGGCCGTTTGATGTCGCCCGGAAGAAATGCTGACCAAGCGGATGGAGTCCTCCGAAGAAATACCAAGTTTCTTTCGAAAAGCGGACCAATCCCAGTCGGCGAGCACTCCGTGGAGGATGGCCTCCTCGGCGCGCGGGGGCAGACGTCGAGCTACCGGCTCGTAGCCTTCGGAAGGAGACAGGGATTCATTCATAGCTTGGCCAACGATTAAGGTTCAAAGCGGGGCTTCCGTATCATAGACAGAATCGTCGAGATTCCTATTCGACTTGCTGTTCGCCCCCCAACTTCTAGCCATTTGCCTTCACCGCCGCTTGCCTAAAAGGTAAACTACCCCGTGCAGTTTCTGCGCGTCGAGGACTGGATTTCGTCAACGCTCCGAAGCCTCCTGCCGATCCGAGAAAACGATCGATGGAAGTATCGCGAAGGACGCCAATCGGTATCCAAAACGGGTTTGTTGTCGATGGATTGCTAGATGGATCCGGGCTGAATTGAACAAACTTATGCACCGAATGAACGGCCTCATCGCCACCTTGGTTTGCAACGAGTTTCACGCAACAGACAGCGGTGTTGAATAATTGAATAGCACGCGATTTGAAATGAAACAGAACTTTATGGAACGATCGCTTTTCCAATGTTTTTGCGGGTATTTTTCATTAACGCGAAGAAAAAACGACGGTGGAAGAGTCCCGTTGTTCGAACGTCGCAGGCCAGAAGATTTGTTCGGTACGCGAAACCTTTCAAGTGCGACCGTGTTTAAGGATCGGCCAAAAAACGAGGCAATACCCCCCGTTCGTGCGGCTTGCTTGTGAGCTTGGACGCAGATCGTGTACTAACTTGGTAGACACCCATCGAAAGACCAGCAATGAGCTCCATTTTGACAGCATCGACACCACTTCAGTACTTGGACTCGCACTCTTACACAGCATCTTCCGTGTCCTCACTTGAAAACGTCTATCTGACCGTTTACGTCGTCGACAGCGACCCAAAGGCGCGTGGAGTGGTGAAGAAGCTCGCCGATACAGCCGGATACAACTCGATCGAATTTGACTCCGCGGAACGATTTTTGGGGCTTATTCGGACCGAACCTCTCGGCTGCATCGTGCTGGAACTGGAGCTTGGCGATTCCGACGGAACCTCGCTGATCCGTCGCATCCGGGAAGCGGGCTGGAAGATCCCGATCGTGATCGTGACGTCTCAGAACGACATCGAATGGTGCGCCAGCGCCTTCAACGCGGGAGCAAACGATTACCTCTCCAAACCTGTCGCCCCCGAGAAGCTCCTTGCCAGCATCCGAAACGCATTCGAAGCATCTGAAAAGCGGAAGCAAGAGCTGCAATCCCAGATCGATGCAGAACGCAAACTCAGCAGCCTCACCTCGCGTGAGCGGGAAGTCCTCGAGCTGCTGGTTGCGGGAAATTCGATGAAGACCATCGCATCGAGTTCGGGAACCAGTTTTCAAGCGGTCGCCCGACACCGACAACGGATCTTAGAAAAGCTTGGACTGGAAGGGGACGTCGCACTTGCTCGCTGGGTGTTTGATCTTCGACGCGAGGGCGGAAAAGTCTAGCATTTCGCCGGAGATTCGCTTGCCCACCCTCCGAATCGTGGATTGACGAAAGTCCCTGATATCGATTAATCTTTTCCTAGTTAATCCCCCGATAGTCTCGGGGGTTTTGTTTTTTACCGTTGTTCCAGATCGCAGAAGGTGTCGGTCCTCAACCGAACCTGTGCACGACTCCTTGGCCGGGGCTTGCATCGCGGGGGCAACCAAACGATGGAGAAGTAAATATGGCCAATGAGTTAGTCGAAAAATTGATCGAAGCGGGCGCGCACTTCGGACACCGAGTGAGCCGCTGGAATCCAAAGATGGAGCCGTACATCTACGGCCGAAAAAATCTTATCCACATCATCGACATCCGCGAAACCCTTCGCGGTATGTTGCGTGCCAAGAAATACCTGAACCAAGTTGCAGCACAAGGCTCCTTGGTTTTGTTCGTCGGCACCAAACGACAAGCGTCTGAAGTCGTTCAACGCGAAGCCCTCCGTTGCGGCATGCCATTCGTGAGCGAGCGCTGGTTGGGTGGTGCATTGACCAACTTCCGAACCGTCCGCGATCGAATGAAGCGACTGGACGAACTGGAGACGATCATCAACAGCGATCGAATCAACGAGTATTCGAAAAAGATGCAGTCTTCGCTCAATCGTGAATACCGAAAGATCTACCGCAACTTGAATGGTCTTCGCATTCTCAATCGCTTGCCAGAGTGCTTGGTAATCGTTGACCCTAAGAAGGAAAAGAACGCGGTTCGCGAAGCAAAGGCACTCGGAATCACCACCGTAGCCTTGATCGATACCGATTGCGATCCAACCCAAATCGATTTGCCGATCCCAGGTAACGATGACGGTATCCGATCGATTGACTTGATCATCAAGCAATTGGCGGACGCTGTTTTGGCCGGCCGTGCAGAAAACCCAGAAGTACAGAAGAAAGCTGGGGGCGAAGCCAAAAACGATATGACAGCCGAGATGGTAGCCAAAGCTGAGTCGATGGCCTAATCCGCGGATTCGCTCTCGTAAAACAATATCATCATGCGTCGGCGCCGATCCTGCTCTTGGGATTGGCGTCGCTTCGTTAACCAAATCGATCTCAACACAGGAATACAAAACATGTCGACTATTTCCGCTAGTGACGTCGCAGAACTCCGCAAGCAAACCGGCGCTGGTTTGATGGACTGCAAAAAAGCATTGCAAGAATCCAACGGAGATTACGAAGGTGCTCTGGATTACCTTCGCAAAAAGGGCCAAAAAGTTGCCGAGAAGCGTGCAGACAAGTCCGCGACCGAAGGCTGCGTGATCACCGCGGTTGACGCATCCAAAACGAAAGGGATCGTTTTGGCCCTCTGCTGCGAAACCGACTTCGTCGCAAAAAACGAAGGCTTCACCGATCTTGCGAAGCGATTGGTTCAACTCGCTCTCGACAACAATGTCGAG
Source organism: Pirellula sp. (assembly GCA_025459245.1). Taxonomy (GTDB): domain Bacteria; phylum Planctomycetota; class Planctomycetia; order Pirellulales; family Pirellulaceae; genus JBKCUI01. Next base: position 3,557 of record JALOQZ010000180.1, read on the forward strand.
TCGGTCGAACAACTCAATGCACTTACCATCGATGGCATGACCGTTGCCGAAAAGCTTGTAGAGCAAACCGGGAAGACCGGCGAGAAAATGGTTGTCTCGGAACTATATCAGCTCAGCGGTGACAAGGTCGCGACCTATATTCACGCTGGCAGCAAGATTGGCGTTCTTCTGTCGTTCAAAGACGGTGGCAAACCAGGTGCCGACGAATTCTTCCGAGGCGTTGCTATGCACATCGCCGCGATGAAGCCAACCATCTTGAACTACACCGAGTTCGATGCCGAGTTCGTTGCGAAGGAAACCGAGTCGATGCGAGCTCGGATTATCACCGAAAACGAAGACCGCGCTCGATTGGGCAAACCCCTCAAGACCGTACCCCAATTCGTTAGCCGCTTGCAATTGACCCCCGAGGTCATGGCTGCTGCAGAAGAAGCGATCAAAGCGGAACTGAGGGCGGAAGGCAAACCAGAAAAGATCTGGGATAAGATCCTCCCCGGTAAGATCGACCGCTTTGTCGCTGACAACACACTGCTCGACCAAGAACGATGCTTGCTCAATCAATTCTACGTTCTCGACGAAACCAAGACCGTGGATGCGGCCATCAAAGCCTTCGGTGACCAAGCTCAAATCGTTGCCTATCGCCGCGTTGCTATTGGCTAGTCGAAATCGACAAACCAACTACGGGCCTAAAGCCAATTCGCACAAGCCTAGGGGAATCACACCCTAGGCTTTTTTCATGCCGGGATACTATTCGTAAATCGGAAAGAACGTATTAAACGCTTGCTCACAGAACACACCAGGATCGTTGAATCGCTGACCACGATCTAGCGATTCCATGCGAGCCATCTCTTCATCAGTAAGGAGGAATCCACCAAGATCCAAATTCTCTCGCAATCGATCAGGGTTGCTCGATTTGGGAATCACGGATGTTCCCCTCTGTACTCCCCACTTCAATACAACCTGGGCCGGCGACTTGCGATGCGACTGAGCGATGGCGATCACGACTGGGTTCTCCAACACCGAGTCTTGGGTTGTAGCCATTCCCAATGGGATATAGGAAGGCGCACCCAAAGGAGAAAACGCCGTCATCGCAATCGACTCTTGCTGACAATAACGCAGCAGCTTCGATTGCACCAAATACGGATGCGACTCCACCAGCAAATCTCGAATCAGAGCAACGTTGAAATTGCTAACTCCAATCCGTTTGACCAAGCCCAAATCCATCAATTCTTCCATCGCTTGCCAAGTCTCCCGGATCGGAACGGGATCGTACTCCATCCGAGGAGGCACCGAACCAGGATCGTAAAACCACCCTGCCGGATAGCGAACGCTCTCCGGAACATGCTTCAAGGCGATCGGGAAATGGATCAAATACAGATCCAAATAATCAAGCCTTAAATCGGCAAGCGATCGCTTCAGCGCAGGCAGCACATGCTCGGCCCGGTGATTGGTATTCCAAAGCTTGCTCGTTACCCACAATTCCTCGCGGCTACACAGCCGCGAGCTCAAGGCTCTCTCGATTCCTTGACCAACCTCCGCCTCATTGCCGTAATCCGACGCGCAATCGAGATGCCGGTATCCCATCTCAATCGCTTGAACAGTTAGATTCGCAGCTCGGTCCTTTTCGACCTTCCAAAATCCGTAACCAACAGAGGGAGGATTGCCACGCATAGAACTTCGGCTTCCAAAAGTGATCTACTTGCTACCGATGACGCTCGACGCACGCCTTGATGTCGTCGAATACCTTATCGGCCGATTGCATCCCGTTCACAACCTCTAACTTACCCTGCTTTGCATAGTACTCGGTAAGAGGTGCCGTCTGCGTATGAAAGACGTTCAATCGCTCGCGAATCGTTTCGTAATTGTCGTCGGCCCGACCATCTATTTGCGCACGTTTCAACAATCGCTGAATTAACTCTTCCTCTTCCACCTGGAGCTCAAGCGCCATATCAAGCTTCAAACCTTGATCAGCCAAATAGTCATCCAAGAGCTGCGCTTGAATAAGTGTACGGGGAAAACCATCGAACAACGCACCGTTCGCACACTCGTCGCTCTGCAGCTTCTGCGCAACGATCCGCATTACTACGTGATCGGGAGCCAGCCGGCCGGCATCGATATACGACGCAACCCATCTCGAGAGAGCCGTCTCCTGCTTCTTGACGGCTCGCAACATCTCCCCTGTGGAGAGATGCGGAATATTGAGCAGTTCAACTAACCGCTTGCACTGCGTTCCCTTCCCTGCGCCGGGAGGGCCGATGAAAACTAATCGCACGGAGCGGCCCTTTCTATCTGGCTGTCCTGGTAGTAGGAATCAAAATCCAGGGCTACTCTTCCAACAATCCCTTGTAATTTCGCATCAACAAGTGGCTGTCGATCTTTTGAATCAAATCGAACGCCACACTCACCGCAATCAGCAGGCCCGTCCCTCCGTAGAAGGAAGCGACGCTAAACGAAACACCGAACTGCGAGGTAATGATCGTTGGCACGATGGCCACGATCGCCAAGAACGCGGCCCCGACATAGGTGATGCGTACCATCACCTTCTCCAAGTAATCAGCTGTTCTCTTGCCAGGACGGTATCCCGGAATGAACGCACCAGAGTCCTGAAGGTTCTGCGACATCTCTTTCGGATTGAACATGATGGATGTCCAAAAGAAACAGAAGAAGAAGATCAATGCCACGTACAGCACGTTGTAAGCGAACGAGGAGCCAGAATTCAACATCGCCGACATGGCGTTGAAAACCGACGTCAGGGCTGGCCACCACGACGCTGTCGCGCTCGCTAACATACCGAAAACCAAAGCTGGGATCATCAACAAACTACCAGCGAAAATGATCGGCATGACGCCCGACTGATTGATCTTAAGAGGCAAGAACTGCTTCGATCCGCCCATTACACGTCGACCTCGGACGTGCTTCGCACTCTGCATTTGAATGCGTCGTTGGGCCATCGTGATAAATACTACGGCAAAGACCACCGCTACGAATAGAAACGCCAAAACTAGTAGCACGTCTGGTCCGATATTGCTTCCGCTGCCGCCGCTCAGTGAACTCGACATGTTCTGTCGCAAATCCCATAGTGCCTTTGGCATCTGCGCCAAAATACCAGCCATGATCAACAGGGAAACACCGTTCCCAATTCCGTACTCGTCGATCTGTTCGCCGAGCCACATCAGAAACAACGAACCCGCCGTCATGATGGCAACAGAGGTTATCTGCCAACCGAAGGAGAGCTCATCTGAACCGCTTGCGTAAAAGAACTCCGAGATGGAGCCAGCGGATTGCCCGATGATCATGTAACGCAAATATACCCAACTCTGAATCACGCAGATGAATACGGTCAAGTACCGCGTGTATTCATTGATTTTCTTCCGGCCAGCCGGTCCCTCTTTCCGCAATTGCTCAATGGGTCCCCATACGGTGCCCAGCAACTGGAAAATAATCGAAGCCGAAATATAAGGGGCGATCCCCAATCCAAAGATGGTTAACGTGCGCAAGTCAGTCGCTGAAAAAACAGCCACCTTATCCAAGAAACTCTGAACTTGCCCACCCATCGCAATACTCGACTCCTGCAAAACAGGAAGCCGGATGTGATAGCCGATCCGATAAATCGCCAACAAAGCGAGTGTCAGCAAAATCTTCTGACGCAGCTCGGGAATCGAAAAAACAACCCGAAGTTTTTCCAACATAGGCTTGATCCTGAACAGGTGATGTTCGCAATGGAGGGCGACCATGATGAGTTACATGCTCGAGCACGGAAGGTACGCCAGCATGAACCCGAAACCTGCAACTGGGCGAGCCAATTGCAAGATTGTATTGTTCCGAAAGATCGAAGCCGTGACTAGCCGAATTCAATCTTCCATAAACGAAAACACCACGCTGGATGCGTGGTGCTTTGATTTCGATTTTCCTCGAAGTCAATCCGACCTCGCAGAACTACTCACTCTTGAGAGCAGCAACACGCTCATCAGGAGTTCGCTTTGCAGCGACAATCTCAACGGTACCACCCGCCTTGGCGATCTTTTCCTTTGCGGTCTCGCTAGCGCGTGTCACGGTGAACTTCAAAGCCTTGGTAAGCTCGCCATCACCCAGGATCTTGATCTCGTCACATCGGACTTTGACCAACCCCTTCTCTCGAAGCGTCGTTGGGTTGACCTCTTCGCCAGCAGCATACACTGCGTCGATTGCACCCAAGTTTACGCCGAAGACAGTAGCCGCCCAGCGGTTGTGGAAGCCTCGCTTCGGAATACGTCGAACCATCGGCAAATCCCCACCGTTGAAAATGGGGTGCCGCGAGTAACCGCTTCGAGACTTGTGTCCGTTGTGACCGCGACCCGCAGTCTTGCCCGTCTTGCTACCCACCCCGCGACCGATACGCTTACGAGGTCGGTTCTTGACGATGCCGTTGTTAATCTCTTCTAAGTTCATGACAGTTTGACCCCTCGGAGTCGTTCGATATCTTCTTTGGTGCGGAGTTGAGACAACGCGTCGAAAGTCGCCTTGATCAACACCGTTGGATTATTAGACCGGAAACTCTTGGTGAGGATGTCTTGGATCCCAACCGCTTCGCAAACCGCACGAACGGCCTGACCCGCAATGATACCGGTACCAGGACTGGCAGGCATCAAAAGAACGTGTGCCGCGCCGAACCGACCGGACACAGCGTGAGGAATCGTTCCGTTTTGAATCGGAACGTTAATCATCGCGCGATTCGCGGCCTTTTGAGCCTTGGAGACGCTCGGCGGAACTTCATTCGCCTTACCGTATCCATACCCGACTCGCCCCTTGCCATCACCGACAACAACGAGTGCGGCAAAGCTGAAGCGACGACCGCCCTTAACCACGGCAGCGCAACGCTTGATCTTCAACACGCGATCGATGAGTTGATCGCCTTGAGTATTCTCTGCAGTATTGTTAGCCACTCTATCGATCACTCCGAACTAGAATTCCAAACCTGCTTCGCGAGCCGCATCGGCAAACGCTGCAACACGACCATGGTACTTACAAGACCCGCGGTCCAAACAAACCGTCTTGATCCCCTTGGCGATCGCACGCTCCGCAACGATCTTTCCAAGCTTCTTTGCAGCTTCGCAATTGCCGCCGTATCCGATCTCTCCTCGCAAATCCTTGTCGCGAGTCGTCGCGGAAACAATCGTAAGACCGCTGGAGTCATCGATGACCTGGCAGCTGAAGTTCATCAACGAACGATTGATGCTCAGACGAGGGCGCTCGGAGGATCCACGAACCTTCTTACGCACTCGATATGCGCGTCGCTGACGCTGACCATCTACCACTTTACGAATATCCACGTCTTACCTCGAATCCACCAGTTGTGTTCTTAAAACCCGCGATTTCCCGACCACTCCGACGCGAAGGGAGCTCAAAAACAAGCCCCAAACCACCGAGCAATCGGCCCCGAATCGCATCCTCGCACCCGTGCACTCCGTGGGGTGCACGCTCAATATCTACCAGTAGTGTACGACTAGGTCGCACTCTTACCAGGCTTAATCTTAACTTGTTCGCCAACATAACGAACTCCCTTGCCCTTATAAGGCTCAGGTTTTCGCAAGGCCCGAACGTAAGCGGCGAACTGGCCGACCGCTTGCTTATCGCATCCCTTGATCGTGACGTGTGTCTGATCTGGACAAGTCACTTCGAGGGTATCGGGAATTGGAACTTGCAGTTCGTTGGCAAAACCAACACGCAGCTGCAAAACCTTCCCCTTAATCGCGGCCAAATAACCGACCCCGATGATTTCCAGCTTCTTCTCGTAGCCGTTCTTAACGCCGACAACCATGTTGTTGATCAACGCACGGGTCAACCCGTGGAACGCTCGCGAGTCTCGGTCGTCGTTAGCGCGGGTCACTGTCGCGGTCTTTCCATCCTCGGAAACCGTCACAGAGACGTTCGGCTGGTGGGTAAACGACAACTTTCCCTTCGGCCCTTCGACGCTCACTGTTTGACCGTCAACCGACACCTTCACACCGTCCAATATGGCGATCGGTGACTTTCCAATTCTTGACATCTTTGACTACCTTCGGAATGTATGAGCAAACGGAATTGCCTGCCAGTCTTCCTGTTGTGAAACGAGAAAAGCCGAAATCGAAACGGAAATCGGCTGTTGAATTCGCTGATTTAGCAGACTTCTGCTAGAACCTCGCCACCTAGCTTCTGCTGTCGTGCTTCGCGGTCGCTGATAACGCCACGCGATGTGCTGACAATCGAAATCCCCATGCCGTTCAACACGGGTTTGAGCTCGCCGCACTTTGCGTATACGCGACGACCAGGTCTGCTTACACGACGAACCGTTTGAATGATCTTTTCGCCGTTAGGACCATACTTCAGTTCGATGCGGAGGATCTTCGCAGGATCGCCTTCGACTTCTGAGTAGTCCCAAATATAGCCCTCTCGCTTCAAGACATCCGCAATACCAATGCGAAGCCGAGAGAGAGGAACATCGACAAAACGTCGTTCGATTCGAACTGCATTTCGGATTCGGGTCAACATATCCGAGATTGGGTCATTGATCATATTCTATAGCTCCCCGCTTCTTACCAACTCGACTTGCGTACACCTGGGATCAAACCTTTGTCAGCAAGCTGACGGAAACAAATTCGGCAGATACCGAACTTGCGATACACAGCGCGAGGCCGACCGCACAATTTGCAGCGGTTCTCGCGACGGGTGGAGAATTTTGGCTCTCGACTGGCTTTTGCAATCTTGCTTTTGCTTGCCACGGGTAGTTTATCCGGTAAGTACTAGGAAAACGGGTGGTTAGGGTTACTGCGTTCGAGTCGAGACTACCCAATTCGACGCATCATTTCGACTATCAAAACTAAGCTGTTTTCTTCACCTTGGGAGCTCGGAAAGGCATTCCGAACATTTCCAACAATCGGCGAGCATGGTCATCCGTGGTCGCGGACGTCACGATGGCGATGTTCATGCCCTGCGCCTTCGCGAACTTGTCCCCATTCAACTCAGGAAACACAAGCCACTCGGACAGCCCCATGGAGTAGTTCCCGTTCCCATCGAAAGCCGTTCGGCTAACACCGCGGAAGTCGCGGACCCGAGGGAGAACGATACTAATCAGACGATCCAAAAATTCGTACATGCGATCGCGACGCAACGTAACCTTGCATCCGATAGCCACGCCCTCGCGAAGACGAAACCCAGCGATCGATTGACGAGCAAGCGTAAGGACAGGCTTCTGTCCCGCAATTTCGGTCATCGCGTCCGCTGCCAACTCCAAGAACTTCTTGTCTTGCATCGCCTCGCCGACCCCCATGTTGATGGAGATCTTCTCGATGCGTGGGATAGACAAAACGTTCTTGATACCCAACTCTTTGCCGAGTTCGGACTGGATCGTTTGAAAATAGAGTTCTTGAAGTCGCGGTGCCATGTTTCTATTGAGCCAAAGGGCTCGTGTCTTCTAAGGACCTACCGAAGGAATTAAGACTTTTGTGCGTGCGACGCACGCGCCGGAGCGATAACACTAATCGTCGCTCCACTCTTTTTGCTGTATCGTTCTTTGGTGCCGTCTGGAAGGTATCGAATACCGATTCGAGTCGGCTTTCCGGTTTGAGGACAAACCAAAGCCACCTTCGAAACATCCACTGGCGATTCCTTTGAGAGTCGCCCCCCCTGAGGATTTCGCTGCGATCGCTTCACGTGCTTGAAAATCTTATTCAGATTCTCAACCACAACCGTGTTCTCCGCACGATCCACCTTGATCACACGCCCTTTTTGTCCCTTGTCTCGTCCAGAGAGCATCACGACGACGTCGTTTACTTTGATCAACATTTAAACCACCTCGCTCGCCAACGAAACAATCTTTGTGAAACTCTTTTCACGCAGCTCTCGTGCCACTGCACCGAAGATCCGCGTTCCGCGTGGATTGTTATCCTTATCGACCAACACCACTGCGTTGGTGTCGAACCGGACATAGCTACCATCTGCACGTCGCGATGGTTGCGACACGCGTACAATCACACCGCGAACAACCGCTTTCTTCTTGATTTCGCTACCAGGAATAACGCTTTTCACCGAGCAGATGATAACGTCACCCAGGCTTGCGTAGCGGCGACGGGTACCGCCCAACACTTTGATGCACATTACTTCGCGTGCACCGGTGTTGTCAGCAACCACCAATCGTGTTTCTTGTTGAATCATTTTCGACTATCCCGAACTTCTGTCCGTTTGACTTGCTATGGATGCTAGGAGCCGTAAACACACGACGCGTTACGCGTCTGCCGACACGCTCTCAACTGCCTTGTTCTTCTCGACCACTCGGATCAAGTTCCATCGCTTGAGCTTCGAGAGAGGACGCGATTCCTCGATCTCAACCTTGTCACCCACTCGCGACTCGTTGTTCTCGTCGTGAGCATGGCAAACTGTCTTCTTGCGAATGATCTTCGAATAGCGTGGGTGTCGCACCAATCGCTCGATTTCTACACGACGGGTCTTCGCCGTCTTATCGCTGGTTACAACACCGACCAAAATTCGACGTGGCATAATTCGTTAACGTTTGTTAATAACTGTTTCGGAAGGGACAATGGACAAGGCTAGTAGGTGCTAGACCTTCTTGCTCGCCCGCTCGGTTTGAATGGTCCGAACCCTTGCAATCAACCGACGGTTGTGTCGCATCTGGGTCGGAACGTCCACTCTTTCCGTCTGGGATTGCAAACGAAGCTTGAACATGGTTTCTGCAGCATCAACGGCTGTCAGCTCCAACTGTTCATCGCTCATCTCTCGTAGTTCTGACGCTTTCATGTTCTCTATTTCCCGATTCTGTCTCGTTGAACAACCTCTTCTCGAGCCGGCCCCGAATCACAAACGATCTTGCGCCTGCGACTCCAAAGCCCGACTCGCGACTCCGTTGCTCGTTCTCGCTCGCCGAACGATCAACGCCCTTAAGCAGGACGTCGACGTACCAATCGTACCGGAATCGGCATCTTGGCTGCCAAGCGTGCAAAACAAACCTTTGCTTGCTGCTCGGACACGCCACTCAGCTCGTAAAGGATCGTTCCTGGTTTAACTACCGCTACCCAGTACTCCGGCTCACCCTTACCTTTACCCATCCGGGTTTCCAAAGGCTTGGAGGAAACTGGTTTGTCTGGAAATACTCGAATGTAGAGTCGACCTTCGCCACGAACGTATTGATTACCGGCGATACGGCCCGCTTCGATTGTCTGCGCTCGGATCCAACCACCTTGAAGGCACTGGAGACCGAAATCGCCGAAAACAACCTTGTTACCGCGGGTCGCGTTACCTTTTATACGTCCTCTTTGGCTTTTTCGGTGCTTGACCCGTTTGGGCATCAGCGCCATCGTTAGCTTCTCCCGCGTAAGAACCTTGATTTAC
>JALOQZ010000181.1 GCA_025459245.1 Pirellula sp.
CAGCAGAGGAGCCAGCAGCAAATCAAGCTGAGAGTGAACAGCCACCCGAAAATGGAGCAGAATCGCAAAGTTAATCAGCGTTTGAAGACTGACGCGAATGCAAAACATGCGTTACCATCATAGACGAAGGTATGCCGCTGGTTTTATTCTTGCACGGTCAGTCCAACCAATGGAGGTCTTCGCAGTCGTCTGCGAGGAAGCAGAGAGGACCCACAGCATGCTTTCTAAGGAGCTTTGTGGGGGCATCCAAATGAATTAAATGTACTGTGGAAAAACGCGGGACGGAGCCCAGGCTCAGCCCATTGCTCGCGTTTGGACAAGGGTTTAGAACCCGGAGAAAGTTGCTCAGTGGCAGTTAGAATTTATTCGCTGGCGAAAGACGTCGGTTTAGACAGCAAAGAGCTGGTCGATCTCTGTGCGCGATTGGGTATTCAGAACAAAGGTAGCGCTCTGGCTAGCCTTGAAGACGATGAAATCGCGAAAATCAAAAAACATCTTGAGGAAAAGTCCTCGGCGACGGCGGCTCCGCCTCCTCCCCCCAAACCTGCTCGCGAGCCGGTCAAGGACGCCCCCATCCGTGATTTGAGCGGAAAACTTGGAGGTGCCAAGCGGGACCTCTCCTCCACTCGTCGCGCACCTGCCACGGTAGGCTCGACGGTGTCCGAGGGGGACACGCACGACTCGTCCGCTTCTGGATCAGAAGAAGTCGAACAGACTGAAAGTATTGCGGCGCAAGGCAAATTCGCCGACGCGGCGGAGCCAGCTGCTCCCCCGATGGTGGCGGAATCCACACCAGCAACAGTCGCAGCTACGTCTGCTGACACCGAACCTGCGGCCGAGACAGAAGAGGCCGACGCGGAGTCAGCCCCAGTCGCGAGAGAGGCCTCCGACACGGCGAAGCCAGCAGGACCTGGCCCGCTTCGGCGGGATGATTATTACGCGCCTGCTCAAACGAGCGGCAAAGTCCGAGTGCTTGGACGGCAGCGCCCACCTGCGGGAGCTGCGGCCGATGGTAGCAAGCCGACGGGGGAGCGATCCGATCGAAGCAAGCGATCGCGTGAGCCCGTTTTGAATCTGGCTCGAATTCCCAAGTCTGCGACACCGCCTCCTTCGGCAAAGCCGCAAGAACAAGCGACCCAAAAGCCGATTGTGAAGCTAACCCCGGACGTCATCCAAGGCGTGAAGAAGGGGATGGAGAAGCCTGCAGAAAAGCAAGCGCTTCCGGGCAAACCTACAGGGTCCGGTGCCGGCAGCAACCGCGCATCGACACCGAGCCAAGCCATGCACGCCGGTTTGGCGGACTTCAAAGCGAATGCCGAAAATAAGCTCAATCTGAAGAACAAGAAGGCTTCGGATGAAGAAGAAGCAAAGGCCCAGCTGAAGAAAAAGGGATTCAACGACGGTCGAAACGATCGCCTTCGAAATCCCAAGATTCACTCCACCAAAGATCTTGCTCTCATTGAAGAAGAAGAGAACAAGCGGCGTGGTAACAAGGGGGGCAAGATCAAGAAGCAGCACACCATCGCACGAAAGGAAAAGGCGATCCTCGAGTTGCCTTGCTCCGTTCGAAGCTTCTCCGAAGCAGCGGGTGTCCCTGCAGCGCGCGTGTTGCGTTCGTTGATGATGATGGGCACGATGGCCAACATCAACTCGACCCTGGCACAAGAGCAAGCGGAGTTGGTGGCGGCCGACATCGGGGTCGACATCGAATTCAAACAAGCCGAGTCGCTTGAAACCAGTTTGATCAACAAATTGGAAGCGGTGGAAGATAACCCAGAGGATATGACAACACGACCACCGATCGTGACGTTCCTCGGACACGTCGACCACGGCAAGACGTCGTTGTTGGATTATTTGATCGGTACGAAGATCGTGACGGGCGAGGCTGGTGGGATTACTCAGCACATCCGAGCCTATCAAGTCAAGAAGGATGGTCGCGCGATTGCGTTCGTCGACACACCTGGTCACGAAGCGTTTACCGAAATGCGAGCACGGGGAGCGAACGTCACCGACATCGCGATCCTCGTCGTGGCTTTGGACGACGGCATTATGCCTCAGACCGAAGAAGCGATTTCGCACGCAAAGGCGGCAGGTGTTCCGATCGTCGTCGCGGCCAACAAATGCGATCTTCCTGGCGCGGACCTCAACCGTCTGATGACCCAGATGACCGAGCACGGTTTGACACCGAGTGCGTGGGGTGGCGACGTGGAAGTCGTCGAGACCAGCGCGATCACCGGAAAGGGTATGGACGAGTTGCTCGAAACGGTGTTGACCGTTGCCGAGTTGCACGAGTACCGAGCCAATCCAAAGCGTGCAGCAGCGGGTGTTTGCTTGGAGAGCGAGCAAGCGTCGGATCGCGGTGTTATCGCCAAGGTCATGGTTCAAAACGGAACGCTTCGCGTCGGCGACATCGTCGTCTGCGGATCGACCTTCGGACGGGTCAAAGCATTGTACGATACCCTCAAGAGGACCAAGCAACTCACCGAAGCAGGCCCCTCCATGCCGGTCAATATCACCGGGTTGGATAAGGCACCGGAAGCGGGTGAAAAGTTCTTCGTCTTGGACGATATCGGTCAAGCTCGCCAGTTGGCTGCCGACCGCGATAGCGCACTCCGTGCACAAAGCCTTTCCGGAACCTCGCCGAAGGTCTCCTTCGAAACCTTCCAAGAGCTGCTTCAAACAGGCAAGCTGGGTGTGAAGGAAGAAAAGGTCGTATTGAATTTGATCATCCGAGCCGATGCCCGCGGGTCGCTCGAAGCGATCGAGAAAGAGCTCACCAAGCTCGATCACCCCGAAGTCGAGATCAAGATTCTGCAGAAGTCGGTCGGTGGAATCACCGTCGCCGACGTTACGCTGGCGAGCGCATCGCAAGCGGTCATTGTCGGCTTCAACGTGATCCCCGATGAAGCGGCTCGATCGTTGGCCGATGAACGCAATGTCGAAGTTCGACGTTACGACATCATTTACAACTTGGCTCTCGACATTAAGGCGTTGATCGAAGGACGATTGAAGCCAGAAGAGCGAGTGGTCGAGTTGGGCAGAGCCTTGGTCAAGCAAGTCTTCGCGGTTTCGCGCGTTGGCACCATCGCTGGTTGCTACGTCGCCCAGGGAGCCATCGAGCGTGGTTGCCGAGTCCGCGTTAATCGCGAGGGTCGAAAGATCGGCGATTACGCCTTGGATACCTTGAAGCGTCACAAAGACGACGTCAAGGAAGTCCCTCGCGGTATGGAATGCGGTATCAAGCTCGCAGGTTTCAATGACATCAAGGTAGATGACATCCTCGAAGCCTATCGAATCGAAGAAGTCGCGAGAAAACTGGAGTCCTCGAGAATTTAACGCGTCCCATTCCAGCAATGAAGCTTGATATGGAGACACGGGTAAGTATCGAAGAGAATCTATGACGGCAAGAAGACTATTGAAAGCAGGGGAAGCCATTCGCGAAGTGGTTTCCATGGCGATTCTGACTGAATTGCGAGACCCTCGCGTGAAGAATGTCACGGTGCTTGGGGTCGAGGTAGCTCCCGATATGCGGGAAGCGAAAGTAATCGTCAGTGTGATGGGAAACAAAACGCAACAATCGACGAGTTTGCGAGGTCTGCAAAACGCCGCAGGGTTTTTGCAAGCGAAGATCGCGGATCGCATCGACACGCGCTACACTCCCCGGTTGACGTTCGTCCTCGACGATGGCATCAAGAAGTCGCTTGCCGTCTCCCAAATCTTGGAGCAGATCGCCGCCGAGCGCGCTGCGGATGAACGGGTGAAAAGCGGGCGCGAAGACGAAGATCGCGACGAAGAGAATCGCGAAGATGCAGAAATCGTAGCCGACGACGAAGCCACCGAAGACGCCGAAGAAGGCTTGGACGCCGAAGAAGCCTCCCGCGAGTTCGGAGACACCGACGCTTCGAATGGCGAGTCGAAACCACGCACGGATTGAGTTCACGAAGCCAAACTTACCGCGCGGCGGCTTTCTACTGCTCTCTGCGCTGGAAAGCAAACGGACCAACCTTCCATCGAATCCATTTGAAACCAACCTCATGAGCAGCCGAGCCGAAAAGTTAGAACAGCTTCACAAGTCTCTCAAAAAGCATTTCAAGTTTACAGAGGACACCACAGAGCGAACTGTATTGGAGCATCTCCTCTACGCATGCTGCTTGGAGGACGCCAAGGCCGAGCAGGCCGATGAAGCCTTTGCGAAGCTGCAACAAACCTATTTCGATTGGAATGAAGTTCGAGTCTCTACCGTCATCGAGCTTGGAGAAGCACTGGGGAATCTCCCCAACGCTGCCGCAGCAGGCCATCGCATCAAACGCTGCTTGCAATCGCTCTTCGAATCCCGGTATCAGTACGATATCGATGATTTGAAGAAAGCCAATTTGAGCAAAGCCACTGAAGAGCTTCAGGCTTGGCAAGGCATGACTCCATTCGTGCTGAATTATGTTTCTCAGCATGCGCTCGGCGGGCACGCCATCCCTGTCGGAACCGCTTCCTTCGAGGCGTTGGTCGCAGCCGATATTGTCACACCTGCCGAGGCAGAAAAGAAATCGCTTCCTGGTGCCGAGAGAGCCATCGCCAAAAACAAGGGGCTGGAATTCTCCAGTCTCCTCCATCAATGGGGCGTCGAGTACGCTGCCAATCCAAAGAGCCCGTCCGCGCTATCCGTCTTCAAGGATCTAGGCGTAACCCCCAAGCCGCCGGTCGTGGCTGAGCCCCCCAAAGGCAAGAAGACGAAGACCGCCGCTCCTGAACAAGCAGATGCACCGAAAACAGCTAAACCCGTAGCAAAAGAAGCCGCCTCCAAGGATGCACCCAAGGTAGTGGCGACTCCTAAATCGGAGGCCGCTCCGACAGCGAAGGCAGATACGAAGAGCCCTGCCAAAGACGATGCAAAGAAGGAGTCCAAGCCGGCTCCAAAAGCTGTCGAAGAAAAAGCGAAAGAATCCAAAACCAAAGCCGAGCCGAGCAAGACCGAGACCACCAAATCGGAATCTGCAAAATCGGTAAGCAAGACGTCGGAGAAGAGCAGCAAAGCAGAATCGGCTAGCAAGCCGAGCGCAAAGCCAGCCCCCTCCAAGAGCAAGGCAGCCGACAAACCAGAAAAGGCAGAGAAGCCCGAAGCCAAAAAACCAGCGGCTGCACCGAAGAAGCCAACCAAGATGGCAAACAACGTGAAGATCACGAAGAAGAAGCCAAAGTAAGTAGATACTTGTAACGAATTTCTGTGGGAGAGTTAATCGATGGCAGGTCACTCGCAGTGGGCCAATATCAAACACCGAAAGGCCGCGGTAGACGCTAAGCGAAGCAAGCTTTGGAGCAAGCTTTCCAAAGCGATTATCGTCGCAGCCAAGCTCGGCGGCGGCGACCCTAGCTCGAATGTTCGCCTCCGTACCGCCATCCTGGATGCCAAAGCCGTCTCGCTTCCTCGCGACAATATCGAACGAGCAATCAAAAAAGGGACTGGGGAAATCGCTGGGGGAGATGTCGAAGAAATCCTCTATGAAGGCTATGGGCCAGGTGGAGTCGCAGTCCTTTGCGATATTCTCACCGACAATCGGAATCGAACCGCCCCCGAAGTTCGCAAGCTATTCGATAACCATGGTGGCAAGCTCGGTTCCACCAACTGCGTCGCCTATTTGTTCGAACGCAAGGGTGTGATCTCGATCAAGCAAGCGACGATCGATCTGGAAAAGCTCATGGAATTGGCACTAGAGAATGGTGCTGAGGATGTGACCGAAAGTGGCGAATTCTTCGAATTGACATGCCCTCCCGAAGCGTACACCGGATTGGTGGAAGCGTTGGAAGCAAACGAAGTCGCAATCGAGACAAAAGAAGTTTCTCGAGTTCCGAGTACAACCGTTGAAGTCGATGCGGAAACTGCGGTTTCGGTGATGAAGCTCCTGGAGAAGCTCGAAGACCACGACGACGTGCAATCGGTTGCTTCCAATGTTAGCTTCACCGAAGAACAGCTCGCTTCCTTCCAATAACAGACTTCGGTCTGCTTTCGAAATGTCCCAGCCTTTATCCAACGCCGTTCGCATGGAACGGCTCGACGCATCCAGCTCCGACTTTGCAGCTTCGATTGCCAAGCTCCGAAAGAAGCTAAGTCCTGACGGATCGGTTGTGTCACCGAGAGGCCGCGAACTCACACTTAAAGTGTTTGGCGAACCGCTGACGCCCGGACAAGTCGTTCAGCGAATCTGCACGGACGTCAAAGAACAAGGGACTGCTGCTGTTGTTCGCTATGCGCAACAACTCGACAATCCCGCTTCAACGGCAGAAAATCTTCGAGTCCCGCTTGAACGAATGCAGGAGGCGCACGCATCCGCCTCGTCGTCTTTCCTACAAGCGATACGTCGCATTCGTTCCAATATCGAAACGTTTCAACGTGGGATTCTGCACCAAAATGTTTCGATACAGCCTCAACCCGGCGTGCGTCTGGAACAACGATACACCCCGCTTCGACGCGTCGGAATTTGCGTTCCTGGAGGAGCTGCAGCTTATCCATCCACCGTGCTGATGACGGCTGTTCCGGCTCAGTGCGCAGGGGTAAAGGAGATCGCGATCGTCGCTCCTCCGACACCGCTAGGTGCGTTCAACCCTGATATGCTCGCCGTTTGCTACGAATTGGGAATACGCGAAGTCTACGCGGTCGGTGGTGCGCAAGCTGTGGCATCCCTCGCATTCGGTATCCCGGAGATCCCGGCAGTAGACAAGATCGTGGGCCCTGGCAATCTCTTTGTCGCATTAGCCAAGCGATTCGTTTACGGGCACGTCGATATCGACTCGATCGCAGGGCCTAGTGAAGTGGTCGTTCTGGTCGACCACACGACCCATCCGAGCTTCGCCGCATCGGACGTTCTCGCTCAAGCGGAGCACTCGCCTGGGGCCAGCATCGTTGTTGGTTGGGATCCTCAGATGCTCGACCGTGTCGAGCAATCGGTGAACGAACAGGTCGGCGGTCTGGAACGAGCGGATCTCACCATCGCTTCCTTGAACGAGTTTGCCGCTCTCATCCTCTGTCGCGACGAAGACCAAGCCTGCGAGGTAACCAACGAAATCGCCCCTGAGCACTTGCAAATCGCGATCGACAATCCCCGCCGTCTTCTACCAAAGATCACGAACAGCGGCGCGACGTTCCTCGGCCCCTATTCCCCCGTCGCGCTGGGCGATTACGCGGCCGGTCCCTCACACGTGCTCCCCACAGGTGGAACCGCTCGGTGGGCGTCCGGTTTATCGTCGAACCATTTCCTTCGATCCAGCAGCGTGATTGAATACGACCGAGATTCCCTTCGCGACATCGCTGGCGAAGTCGCAATTCTCGCCGACAAAGAAGGGCTGACCGCGCACAAACACAGCGTCTTGGATCGCGATCGATAGGACTCCTACAGGCCGCACAACCCTCCCAATCCTCTTTTCTCAAGCTCAGAGGTTGGCTTTTTTGGCTGTGCGATTGGCCGCTTGAATGGCATTAACCTAGTGTTCTGCGGCATGTGGTAGATCGAGTACCGCGTGGTCTCGCTCTACATGCAAAAGCCTTGCCCCCTAGCCTCTCGTGAATCCCGGTAGAAAAAGGAAGTCAACCCCGTCCAACCGCCATGGCGCTGCGCTGATCGAGTTTTCGGTCTGCCTCCCGATCTTCTTCTTGATCACCATGGCCACCATCGAGACTTGCCGAATGGTCTACGTGCGACAGTCGCTCAAGATTGCCGCGTACGAATGCGCGCGAGTCGGGATTGTTCCCGGGATGACCGATCAAGCCGTTCGCGACCAATGCGACCTAATCCTGCTTGGTCGCAAGCTTTCGAACTACCAACTGCGAACGTCTCCAGAGAGCATCGAATCGTTGAAGTATGGAGACTTGCTCACCGTTACGATTGAGATGTCTGCCGACAAAAACGCCATTGTCGGAAGCTGGTTCTACCGAAATCGCAGCTTTCATGAATCCGTCACCATTATGGCGGAATACTAAAAATGATTCTCCCGCAATGTTGGGGTCGCCCCACCAAGACACGCATTCGAGCTCGCAGAGGTGCTACAGCCGCATTCTTTGCAGCGATGCTCCCTGTTGCGTTAGCCATCGCATGCTATGCCATCAACATTGTCTACATGGAACTCGCCCGAACCGAGCTTCAGATAACGATGGATGTGGCGACGCGAGCCGCGGGCAGAACGCTTGCGATGACAGGTGACACTACCGCTTCGCGTCAATCCGCCGAGCGTCTGATGCAATTAAATCCATTTGCCAATCAGAAGATGACTTTGCAAGGATCGGATTTGGTCTTCGGTGTATCGACTCGTTATTCGGATGCCGA
>JALOQZ010000182.1 GCA_025459245.1 Pirellula sp.
ACGCTCCCCGAATCGCCTCCAAGTGCGGCCAACTCTTTGGATGTTAGGTTCAAGCCTCCCTTTGGATCGGATCCGGAGTGACATCCGAGACAATGCTCGCTGAGGATTGGAGCGATGTCGACCGGGGCTGTCTGCGCGAACGCTCCCACTGAACTCAGAACGAAAGCGGTTCCAATGGAGAACCCTTGGAGAAACGAATTCAAACTCACCAAGCAGTAGTTCGGAGGGCAGGATGGGAGAGACACGATCAATTGCAGCGACTCTATAGCGAAGGGGAGGCTCACGGCGGGGATTCGACTATCATAGCAGCTACCCGTCGGTGTCTCGATCATCCTCTCGGAGTTCCTCATGACTCGATCTCTATTCGTCCTCTTGGCTTTTCTCGCTGCCTTGTTCGGACCTCGTCACTCCACGGAGGCGGCCGACCCGCAATTGGAAACATTTCCCGTTTTCCCAGCAGGAATGGATGGCGTGACCCTCTACCGCATTCCTGGGATGGTGGTGACTCCCAAGGGAACCGTGTTGGCTTACGTAGAAGCTCGACGCAACACAAAAGCGGACTGGGGAGAGATCGAAGTGCATCTGCGGAGGTCCATCGATGGTGGAAAGAGCTGGCTTCCTCCCCAGAAAATCGCCCACCAAGGGGAACGCATCGAGGGCAATCCGAGAAAGGCCACGGGAGGCGAGCGAGAACAGACGGTCAACAATCCAGTCATGATCGTGGACGCGGTGACGGGTTCGATCGAAATGCTCTACTGCATCAACTATGCACGATGCTTTTCCATGCGAAGCTTGGATGACGGTGTCTCGTGGAGCGCCCCGATCGAGATCACCGCCACCTTTGAACCGTTTCGCAGCAAATACCCTTGGACCGTCATTGCAACTGGGCCAGGGCATGGAGTCCAGATGCCCAACGGTCGATTGATTGTGCCCATCTGGTTGGCCTACGGTAAGAACGGAGCGCACGCCCCCTCAGCCGCAGCTACGATTTACAGCGACGACCATGGCAAAAGCTGGCGCGCAGGAGATTTGGTGTTTCCCAATGAAGGTGAGTTCGGTAATCCGAATGAAACCATGGTGACTGTCCGTCACTCCGGAGATTGCTTGCTTGTGAATCGAAATGTTTCGAAGCCCAACCGCAAACTGGTCTCAATAAGTCCCGACGGCGCTCGCAATTGGAGCACCCCACAGTTTCAAAGCGAACTCTGGGAGCCTATCTGCATGGCGAGCATCGCAACGTATCGTCCGAAGTCCGGCGTGATCCTCTATTCTGCACCGCGAACCGTTGGCGTCGATGCGACCGGAAAAGAGATTCCGGCAGGAAGAGGGAAGCGGGAGAAGCTCACCATCCAATGGAGCGAGGATGACGGAAAGACTTGGCCACATTCCAAGTTGCTTGTGGATGGCCCCTCCGCCTATTCCGACCTTGCCGTGCTCCCAGACGGAACCATCCTTTGTCTATACGAAGGAAACGGCGACGTGGAGATCAAGCGGCTTAACTGGGAGTGGTTGCAAGCTAAGAGTCTATCCGAAAGCCATTAGCCACTCTGGCGCCAACCGCGGTTTCCGAAAACGAAAATACCCCTGTGGACTTCCTACGAATTTACTTGGCTGCCCCCAGCGTTTGTAAGTTCGATTTGCCCCGAAGTGATCCACAGGGGTATGCAGTTGTTATCGGACAAATTTGTCCGCAAACCCAACCCCCTAGGGGTATTTAGCCCTGCGGTTTTCCTCACTGCAAACCCCTGCAAAATCCCGAACTTTGACAACGAATGTGGCACCCCACAACACCGATGGAGCACGACTGTCATCCGTTGCTTGAAAGTGTAACTCTCCTGCCGGATTTAGCGGATTTGTAGATCGCCGTTATGAGCTCGACACTCTTTCGACCTTCTAATCCATCGATCAAGTTGGGAGTTCCTTTTTTGAGGGATTTGAGGAAGTCCTCGAACAAAGCTTGATGCGCCTTGTGCCCGATCGCAGCGGGATCGGAAGCTCCGCCACCCGTTGTATTTGATTTCATCTCTTCCTGGATCTTTGCATCCACCTTCAAACTCTTTGCAAAGTCCCATTTAATGAGGGCTTCCTCTTCGAGGGTTGCGTAACCCGTCGAGCCCGCAATCTCCACTCTCTTGAGCGAACCAGGGAATGCAGCCGTCGTGGCTTCAATCGAGCCGAGAGCACCTGAAACAAATTCGAGACTCGCGACAGCGGCATCTTCCACTTCAATCCGCTCATGGGCGCGCAGGGCTGTCATCGCGCTAAGTGATTTCACTGGCCCCATCAGCCACAGCAATAAATCGATGCTGTGAATCGCTTGATTCATCAGCGCTCCCCCCCCATCGAGCTTCCAAGTTCCTCGCCATTGGCCGCTATCGTAGTACTGCTGCGTTCGGTACCACTTGACGTAAGCGGCTGCCAACGCGATGGCACCAAATCGACCACCCTCGACCGCTTGCTTGAGCAACTGGGCTGAGCGATGAAAACGGGATGGGAAGATGGTCCCAAGCCGAACACCTTCTTTCTCGCAAACTGCGATGAGTTTGTCGCAACGTGCAGGGGTGATCTCCAGTGGTTTTTCGACCAACACGTGTTTTCCAGCCCGAGCTGCAGCGATTCCCGGTTCCAAGTGAGCACCGCTTGGGGTGCAAATCGTGACGACATCGACATCGGGATCCGCGAGCATCGCGGCCAAGTCCGTGTAAGCCTTGCCCCCAAACGCCTTCACAAATTCCGCCCCCTTTTCGGGCGATCGGCTGTGGCAGGCTACGAGACGCGAGCCCTTCATGTCTGCGATCGCTTTAGCGTGAAATTTGGCGATCATGCCGCAACCGACAATGGCCCATCCTGTCATCGTGTTCACCTGATATAAGTTGGAGGAGTTGAAAACGTTTAGAGCGTACTGGCACCCGAGCAGGAAGACGACTACGTAGTCATCTTCAATTGCGCTACGCGAAACGCTTCGAGCGTATTGCGTAGGAGCATTGCGATGGTCAGTGGACCAACACCTCCGGGGACCGGCGTGATGGCGGATGCCACTTCCTTCACTGCATGATAGTCAACGTCGCCGACAATGCTGTCCCCCGATCGATTGATACCCACGTCGATGACCACCGCCCCCGGCTTGACCATCCCCGCCGTTACGAAGTTGGCCTTGCCAATGGCGACGATGAGGATGTCCGCTCGGCAAGTCACTTCGCTCAAATTGGGGGTGCGACTATGGACACACGTGACCGTCGCGTTGGCATTGGACTCCCCGCAAGGTCCCGACTTTTGGAGAAGCATCGACACCAAGGGTTTACCGACGATGTCGCTTCGACCGATAACGACGACTTCTTTGCCCGCCGTTTCGATTCCTTCACGATGCAGCAATTGCATCACACCGTGGGGCGTGCACGGCAGGTAACGCGGGCGTCCTTGTGACATCAATCCCACATTCTCGGGGGCAAAAGCATCGACATCTTTGTGGGGAGCGACACAGTCCAAGACCCGGCGTTCGTCGATGTGCTTCGGCAGAGGTAATTGAACCAAAATCCCGTGCACCGACGGATCATTGTTCAATTGTTCGACGAGAGATAGCAATTGCTCCGTGGTCGTCTCCGCGGGGAGGCGAAAGAGTTGACTCCCGATCCCAGCCTTGTGGCAAGCCATCTCCTTATTTCGCACATAAACCTGGCTCGCAGGATCGTCGCCGACCAAAACCGCGGCTAAACAAGGAGCCTTTCCTGTCGCCTCGATAACCTTCGCTACTTCTAGTTGAACTTCGTGCCGAATTTGAAGAGCGATTGCTTTGCCATCGAGAACGCGAGCTGTCATGCCGCAGACCTGGGATTTCGTTAATGGAGGGACTGGTTTACGGGTCATTCGGGATATCGCCCGGACCGCCATCTGTTATATTCTTTGAGGTAGTATCCCGTCGAGCACCCTGAAACGCGCAGCATGTGTGTTTTGGCCCTCTCTCGACACTCCTTGTTAGATCTTGCAAAGTCTGATGTCCCAAGCCGAAACGACCACTGAGAAGCTAAGCCCTGTTGAAGGGATCAAATCCGCTAGCCGATACCTGCGCGGTACCATTGGCGAAGAACTGGCAAAAGACTCTGACCACTTCGGCAAAGACGATTTGCAGCTCCTTAAATTTCACGGAACCTATCAGCAGGACGATCGCGAAGCGCGCGGTGCGGCCACCGAATCGGGCAAGAGCGAGAAGGCCTATTCCTTTATGGTTCGCAGCCGGATTCCGGCCGGGATCATGACCAGCGAACAGCTATTGGCGCACTTGGATTTGTGCGACGAAATTGGAAACACCACTCTCAAGGTGACCACACGACAAGGGCTACAGCTGCACGGAATTCTCAAGTCCGATTTGCGGGCTTGCATCAAACGAATCAACGACATCCAGCTGAGCACCCTCTCCGCTTGCGGGGACGTCAATCGAAACGTCATGGCTTGCCCAGCCCCGTATCGCGACAACGTACGGCCCGTGATTCAAAAGCTCGCGTATGACATCGCGATGCACCTAGCCCCTCGAACCAAAGCCTATTACGAACTGTGGCTTGAGGATCCAGAAACCGGAGTCAAGACATTGGAGGGAGGGAGCGACGAAGAGTTCGAACCCATCTACGGAAAAGTCTATTTGCCTCGCAAATTCAAAACGGCAATCGCTCTTGCGGATGACAATTGCACCGACGTTTACACGAATTGCTTAGGCTACATCGCTGTGGTCCGCGACGGTCAAGTCATCGGGTACAACGTTGTCGTCGGTGGCGGATTGGGCGTTACCCCTAGTGCGAAGAAGACGTTCCCACGGCTCGCTTCTCGCATGGCATTTGTGACCAACGAGCAAGCGGTTCCGATCGCGGAAGCCGTTGTCAAGGTGCAGAGGGACTTCGGCTATCGCGATGATCGCAAGCGAGCTCGCTTGAAGTACCTGATTCACGATAAGGGAATCGAGTGGTTCCGATCGAAGGTGGAAGAGTATTACGGCGCGAAACTAGCCGATTGCACCGAAGACGATGTGACAGAACACAACGACCACATCGGATGGGATGAGCAAGGAGATGGACGTTGGTTCTATGGTTTCAACGTCGAAAACGGTCGGCTTTACGACAACGAGAATCGAGCCTGGAAGGCGGCCCTGCGAGATATCTGCACGGAGCTTCAGCCCGAGATTCGCTTGACGGCCCACCAAAGCATCATCTTCTGCAACATCGAAGAAAAGGACAAGGCGAGACTCTCGAGCTTGATCAAGAAGCGAGGGCTGCCGCTCTCCGAAGAAATTTCGAACGTTCGACGATGGTCGATTGCTTGCGTAGCACTGCCGACTTGCGGGCTATCGATCACCGAAAGCGAACGCGTCATGCCTCAAGTGATGGACGAGATGGAGAAGGTACTTCTTGAGCTAGGGCTCGATAAAGAACTCTTTACCGTTCGAATGACGGGCTGCCCGAATGGATGCGCTCGTCCCTACAACTCCGACATCGGTTTTGTGGGCAAAGCGAAAGGCAAGTACACGATTTTCGTCGGCGGTACACGGCTTGGCACCCGGCTCGGGTTTATCTTCAAGGATCTCATTCCATTGGAAGAGCTGGTAACCACCCTTCGACCTTTGTTCGAGAAGTTCAAGTCGGATCGACAAGAATCCGAGTCCTTTGGCGACTTCTGCGCCCGAGCTGGACTCGAACAGCTGCTCGCTTGGTCGACACCGTCTGCCTAGCACAGATACGAGCGACACAAACGTTTCTAAGCAGTCATTCAAAGCCTGCTTAGAGCCTATCCGAAAACCATCGGAAACCGCGGCTAGCTCCAGAACGGCTAATGGTTTTGGGATAGGCTACTTAGAAACGTTCTGGATGGATGAGCTCGCTTGCCCCAAGTTCATCGAGATCCGCGGCGGATTGCTCTCCTAAGTGAATTGCATGCAAGAGCTCAAGCGAGGCGGGGCGTTCCCATCTCCATCGCTGCTCGATCATCTCGGTGAAGTCATCCGAGAAGACGCGAGCAGTAAGGGTAATCGTCGTTTCATCGAGGCTCACTAAGGCTGCAAGCGGGGTGAGACACCCAGCTTCCAACGTTCTGAGAAGTGTCCTTTCCAAAAGAACGGCAAAGTGTGTTTCCATATGCCGAAGCGACTCGACAGCCTTGGTCAGATCAGAATCTTCGTCGCGAGTTTCTAGCCCGAGAGCCGCTTGACCGACTGCAGGCAAAAGCTCTTCCGTCGTGAACTTCTGCGTAATGCGAGCATCGAGCTCCAATCGATGAAGGCCAGCATAAGCAAGCAAAATGGCATCGAACTCTCCTCCCTCCATTTTTTTGATCCGAGTGTCGACGTTCCCTCGAATCTCGCACAACTCCAAGTCCGGTCGCAACCGGAGCAGTTGCGCTCGGCGTCGCGGTGATCCAGTCCCTACTCTCGCTCCCTCTGGAAGCGAATCCAACGAAGTGAATCGGCTGGAGAGAAGGCAGTCGGCGACCTCTTCGCGCTGAGGCACAGCCGCTAGGCGCAGACCTGGAACAGGGGCTGTCGGCAGATCTTTCAAACTGTGGACGGCCAAGTCGCATCGGTCGTCGAGAAGAGCTCTCTGGATCTCCTTGGTAAAGACACCAACGCCCCCGGAAGAGCCCAGCGGTGTGGTGGATACATCGCCCGATGTGGTGATCTTGATCAGCTCAACCCTATGCCCTTGGGCCTCGAGAAGACTCGAAACATGATGGGCCTGCCAAAGAGCAAGCGGGCTTTGACGAGTTCCGAGGCGGATTCGCATGGATCCTCTGTAAGTTGTTAAAGGGTATAAAGTTGCGTTCACGACTCGGCATCGCGAGATTTCCTGATAATATAGCGGAGATATCGCATTCATGAACCGACAGACGCAGATGCTAATTTTTAACTTGGTTTTCGCACAGGCAGAATCGCAGAAGAGTGGAGAGGAGGGGATTACCAGTCCCACACCCTCGGATACGTCTACACCTTCTCCGGAATCTACCCCCCCAGCCGAAAGCCAATTGCCATCCAGCGGCGCTCCTGGGCAGGTGATACCCGCTCCCGATGAACCCAAAACAAATGCTCAGGAATCAACGCCAAACACCAAGCCAAAATCCCCGAGCGTCGAAGCAAAAGCCTCTAGCGATGAAGGCCAAAACAGCACCGATCGAAACGGAGCGGTGAACCGCGACGAGTCCGATCAACAAGCCGTTATCGTTCAGCCGACGCTCAGCGACAAAAACGCGGAAAAAGGCCCGGCAGAAGCGCTCTGGTTCGATTTCCCTACGATCATGCTTGCCACGGTCGTGCTCGTCGTCTTGGGAATTGCTTCCTCAGTCGCTCACTACTTAACCCGAACCCCGAATCCGCTCATCAATCCAGCTTTGGTGCAGCGCTTTGTTCACAGATTGTGGGCTTGGTGGTTGATGTTTGCGATCTTGATCGCAGGGCTCTTCATGCACCGCATCGGGACAATCATTCTGTTTGGATTGGTTTCCTTTTGGGCGTTCCGAGAATTCATAACGATGACTCCAACGCGGAGGGGGGATCATCGGGCTCTATTCTGGAGTTTGGTTGTCTTTACGCCGTTGCAGTATGTATTGATCGCGATCTCGCATTGGAACATCCGCCCGGATGAATCGATCGATCTTTATGGAATCTACAGCATTATGATTCCGGTATACGCATCTCTTTTTATCCCCGCTCGGATTGCCATGGCGGGTGATCACAAACGATTTTTAGAACGATCTGCGCAGATACAAGCCGGGTTGTTGATTTGCGTTTACTGCTTATCGTTCGCACCCGCTTTGTTGGATCTCCGGCTTTCCACGAGCGAAGGAGAGCCTTGGAATGGTAGCAACGCGGGCCTCCTTTTCTTCTTCATCTTGATCTCGCAGATCTCCGATGTCTTTCAATGGACTTGGAGTCGGATCAAGGGGAATCGGATCATCGCCAAAGACGTGAGCAGCTCTCGCACTTGGGAGGGTCTGATGGGCGGTTCGTTGTCGACGGGGATTGTCGGCGCCCTTCTTTTCTGGGTAACCCCCTTTACGCCATGGCAAGCGGCTTCAATGGCCATCGTCGTCGCGTGGCTTGGATTCGCCGGCGGCATGACGATGAGCGCGATCAAACGGGATCGAGGGGTCCATGATTACGGATCACTGGTATTGGGGCATGCGGGGGTGCTGGATCGCATTGACACGCTCTGTTTCTCGGCCCCGATCTTCTATCACCTGACTCGTTTCTTTTTTGTTTGATCCCC
>JALOQZ010000183.1 GCA_025459245.1 Pirellula sp.
AACAAATGTTCGGTGCATTCGATGCTCCAAACGTAATCAGCGGATTCGGGTGCAAAGTAAATCGATTCCGCGTCTTCGCATCGGAACACTGGTTTGTTTTGAAAAGGCCGCCCAAAGCAAGCCATCGTTGCCCATTGCTTTTGTACGGGGCTGAGGGTCACTCCTGTGACTTGGCAGTTTCGATTTCTCGCCAGCCAAATCGATGAACCTCCCATTCCGCATCCGATATCGTAAACAACCGATCCATTGCGAATCTCAGCCAATTTCGCGAGCTTTTCCGTCAATGCCACTTGAGCCGAGGCGGGGGTTTCATTCCCCTCCCAAAAGCCATGGTGAATATGCGGCCCCCAGAGGAGTCGATAGAACAGCGTGCTTACATCGTAATGATTTCGTATGACACGTTTCTCGATGGTGGGGCATTCAATCATGGTTGAGGTACTACCCAGAGATCTCCATAGATTCGGAGCTCGTCCTTGACGCCGACAGCCCCCATCATTTTGCTGAAAGGTTTGATTCCATACTCCGATTGCAGAATTCGGAATGCACCGCGTATATGCAGCCATCCGTCTTTCTGCTCAACATCGCACAGCGCCTGAATCGGTCGAGTTGCCTTATGCAAGGTGAAGTCTCCCTCAAGCAAATGCTCAGGCAGATTTCGCTTCGACATCTTTCCAGTGGGCGTCCACTTTACGTTCTCTAACTTGGCCTCAGGATACTGCTGGACTGCAAGTATTTCGAGACCAAGCATATTGTCATTTACTTTCTTTCTCGTTTCTTCATCGATCTCGCTTTGTATTGACAGGTATTTCCTGGCAAGAGGCGTGTCTGCATCAAAGCTTTTCATATCAAAAACAATCGATGACTTCTTCGAGTTTTGCAATTGGGTATTAACAAATAGTTGCCCCTGTTTTATTCTCCCTTCGACAGCATGCTGGTGTCCAACCAATCCCGCTTTGTCGACAAAAACAAAAACTCTGCTGAACTGGGTGTTGAGCTCTCCTGGCTCCCATTTCTTTTCAGTTGGCTCCTGTGCAATTGACGGTGCGTAAAAGCAGAGAAACGCAAGAAAAAAACAGCTTTTCATGCAGTTTGCGTAGCTGGCTCGCATCGCATGGGAACGCTTGAGAAACCAAGGAATGGGATGCAACACCATCGAGATTGGAAGATTTGCTCTCACCTAGAAATCCTTTCGTCGTTACGATGAGACTGTATGCAATGGAGCGCCGATTGCAAAAAGAAGCATGCTGATCACGTTAACATGCAAGTGGCCTAGCTGGCTAGTCGGAAAAGATAAACCGTGAACAATTTGCATCAGCGAACTTGGATGGTCGCGTTAATTGCCCTGGCTGCCGTTCCGTTTGCATTAAACGCGACCTTGAATCTCCCGATCGGTTCGGCCGGTGTACATGAATGGTTACCCAGTTCGCGACCTGAGAAGAAGAGATACGATCGTTTCCAGCAAGAGTTTGGTAGCGATCAGTCGCTTTTAATTTCTTGGGATGGTGCGCAAGAGCAAGATGCTCGCGTGCAGGTTTTTGCAGATAAGCTGCGTGAATCGGTGCTAAATGCTGGCTTTATAGATTCGGTTGTTACAACGAATGAGGTCTTGGAATCGCTTCAGAGCGATCCATTGAACCTTTCGAGTGAGCAAGCTCGCACACGTCTCATCGGCAATCTACTGGGTGCCGATGGAACCTGCGCCGTCTTTCTGACGGCGACCCCTTTGGGGGTAAAGAACCATGGGGAGTTAATCCAGCGAGTGCAGATCGCGGCAGATGAAACCAAATCGCTTGGGCGCGAATCGTTGCGGATGGTTGGTTCCATCTACGAGGCGCACGCCATTGATGTGGCGGCGGCGAAGAGTTTGTCGCAATTAGTGGCACCATCGTCTATTGCTGCGGTCTTGGTTGCGTGTTTTCTACTACGCAGCTGGCGTTATGCGTTGATCGCCTTTTTGCTGGCAACGGCGGGCCAGCTTGCGGCCGTCTCGCTGGTTTACTACGGCGGTTTTCAGTTCAGTGCCGTGTTGATTGTATTGCCGACATTGATATTCATGCTGACGCTTTCGGGCGCTATTCACCTGGTGAACTACCAACGCCATTCGAACGAAGCGACAAAGCAGGGAGCGGGCTGGGAGGCTGTGCGGCATGGATTCTGGCCATGTGTCCTTTCGTCCGGAACCACAATGCTAGGCATGGGCTCACTCCTGGTAAGTGAGTTGTCTCCGATTCGCGAATTCGGAGGGTTGTCCGGTGTGTCTCTTGGAATTGCGACCGCCATGCTGCTGGTCTACTTTCCCTATGCGATCGGCGTAGCGAGGCCACCGTTGCGATCAGAAGAATCCGCGATTGCAAGGGAGTCTGATGTCGATAAACGTAAATCGTCTTTCGCGAACAAATCGCGTGGATATCTGCGATGGCAGACACGCCATGCAGGATCGATTTCCATCGTGAGCTTATTGTCGCTCGCAGTTGCCGTTCAAGGCTTATCGAGCTTAAAGGCATCGACGAAATTTTGTGATCTGTTTCCCCCCGATGACCCTGTCTCGCTCGACATGGCTTGGTTTGAATCTCATCTAGGGCCGATTGCATCGGTAGAGGTCCTATTGAAGTTTCCTCGAGATAATTCAGTGAATGTGTTGGACCAAGTTCGATTGGTTTCGGCCGTACAAAGTGAAGTGAGTGAACTGCCAGATGTAGGTGGGATAGCTTCTGCACTTTTATTTTTGCCCGAGATCGAAGAGACGCGTGGTGTGCGTGGGGCCGTTCGACGTGGTGTATTGAAGCAGCGAATTGAAAGCGCGTTGCCTCAATTGCAAGAGCGTGGATTTGTCTATCTGGATGATCAATTCACTGCATGGCGGTTGTCTGCCAAGGTTTCGGCTTTAGAACCCACGAGCTACCGCGAGGCGACCGACACGATAGAGCGAGCGACCATTAAGCAGCTTGAGGAAACGGCCTCGGAGGCCACGTTATCGATTACTGGCTTAGCACCCGTGATGCATGAAACCCAGATCGCTCTTCTCTCCGACCTAGGAAATAGCTTTATGTCTGCCTTCCTGCTCATCACTCCGGTGATGATGTGGGTCGTTCAGAGTATTCGAGGTGGACTGCTGGTGATGTTGCCGAATGTGTTACCCGTTACGCTTGCTTTTGGGACGATGGGATGGCTCGGCTATTCGCTCGATATCGCAGGGATTTTGACCGCGAGTGTAGCGCTCGGAATCGCCGTTGACGATACGCTCCATTTCATTTGCTGGTATCGACAGGAAAGATCGCAGGGACTCGCGCCGCAACAGGCAGTAGAAAGAACGTTTGCTGCGTGCGCTCCAGCCATGATCCAAACCACTGTTATCGCTTGTTCTGCGATGATTCCCTTTCTCTTCGCCGAGTTCAATCCGACACAGCAATTTGCACGATTGATGATCTCCATTCTCTCGCTGGCTTTGGTCGGTGATCTGCTCCTTTTGCCAGCTCTACTTCAAACTCGTTTCGGTCATTGGGTCGCCCCTAACAGGCAATCCGATTCCAAGCTCTCCCGTTCGGACACATAGATGCGAGAAAGAAATTTAGTACCCGAATGGATGGATGACCCCGATCTCGATAGCGAAGAGCATCATCGTGCTCTCGCGGGCTTGCGGCGCATCAATTGGTTAAGTGGTACCGTCGGCCGAATCGCAAGCGAGATCGATCAACAAATGCAGCGGCGGGGTTTGGATCGCTGCCGTGTTCTCGATGTTGGGTGCGGAAGCGGGGATATTGCATGCGCCGTTGCTAGAAGACTTGCAGAACGGTTCGCAGTCACCTTGACCGGTTGGGATTTCAGTCAAACCGCTATCGAACAGGCCATCGCGAATCGGGATCGCCGTACGAAAGTCACTTCAAATCCATGCGAGATTCATTTCGAAGTTCGTAACGCCCTCGATACTACACCAAAGAGTATGCGAGGTTCTCGCCCCTTCGATTTCGTCTATTGCTCCCTTTTCATGCATCACTTTACAGAAGGCCAAGCGCTGGAGTTAATGACAAAGCTGTCCTCGCTCACAGAGCATGTCTTCCTCATCGATGACTTGGTTCGCTCCCGGTACGGATGGCTCTTAGCCCAAGTCGGCTGCAGGCTCCTTTCGCGATCACGTGTTGTGCACTTTGATGGCCCCCAGTCTGTGAAAGCCGCCTTTACTGCATCCGAGATCCAGCAGGTTGCGGCCGTGGCGGGGTTGCATCCGGTCAAGGTACGCAAATGTTGGCCCGCTCGAATGCTGTTTACTTGGGAACGCACCCATGGATAGTCAGAACGGGCAAAGGCGAAATCCACAGAATACAGTCTCCGAATCGTGGGACTGCATTGTCATCGGAGCAGGTGTCGCGGGTTTGGGATTCGCCATACGAGCTGTGCGCAGCGGGCTTCGCGTTCTAGTGATTGAAGGAAAATCGTTTCCACGCGAGAAGGTATGCGGCGGTTGTCTCAATCACCGCGCGCAAAACCATTTAAGAGAGCTCGGTGTTCTGGGCCAAGTTCTTCATGAGGGAATCGCGATAACCGATTTTGTCGTCCATTGCGACCAGCATGTGTCGTCATGGAAGATTCCGAGCATGGTCAGTATTCGTCGTTCGACACTTGATGAAACGCTTGCACAAGAAGCATTGTCGTCGGGTTGTGAGATTCAATGGCGAACTCGCGGAACAGTTCTTGACGCGGGTGAATCGCAGGAAGCCATCGTACGCATTCAACAAGTCGATGCGCCAGAGTGCGTAAAAAAAATATCCGCAAAAATGGTAGTAGTCGCTGCGGGTTTGACGCGATCACCCATCCAACAAGAGGATCGATGGACCCAGCACATTACCGAGGGGTCTCGGATCGGAGTCCATGCACTTAGTCCTATTGAATTGCTCCGAGCTAGGTTGCCCAGCAGTGGTTGGCTTCTCGATTTGGTTGACAAGAAACAGTTACATATGCTTATAGGACGAGCTGGTTATCTCGGAATATGCCTTGCCGACGGTGGGCAAGTTGATTTTGCCGCTGCGATCGCTCCCGACAAGCTGCGATCCTCTGGAGGCATTGCCGAGGTGGTCGACTCCATTCTCGGCGACTGCCGATGCGATGGTCAGATAAAGGATCTGGAGTTGAACTGGTCTGCCACCCCAGCATTGACACGCACGTCTACGGTCGTCGCGATGGGAAAGACATACTTAATCGGCGATGCCCTAGGCTATGTCGAACCATTCACGGGGGAAGGAATGTCCTGGGCCCTGGAGAGCGCTAAGCAGCTTGCTGAGATCGTTTGCAGCAAGGGGAGCAGCGAGGACTCGGATAGGGTCCTTCGGTGGGATCGTTGGGCTCGGCGCGAAAGAGCTACAAAGCAATGGGTCGCAAACTGGGTTGCTGCCCAATCGAGAAGCCCCAGAAGGTGTGCGTGGATTCTGAAAGGACTGGATGCCTGTCCTCCGGTTCGACGATTTCTCATGAAAAAGGCAATGCAATGACGGCGTTTTTGCGCTCGTTTCGAACCCAGCTTCCACCCAACGGCATCGAGCAAGAAGATGCTGCTCGTCTTGCGAGTTCGCTGGAGATCAGCACTCGCTGGAACCATGCGCTCCCGGCTCTTTACAGAAAATCAGGTGTCCAACATCGCTATTCTGTCTTGTTGCAGCAGCAGGCTGGAACCGAACCTTTTCGACAAGAATTCTACAGTCACCGGCGCGACACACCGAACGGGCCGACCACCAGTGCGCGCATGGCTGCGTATGAGCAGTATGCTTCTGCTCTTTTGGAGCCAGCATGTCGCAATGCGGTTTTGGCCGCGGGTATTCAAGCTTCGGACATTCGCAATCTTATCACGGTTTCATGCACGGGATTCTGCTCCCCGGGGATCGATCATCAGCTAATGACATCGCTTGGGTTAAATCCGAACGTGCAAAGAACGCATGTTGGTTTCATGGGGTGTCACGGGATGATCAACGGATTGAGGACGGCGGACCAGATCGTTCGTGCGAGTCCAGACGCAATTGCACTTGTAGGAGCCGTGGAGCTTTGCAGTCTTCACCAGCAATACACTGACGATCCGCAACAGTTGGTAGCCAATGCGTTGTTCGCTGATGGTGCAGCGGGAGTCATCGTGTCGCACGCAGAGCGAAACCATGTTTCCCATCCGGACGACTGGGAAATCGTTTCAACACATTCCATTTGGCTTCCCGGTACCGATCGCTACATGTCTTGGAAGATAAGCGATCATGGATTTGTCATGCAGCTTTCGCCAGAGGTACCAGAAGTGCTTAGTCGGAATCTCCGGAGCCCCGTTCATGAATGGCTGGCAACACACGGGCTCGGCATCGGCGAAATCGACCATTGGGCAATCCATCCGGGGGGCCCCCGCATTCTGGACGCTTGCGAAACGGCCTTTTCGCTTTCCTCTAGCCAGATGGAGAACTCGCGGGCGATTCTCCGTCAATGCGGTAACATGTCTTCACCGACAGTGATCTTTATTTTGGAACGAATCCATCGAGCGCTTTCGACAGTTCGAAACAAATCGGTGCACTGTTTGGTAATCGCGTTTGGACCAGGATTGCACGCCGAGCTCTTACTCTTGCGCAAAGCGGCCCATACCGGCCCTATCCAACACCCAAGCGAGACAGTTCCGAGCGTCTAAAACGGCTAGTGATCTTCGGAACCGCTCGGAAGCCTTGTTCCGTTCTTGCGAACGTATGGTTTGTGGAGAGGCATCAGCGGTTCGCCTTGAAACGTGTCGCATATAGCCAAACGCCGCAAACCGATCTTGATGTACTCGGGCGATTGTTCGATGCCGATGGATCGTCTTCCCAATCGCTTTGCAACTGCGCTCGTCGTGAAGGTACCCGAGAACAAGTCCAAGACGGTGTCACCGGCGTGACTGCTCGCGAGAACGATGCGTTCCAAGAGCGCTTCGGGCTTTTGGGTCGGATGGTTTTCGTATTCCGGCATGCGATAGCGGACCCGGGGAAAAGACCATACGTTCCCGGGAGTTTTGGATGTGTTGTAGGGAACCGGTGGCGATTTGCGGTAGTCCATCAGCTTCCTCTTCGATCCTGTCGGTGCATCGACTTGTATTGATTCGGAATTGAAGGTGTATTTGTTTGGATTCATCACGCAATGAAGTATCGGTTCGTACATCGAGCCGAATTTTCGTTTCGCTTGAACACCGGAGCTGTCGTAATGCCACACGATGCGAGAGAGAACAGTGGTGCGATCGCGCAGGAAGAGATCCAGATACGGCATCGCTTGTGTGCTGGTCATTAAGTAGAGCGATCCATCCGGCTTTAATTTTTCAAGGCACAGAGTGAGCCATTCGCAGCACCATCTGGCATACGACTCGTCCGATTCCCATCGATCTAAAAACGTATCGTACTGCTTGCCAATGTTGTAGGGAGGATCGGCGAAAAGCAGATCGATTGAATGATTTTCAATGCAATCACGAAGGACAGCCTGGACATTCCCCCAATAAATAACATGCCCTTCGCTCGAGCAGAATCGTTCGATAGGGCTCTGGTACTTGCACACGTTCGATCAGCCTTGTGAAGAGATTGGTAGCAACTAAGGAACTCCATGCCAGCACCGCTTCCGCTCGGGTGTGGTTATGATAGCCGTCATGACGAATGAAACAATGTTCGACGTCTATAACGCGCCTATCGGGGGGAGTGATGTCTGTTGAATGGGATTGGAATGACATTGAGGGGGAGTTTCGGGAGTGGTTTGAAAAAGGTGCCAGCCGGGCAGCATCGGACTTGCATTTAATCGCCGACAATCCGCCCATGCTCCGGTGCTTTGGCAAGCTAGTGCCGATCGAGGAATCAACGCTAAGTCAAAGCAGGATCCGGACAGCACTTAAACCCATTGTTGCCGAGGAGCGGCTCGAGCGTATCGCTAAGGAAAAGAATTGCGATCTAGCCATTGCGGTCCGCTTTCAAGGTGAGACCATTCGATTGAGGATCAATCTCTTCTTGAGTTACGGGAAGCTCGGAGCGTGTATCCGTTTTATCCCTGACCAGATACCGAGTTTCGCTTGGTCCTCA
The DNA here is from genome assembly GCA_025459245.1 of Pirellula sp. GTDB lineage: Bacteria > Planctomycetota > Planctomycetia > Pirellulales > Pirellulaceae > JBKCUI01. The sequence goes on from JALOQZ010000183.1 coordinate 8,046, forward strand.
TTTCCAGAAGAGGTAGCCAGACGGTTGATTGATTTTCCACACGGACTGATTCTGTTCGCGGGTATAACGGGAGCTGGCAAGAGTACATCGCTCGCCATGATTATTCAGAGACTCAATCGACGTGGGGGATGTCGAATCATCACCATCGAGGATCCGATCGAGTATCGCTTTCCTGTTTGCCCTACGTCGCT
>JALOQZ010000184.1 GCA_025459245.1 Pirellula sp.
AAACAACCCCGCGACTCCTGTCATACCAACCACCACCGGCGGAACATCCCGATCCAATCCGCCACTCACCTTGCTCCTCACCCGATTCGGTAACGTCTCTAAAAATCGATCTATCACTTGCTTGCACGGCTTGCTTACCACCCACCCTACGATCGCCAAAACCCCAAGCAACCCTAACCCTATCGCATCAAACAACCCAATCGTCTTTTGCAATTCCTCTCGCAAGCGTGCAAACCCAATGGCCTCCCCAGAGTGAAGCGGATTGGTGTAAATATCGAACGCGTGCGTATGTCCCGCGGGCTCCACTCCTGGCGGTATCAAAGGCCTTTCAATGGCATACGCACACCCCACCACGACCACCATCAAAACTCCAAACCAAATCGCCGTCGAACGCCAACCGTAGTTCTTGCCAATCCACGCCAAGGTCGCGAGATTCATCCCCGTACCCAATAGCAACAAGCAAAAAGCTGCGCCGGGAGAATTCCCATGATCGAACATCATCCCCAATTGACTCATAGTCAACATCGGGGGTGCATAAACCGGAATCGATACAATGGCCATAGTCAATGGAGCCATGGGGTCCAGTTGCTCGACGGAACTTTGCAACGCACCGTGAGGCAACGCGGCTCCTAACAACACAAGCCCTAGTACCGCGACCAACGCATACAGTCCCGAGGGGCCAAAAAGCTCTCGCGCCATGTGGATCGCACAAGCACCTAACCGACCCAAACCTACCGGTAGCTTCGACTCTCCTAACTCGGGACTCTTCCACGATGTAAATCGATCCCAAACCGTCCCCAAAATGGTGACCACAGCTAACGAACCGAACGCAAAACCGAGAATCACGTAGGGTCTGGACAGCGTCAACCCATAGAGCAACGAAAGGGGATTGAACAACGGGGCCGATAACGCAAACGCCGTAATGGCTCCTGGACGCAATCCCATCCGCTTCATCTCGCGCAAGATCGGAATCACTCCGATCGAACAGACCGGCAACAGCATGCCGATCAACCAAGACTGCGCTAACGACCTTAAACCATCTCCGCCGAATAGTCGCCTTGTCCCCTCAGGCCCAACGTAATAGCGAAGCAGTGCCGCTACAAAGAGGCCAACGACCAACGTCGCCGCAGCCGCCGAGATGCCTTGCACCCCTCGAACCAAACCACCGAGAACCACTACATCCATCTCTATTTCCTCGCTGATTCGCGATTGAATTTCACTTCTGAGTGTTTGAGCTAATGGTTGCTAGCCCATCCGGAAACCGCGGCTAGCGCCTAAGCGGCTCATGGGGATAGCACCGAAATCTGTCGAAAACCGCGGCTAGCGCCAAAGCGGCTTATGGGGATAGGAAAGGCAATCACCCTGCCTCTCCTTGCTGAGCTGCTTCCGCCATCCGTCTCTTTTTCTCCAACTCCAACTGCGACTCTCGGAGCAGACCATACAATCGATCAAAGTCTTCTTGATAAGCCGATACGTCGACATCTCTCTTTTCAAGATGCTTTCGCAACGTCTCGCAAACACGATAGATCGGTACCCAAGCTTCCTCTGGCAAATCGGTATCGGCAGCGATCTCGGGGACCCACCCCACGATCTCCATCAGCTCGGTTTGCGTCTCGTTGGAACGGTGGGTCGAGTTCAATGTCCCAACCCGCTGCTCCATCTTCGTGATGGCATCAGGAAAATCGGTTGGCCAATGAGCAGGTATTTCATGCTCCAACTCATGCAGCGACTCCTTCTCTCCCCCACAGCCGATCAAGGCGATCAAAAGGCAAGTCATCCAAGGAGCGTATCGCAACGAATTACTTTTTAACGACGGTGTATTCATCGGTAATCGGGAACCTTGGTCTCTTGAAGGATGGAATCGATCAAAGTCGTCGCGTTCTGGCCCCGGGTCACCAATCGAACGCTTAGTACAGGCTGCGCAACACTCTGAATATCATCGGGCAAAACAAAGTCGCGATCTTGCAAGACCGCCCACGCCTTCGCTACTTGTTGCCAAATCAACATTCCCCGAGGACTAACCCCCAGACGAATGGCATCGTGGTCGCGTGTCGCTTCACACAACGTGATCAAATACTCTTGCAGCTCCGTTGTGATGCGACAATTAGCGACGACCTCCTGCAAGTCTCGCAACGATTGAATCGACAGAGGACTCTCGGCGGCCATATCGTCTCGCTTCTTGGTTTGGTTCAAGATCGCTAGCTGCGCCGCTCGATCCGGGTACCCGATCTCTAGCTTCATGGCAAAGCGATCCAATTGAGCCTCGGGCAATGGATAGGCGCCATGGCTATCGATCGGATTCTGCGTGGCGATCACAAAGAATGCATCGGATAGGGATCGCGATACCCCATCGATCGTTACTTGCCTCTCCGCCATTGCTTCAAACAACGAGCTCTGGGTACGAGGAGTGGTACGATTGATCTCATCAGCGAGCAAGATATCTGAGAAGACGGGGCCGCTATGAAACTCGAATTCGCGAGTTTTCTGGTTGAAGAGATTGAATCCCGTCACATCGCTCGGGAGCAAGTCGGGGGTGCATTGAATGCGAGCGAACTTGGCACCAAAGCATTCCGCAATGGCTTTGGCTAAGGTTGTCTTTCCCAAGCCTGGCAAATCGTCAAGCAGCAAGTGGCCGCCTGCGATCAAGCAGGCGATAACGAGTTCAATCTTTTCTTCCTTGCCCAGCAGTACTTGATTCAATCGAGTCCTTAAACGGGATATGGCATGACGCGTATCCACGGCTCTCTCTTGGGTAATGGTCATCCTATGCAGGTCCTATCGTTGACGAAATCCAGCCTGAATACGTTTTGTAGTAAGTCGCGTCCATATCGCATGAAGTGCTCGCCGCTCATCGCGAGCCAACGCTGTCGCTCCACCGAAACAGAGGCGATCCGAGGCGCGAAAGAACTTGATAAGCTCCGCGTTCAAATCCTCCCGAATCGTTCCCAAGGATTGAAAGTGCACTTTTGGCACCGTCCCGCTTCGACGCGGATGCCCCGCCAACCAAGCCCTTGTATCCAACAGCCAAGCCAGCCACTCGACGCGAGTCCGATCCCTTAGCAAGTGCAACAGCGGGGAAGCGAGCAACGCGAACAGATCGAAGAGGACTCTTCGCAATGCATAAGCAGCAGCTGCCAGCCCCCCCGCCCCAATCGCTCCGTACAGAATCCACCAGCGAGCTTGATAGAGTCGGTATCGCAAGCTCGCTGTGTAAGATGGTTCATAAAAACCCGGTGTAGGTTCCAATGGAATCCAATAGTCGTGCCCTGCATGGATCTCTAACCAAACGTGCACATCGCTGGGCAGGATGGCAATGTCCCGTTCCGCGCCGAAGACATTTTTCGAACGAGCGTAAAAGCCTGTTACGAGTCGCGTCTCGTAGCCCAAGTGCTCGAGCATTAACGCAGTCGCTGTGGCGAATAGGTAACTTTGCCCTTTACCATCCTTCAAGAATCGCTCGAGGGAGGTGCCATTCTCGTCAGCATTTGGGCCTTCCTGCAAATGGGGCTCCCACCGAAAATTGTCGCGGACGCCTTGAACAACTCCGTGCACCTGACTCCATCCTCGCGGGTGCTTTCCCGCGTAGCGGTGAGCTAATCGATGGATAGTCGACTGGCACTCTTGTGGTACATAAGCATGCGAGCGACCTGGCGCACAGTTCTCGAGCAAATCCTCTACTCTTTCCATGTCGATCCAGCTGTGAATCAACCGGACGACGGTGTAGTCCGGAACATGCTGCCGACCTGGCATGGAGAGGGAATCGTCCATACCGTACTCGAAGAAATCCGCTCGCGAGATATCGTCGATGCACCAGAGTTGTGTACCGACGCGTGTTGGAATTACAGGCGAACCGTAGCGAGTAAACTTAATCGCTTCGGCGATTGCTCCGACAAAGGGGCTAATCGAGCTGGTCATCGACTTGGAACCTGGTGCGAACCATAGCTGCCCATCGATTTCGACTTCCCTGGGCTCTACGCGAGTTCTGGTGCTACTGGCTTGCAAGCTGGAGCTCCAGACTTCGCCGTCGAATCGATCGAATCGCTCGACAGCCAAGTGGCTATTGGCAGCCCCCTGCCAGAACATCAGTGCTTCGGAGGCGATATCATTGACATTGGATCGCTTCTCGGGAACCTTTCGTTCGATACTGAATTCGCCCCCTTTGGGCGATTGATTTGCTTCCGCAACATTGCCTTCTTGATCCTGCACCTCTTTCGGGTTCAAAGCTTGCGTCTGCTCCACCCGATCCTTCTTCTTCACATCCCCGAATTCATCGCTGAACAAATCGAACAGACTCGGTTTCTCCGAATCGAGAAACATGTCCGAGTCGACCGCTCCGAACGAGGAGGGCTTGCTACGCGCTGCGACCAACTGATCGCCGTTCCCGACTCCTCTCTGCGCCGAGGAATCTTTACCAGTCGTCCCTCCACTGGTTGGCATGATCTCCGTTTGAAGCTTTCGCAGTACGGGAATGCGATCCGCGACTAAAACAGTACCAATCGCAAACGCAACGCACCCAACGAACAAGAAAGCCAATCGATGCCCCCATCCAGACTGGATATCGTAGGCCCTGTTCTGATCCACTTTCTCCCAATGATTGGAGACCAACCACCATAGACAGACCACCCCCCAAGCGTAGGCAAACCAAGTTGTGGTGAGATCATCGGAAATAAACGTGGTGAACAACGTTAAGAAGCCGCTGCAGATTACCGACAGACCCAACGTTCGGGTGGTTGTTGCCAACAGACTACCCGCCACCGCGCCCCACAACAAACTCCCCAGCATCACAATCTCAAATCCGTTGCCAAAGCCCAAGCTTCTGGCGACTTGATCGACAAACCAAGGCATTGCAACGGAGAGGGCGACGAGAACCGCCACCCCTTTGTCTTTCCCGCGAAAGGCATCCTTCTTGATTCTTCGTTGCAGCCCCACGGCGACTCCAAGTAGACAGCCGCAGAGCAATACTTCCACGACCATCACCCATGGGCTCTCATACTCGGATCGACGCAACCCCAAGATCAAAATCGCAATCGATGCCATCGCCACGACGCTTGGCCTGCGGCTTCGCACTCGGTTCCACTGCTGCTCTTGCCGCTCGTCCGGCCGGCGACGAACGTATCGCTGCTTCGTTGGCTCTGCCGAAACAATCGAACTGGCGGTCTTACCCTCCGATGTAGTCAGGTGCATCGATTGGTCATGCTGAGCAGGTTTCACGATTTACCTCCATCAGCAAATAGTTGACTTGGGTCGCGATATCCTCATCGAGATGGACTAAACGCTCGTGCGATTGATCGACGGCTCGGATCCCTGTCCCACCTTGTTCCACCGACAGTCTAACATGATGCGCATCGAGCTGCGCACCATCGGCCCCGGTAGCATGAATACTCCATCGACCAGCAACCCCTTGGCCATTCTTATTCCTGTGACCAACGGTTGTGCGTCCGCTGTTTCGATCACATGGATTCGAGCCATCCAAATCGATTTCGGCCAGCAAGTCGAAACAAGCTTCGCGAGCTTGCCCACCGAGCCCAACAGCACGCGGTTCGCCATCGATGAACAGTCGAAACGGAATATGGTGGGCAATTAAGATCTCGACCAAACTCGCGGCGATGCGAACTCGCCAAGCAAGATTTTCGCGCCGCTCTTCTTTGGTCCCCAAAGAGGTTCCGGTATCTAAACATAGTTCCAAAGTTTCCCGTTGCGGACCACCTCGCTCGCAAACGATCCATTGATCCAAGCGGGCGGATTGAACCCAGTGAATACTCTTGAGCGAATCTCCTTGTCGGAAGTCTCGAGTGCCAAGGAAATCTCCGGTCGTACTGACCCGCTGACCGAACCCCGATTCGGCTCGTTTGTTTCCAGACACCTCCACCGATCCTTGAACTGGGATCAGCAAGGGCCAGACGGTAACGGGCTGCACCTTGTGCAACGATCGACGAGCCGTCCAAATCCCGAACGGGAACGAGCAAGCAATCTTGGGCTGTCCTTTGGGATATCTGCCACGATACAGGGGCACATACGGCAGTCGATACGAAGCCTTGCTCCAACCAGGAACGCGAGCAAGCCCCACACTGCCAAGCGATTTGTCAGTACCGGACAGAGAACTTTCTTCGGAAGTCGAGTCCCAGCCTTCGATCATCAGCCCCATCACGGGAAAGGGAAGCCGATTGGTGACTTGCAGGATTAAATGGCTCGACTCTCCCTCGTGCACTTCGGTGCGATGAGGTGCTAATTCGCAATAGATTGCTTTGGTGGCGATCCAAGGAAAACCGAGCCCGAGGATCAAGATGCCAATCAGTCCCATCGCAACCGTCCAGCCCAGCGGACTCAAGAATGCACCTACCAGGAGGCTGCACAAAGTTGCGAGAATGAACCAGCCCACAGGCTCTTTCAGCCAATAAACGTAGCGGTTCAGCCCGGGACAGAAATCATGATTCGCCCAACGAAACCAATCCTGTTTGATCGCACGCATCGCGACACATCCACTCGCTGCGCAGGATCCTCAACTTTGGAAAGCTGAGATGCCCGACGCGAAGAAAAACAACCGGCTTGAAACAAACGAAGTCGATGCTCTTCAGCGAAGAAGGAGATGAAGCGAGCTCAAAGCAATCAAGACGGACAGCTCGCTCTTGGAGGTACTGACATTTTACCCGTCCTGCTGGACAGGATCAGCCCCGTCAAACCCTCTACCCTAGGAGCAGAGGAAGGCTGCGGGTGGTCCGCGAGCATGCAAGGTAGCGACGAAAGATCGGACCGGTGAATCGGTCCTGAAGTCGACCGTCCCAATACGGTCCTCCAAGCCAGTAATCGCAATGGTAGCCGCTGCGATCGAGGATTGCGCCTGATGGATACAAATGGAGCAAAGCCCGCAATCGTCCGCCACGCTTGACCAACCACCGCCATGATTGGATTTTGAACGCGATTCCTCGGGATGCGTTCCGCTGCGATAAGGTGACCGGTGGTGGCAGCAACAGCGATCACCCGAGGAAGAATCCGATGTTTTTCCATCCCGATCCACTGCCTCAGACTGGCAGCCGGTCGCGGTATTTGTCGAACCGCAAATGGCATTTTCGTGATTGCAAGAACGATCGTGATGGTGCCAATGAGGCCCAATCGCCGCAGGTACTCCATAGACCAGGAGTAGTAAGATCGTTATGAATCGGTGTGAAAACACAAAGACGTCCCAGCGAATAATAGAAACGCTACTCATCCCACTCTATTCGTGTTGGAAGGGGCCGTCAACGACCGAGAGGAATTCTTGCACCAGGATTACGACGGATCGGCGATGGAGTTCATCACTGCCCATGCGGGCAAATGATTATTCCATCGATTGCCTGCCGATTTCACCCAGCCCAAGGGGCTGTTTCGCCATCTCGCAACGTGCCAGCCACTGGCATAGTCGCTTCGATCGAATGGGACAACTTCTCCTCGCAAATACCGAGTCGCAAAATCTCCATCCGCGTCGATCCAACGAGTCGGTTCGAATCCAGCGGGTCGAAGGAGCGCGAGGGCATGGGAAGGTAGCCACCGTTCCCCTTTGCGGAATGCGGCGGTCATCGGACTCCCGAGCCAGTGGTACCGATCGAGAAGCTGCCAAGCGTCCGGCGTGGCGAGCGCCAACTCTCCACCCCACAACCGATATTGCAGATCCCGGGACACCTCACCGAGTCCGGATACTTCGCTCAAGACTTCCTTTTCCTCTTTAGGATGCCCACGGAGTCCTTTCCCCTTCGCAAAGCGAGCCGATTTGCCGCCGACGTTCTCATCCCACTCTGGTTCGATTTCCCCAAGCACGATTCCACCGGCAAAACCACCCGCACATCGATCGCGATGGGGCCAGAGTCGATAGCATCCCCTTCCCATCGGAGAATTCCACGCGGATAGCGATTCCTTTTCGAGGGGATGCAACGAGGCTGCATGGAGCTGCAGAAGTCGGGAGATCTGCTCTTCATCCTCCTCGATGGCGAACGTGCATGTGGAGTAGACCAAACGACCACCCGGCTTCAGCATCCTCAGCGCCGCATCAAGAATTCGATTCTGCCGCTTGGCACTATGGAGGACCTGCTTCTGGGACCAAGCGTTTTCGTCCCTCTTATCGCGCGCCACCAGCATCTGACCGCTACAGAGAGCATCGACGAGCACAGCATCGAAGAGCCCGGAAAGGGGCTCCGACATGTCTTCGGGGTCTTGGTGGGAAACGAGGTAATTGGCATGGCCTGTTCGGG
>JALOQZ010000185.1 GCA_025459245.1 Pirellula sp.
GTAGTCTCGCGAATAAAACGCGATCATGGTCGAAATGCAAGTGACAACACAAAGGAGGGTCAAGCAAAGGGTGTCCACCTTTAACGCGATATCCAGAGTCAAGCTTCCGATCTCAAGGTATCGGTAACCGTCGAAGGTCGTCGTCCCCAATTCACCCTGAGCTTGGTTGAACACCAAAGCCACGCTGGCAATCGCCGAAATCAGCAGCGACAAGACTGCGGGGATATGGGCCAGCTTTTTGTCCCCGCGTGTAGCCAACAAGGCACAAACGATGCATCCAACCAAGGGAGAGAGAGGAACAATCCACGCAAGCGTACTAGGCATGGGTCACCTCCTCCGACTTCTTCTCGGAAGGAACTTGAACGGCGCCGATTTCCGCTTTGAATTCCGCGGGAACTGGAGATTGCATTGGATCCAATCCAGATGGGGTCAACGTCGGGAAGTGCATTTCCGACTGTGAAATCTTCGTAATGAACTCCGGTTCATCAGGAACAATGGTTTCGCTCAGCTCATCCCATTCCTTCACATCGAGAGTCGCTTTGCGTCGGTACAACGAAACGACCAATGCCAACGCGATGGCAGCCTCGCATGCCGCGATGGAGAGAACCATGATCGACATCACTTGGCCTTGGAAATTTCCATGGTGCTTTGCAAAGGTAATGAGATTGATACTCACTCCTGCCAACATCATTTCCAACGACAGGAACATCAAGATCAACGATCTGCGGGTTAAGAAACCGACAAATCCCAATGAAAACAGGATGCCTGCGAAGATCAATAAACTCGTCATGAAGGAATCGTTCATCCGTTCACCTCCGGGGCAGGTCTGGTCGCCAAGGCAATTGCACCGATGGTCGCAACCAGAAGGACAGCTCCGGCCAATTCAACCGCAGCCAAGTAATCTGTGTAGAGAGACCGACCAAGCTCTGCGGTCGAATCTGGAATCGATGGAACGAGCGGATTGGGTACTTGGGGCATCTCAGTGCCGGCCGTAATCGGAATCGTGCCCTCGGCAGCACCCAGCGTTGCTTCACTGTATGGCCTGGTCGCGTCAGCACGTCGGCTCGGAATCGTCCCGGGCTCCAAAACGCAAACCGCAATCGCTACGAACATGACGACGCCGATCGACGTGGCCAAATACGGATTCGTCAAATTGAGATCGTATGCTCGCAACTCGGACTGCTGAGCAAACATCAGTACGAACAAAAAGATAATGATCGTCGCACCCGCGTACACAATCATCGTCGCCGCCGCGATGAACAACGCCGACTGCATAAACAACACACCGGAGGTAGACAAAACCGCGGTCGTGAAACCGAGAGCGGCATAAACAGGTTGCCTCGCCGTAAGGAATGCAACCCCACCTCCCGTTGCCAACGCGCAAAACGCGTAAAGGATAAAGCTATCCAACGAGACTGGCATCCACGCGAGCGCGATTCCGGCAGATACCGTCCAAGCTGCGATGCCCCCCGCGATGAAGCCCTTGCCCCGAACCACCCCCTCTTGAATCAGGAGGTAGCCGATCGCTCCCAAGAAAATGGGAATGAGCATCCCCCAACTCCACCCCGCCTGGTTCATTGCATCGCCGGCGCTGGAGATGGCATCGGACAAGCTCTCGCTTTGAGCCAAAAAGTTCGCAAGATGCGAATCGCTCTGCTCGAGATACTCGAATACTTTGAGCTCGTAAGGCACGTTGGACTCGTTAGGAAAAAGTTGGAACAAAATCAATCAACAGGAGAGGACGATCAGCCGTGTCGACCGCGCCCCGGGGGAGGCGGTCCTTGCTTCGCCGATTGGGCTTCTTCCGAGGCAGGTCCCAGAACGCCTCGATTCGTTCGGACCGGATCCTTGCCGCTTTGCACCGTTTTGTCAAAGACAGACAACAGCTTTTCTTTGTCAAAGACCATCTCTTCTCGCGAGAGCCCGGTCAAATCGTAAATGCTGGTCAGCTCGATCGCGTCGACCGGACAAGCCTCTTCGCACATGCCGCAGTAAATGCACCGAAGCTCGTCAATCGTGAATGTCGCTGGGTACTTGTCTCGATCCTTCCAATGAGGATCGTCCTTGGGAGCCGGCGCGGCAATGATCTCTATGCAGTTCGCAGGGCAAGCCGTCTGGCACATATAGCATGCCACGCACTTCACGCGTCCCGCTTCGTCCCGGTTCAGTCGGTGCACTCCCCGGTAATTGGGAGGAATCTCAGGCTCGACGTCAGGATATTGACGCGTCATCGGCTTGCCGGAAAAAGCATGGCGAACGGCGGTAGCCACCCCCGACATCACGGCCGGCAAATACATGGCCTCGACCCAACCAATCTTAGGCTCTTCGCCCCACTTTACGGTCTTCTCTCGCTTGGTCGTCATGCGGAAACTCCTCGTACGCCGTTGTTCAACGCTCTGGCATTCACGGTCTGATTCATGGATCGTTGAAGCTGGTAGCTGCTAAATACGGCAGCGACAAACAACAGCAACGCTGTGCCTGCAAGCAAATGCTTCGGTAGCTCCAGTGTTAGAACGATCGCGACCAAGACCAAATTGATGAGTCCAAGGGGAATGAGTCCCTTCCAAGCCAACCCCATAAGCTGGTCGAAACGGAATCGCGGCAACGCCCAACGCAACAACATAATAAAGGCAACGACTCCGCCAACCTTCGCGACTAGCACAAACGTTCGCAGCAGCATGCCGCCAAGCGATCCGTCCACCGGTCCTGTTAATCCGGGGAAATGCCATCCCCCCAAGAACAACAAAGCAGTCAAAAAGCTAACGGTGACGATGTGCGTGTATTCGGCCAAGAAAAACAATACAAACTTGATCCCGCCATACTCGGTGTGGAATCCCCCGACAAGCTCTTGTTCGCACTCCGGCAAATCAAACGGTAGCCGGTTGGTTTCAGCCAACGCACTGGTGAAAAAAACAATGAATGCGAGAGGCTGCCAAAATACGTTCCAATCCCAAATCGATCCGCCTTGGGCGGCAACAATCTTCTCCAAATTCAACGAGCCTGAAATGGCGATGACGCCAATGATGGAGAGCCCCAGCGGAATCTCATAGCTGATGAACTGTGCACAAGATCGAATCGCGCCATACAAGGAGTATTTGTTATTCGAAGCCCAACCTCCAAGGATGATTCCATAAGCAGAAAGGGAACTGATCGCGAACATGAAGAGGATGCCGATATCGATCCCCGGTGCCACCACGAATCGGAATCCCTCTTGATAGTCGACCGGGACAGGTCCAAACGGCATGACAACCAATGCAAACATGGCTGTCATCAGACTGATGGTCGGAGCGACGAAGTAGATGAACGTATAAACGTGATCCGGGATAATCTGCTCTTTCAAGAAAATCTTGATCCCGTCCGCGATCGCTTGAAAGAGACCGAAAGGTCCCACCCGGTTGGGTCCAATCCGATCTTGAACGTACGCTGCTAGCTTCCGCTCAATGAACGTCATGTAAAGTCCCAGGACGGGAACGAACGCGAGAATCACTCCGATCGCCGCTAACGTTGGCCAAAGGGATGGCCACATTTCGGTCAAGGTCTGGTACAAGTCCATGTGTTCAGTTCTTTTGATTTATCGGTATCGATGATGGATTCCAGGGCAATCGCGGCTAGGCGAGTACCGGCTCTTTGGTTGCGACCCCAATCTTCACGCCATGCTCTCCAAGATCTCCAACGCTCAAAGCGGAGAGGGCTCGAATCGCATTTCCAATCTCTTTTCTCAATGCCGTTGCATTGAACAAACCGGTGCGCTCCGTCAGTTCCATGAAAATTCGACTGTCTGCACGCGCATCTCCAGGCGAGCGAATGGCGGCGTGAACGGCTTGCGCTAATCCGCTGTGGTTGATGTAGGTTCCATCTCGCTCGGCGAAACTGCCCGACGGCAAGACAATGTCAGCTCGCTCACTCAGCGGCGATGGAAACAAGTCTTGGATGATGAGCAAAGATGGTTTGGCCACTCCGCGGTCGATCGACTCGGTCACCCATCCGTGCTGATAACCGCCCACGAAATACCAAGCGGTTGCATCTGCCTTCGCTACGACTTGTGCAACCGAAATCACTTCCCCTTCGAAGTGCCTCAAGATCGCTTCCACACCGAGTCGATTTGGACACTTCTCCGCCCGAATCGTGAACTTGACGCGTCCCGCTTCAGGGGCTTCCCCCTTGGGCCCCTTAGGGTACATGTCGTCCGAACCCACCATGGGAACCGGGCCCATAACCAAGCGAACCCGGGAATCCAGCTGCTTGAGATACGACGAGAGCAAATAGGCTTCTTCCACCGTCATGAAAGGTGAAAGGACTGCGACGAACCCTCTCGCATCGGTCTTGATGGCCTCTTTGATTTTGGCCCGCGTGGTAGCGAGAACATCCTTCCAAGGATCGGCAAACTGCGCTCCGCCAGCCCCCTTCGATGAACCTACTACAGAACTACTCGCTGCACCGTTGGTGGAACTGACGAGCTTCGGGGACAGCAATCGTCGTTCATCATGAATGTACTTGAATCCGAATCGCCCCTCATCGCACATGAAGTGCCCTTGCGCGAGCGGATTCTCACGAGGTCGCAGCCGGTAGACCTTATCTTCGTTCTGATCGATATGAATGCTGCATCCCGTGGAGCATCCAGTGCAGACGCTATCTGCGTGCTTCAGCCACCATACGCGTTTCTTGTATAAGAAATCCTTGCTGCAAAGGGCGCCGACTGGACAAAGGTCGACAACGTTTCCTGCAAGCTTGTTGTTGCAAGGCGTTTCGGGGAAGACGTCGATCTCTTCATGGCTTCCGCGTGCAACCACTTGCAATTCAGCCGTTCCAGCGACTTCGCGAGTGAAACGGACACAGCGAGTGCACATGACGCAGCGATCGGTGAACAATGCGATTTGTTCGCCAATATGGTACTTGTCCTCGCGCTGCAATTTCGGCTCATCCAGTCTGGAGTGCGCCTTGCCATACTTGTAGGTGTAGTCCTGCAAGTAGCACTCGCCAGCTTGATCGCAGATGGAGCAATCGAGCGGATGGTTAAGCAACAACAATTCCAGAGTCAATTGCTGCGACGTCTTCACCTTGGGGGTATTGGTCTTAATGACCGTCCCCTCTTTGATGGGGGTCTGGCAACCGGGGACCAATTTAGGCCCCATGGCGATCGTTCCATCTGGCTTCTTCTCACCGACTTCGACCAAACACATTCGGCAGGAAGCAACCACGGACAACGCTTCGTGCCAGCAGTAGTGGGGGATCTCTACGCCCGCTTTCCGCGCTGCGAGGATGCAATTGTCCTTGGGATCTGCGTCGACTTCGATATCGTTAACGATGACCTTGGGCACAGGATTGCTTTCGTGGTAAGTAGGTGAAAGGGAAAACGTCTATGTTTAGTGAGCGCCTGCCAGCAACCGGCTTTCGCTCTTTCGACCGCTGGTGATGTACTCTTCGAACTCGGGTCGGAATTTGTTGATCGCGGTCTTGATCGGCCAAGCCGCTCCGTCTGCCAAACCGCAGATCGTCGAGCCGGGGATCGTTCCAATTGAATTCGATATCTCAAGCAGCAAATCGATGTCGCTCAATTTGCCATGCCCCGCTCGGATGCGCTCCAAGATCTTCGTCGACCAAGCCGTTCCTTCGCGACATGGCGTGCATTGACCGCAGGACTCGTGGGCGAAGAATCGGCACGCGTTATACAGCACATCCACCATGCTGGTTTGATCGTCGATCACGATGACCGCCGCCGTTCCGAGCCCAAGGCATCCGACGCGCCCCGGTCCGTTGAAATCGAGAGGGGTGTCGAGCTCTTTTTCGGTCATGAAGCCCATACTGATACCGCCCGGAACGACCGCTTTCGCCTTGCGACCCTTCCAAACTCCCCCAGCATGCTTGTCGATCAAATCGCGAGCCGAAATTCCCATGGGAAGCTCGACCAACCCAGGCTTGTTCACATGCCCGCTAATGCAATAGAGCTTGGGACCGTACGAGCCTGCATCGCGAGGATTGTTGGGGTCCTTTGCAACCCCCATCGACATGAACCACTCAGGTCCCTTCTGCAGAATGTGAGGGATGCAGGCCATCGTCTCGACGTTGTTCACAACCGTCGGACGTCGGAAAGCTCCTTCAATCGCAGGGAACGGCGGCTTGATCCGCGGCCAAGCTCGCTTGCCTTCCAAGCTTTCAATAAGGCCGGTTTCCTCGCCGCAGATATAAGCGCAAGCGCCTCGGTGCAAGTGGATGTCAAGACTGTAGTTCGAGCCAAGAATGTTTTTGCCGAGCAAGTTATTGGCATACATCTCGTCGATGGCCTTCTTCAACACTCGGTAACATCGACCATACTCGTAACGGAGATAGAAATAAGCTGTCGTCGCTCGTGTCGCGAAACTGCTGATGACAATTCCCTCGAGGACTTGATGCGGATCCTCTTCAATCAACACTCGGTTGTTGAACGTACCTGGCTCGCTCTCGTCACCATTAATGCACAGATAGATGGGGCCGTTCACGTCCTTGGGCAAGAACGTCCACTTGAGCCCCGTTGGGAATCCTGCACCGCCTCGACCGCGAAGCCCCGATGACTTGACTACTTCGATCACATCGGTGTTGGCCATCGATAGGGCTTTCGCCAAAGCCTGGTAACCACCGTCTGCTCGATAGGACTCCAGCGTTTGGCTGTTGGGACGTCCAACCCGACCTAACAAAACGGGCTTGAATTCTGTGTTGCTCATCCGTTCCCTCGCGCTTGCTTTTCCACTTCGTCGGCGTCAACTCTCAAACTCAATTCATCATTGAGGAGCATACAAGGTGCACCGTCGCAGGCGCCGAGACATTCGGCGAGCTCCAACGTGATCTGACCGTCAGCAGTGGTTCCACCCGGTTGTATCCCCCATCGCTCGCATAGCTCAGCGAGCAACTCTTCTCCCCCTCGGAGCATGCAAGGAAGCGAACGGCAGATCCAAACTCGGACCTTGCCGACGGGGTCTTCCTCGGTTCGAAAGAATCCGTAGAACGACATCGTGTCATGGATCTGAGCCGGCGAAAGACCGAGGATATCGGCGATCTCTTTCATGGCCTTATTACTGACACATCCGGTCTCCTCTTGCACAACGTGCAAGGCCGGAAGCGTTACGGCTTGCTTGCTCGGATACCTTCCAATGTGATCTTCAATCACTTTCTTGGCATTCGGACTCAATTCGCTCATCGGTCTAACTCCGCAGCAATAATGTTGATACTTCCCAAGACCGCCGCGACGTCGCTGAGCATGCAGCCCCGAATCATGCGCGGGAAGAGAGAGAAATGGAGCAAAGAGGGTGGACGGGTTCTCGCGCGATACGCTCTAAAAGAACCGTCTCCAACGATGTAGTAACCGAGCTCGCCGTTAGGAGACTCGGTCGCCGCGTAAATCGATTCCTTCGGTGCAGGCATTTGCCTATTAGGCATGATGTTTTCGAAGTGATGAATGAGGCCTTCGATGCTGCGATACACTTCTCGCTTGTCGGGCAATCCTTCCTTACCGGTCCCCTCAGCGTATATAGGTCCCGAAGGAAGATTCTCGATCGCTTGCTCAATGATCTTCAAACTCTCCAACATTTCCAACATTCGAACTTGGAAACGAGCATAGCAATCACCACCTTGAGCGGCGCAAACATCGAAATCGAAGTCGTCGTAAGCCAGATAAGGCTCATCTCGACGCAAATCTCGCACAACACCGCTAGCTCGCGCAACCGGCCCGGTCGCGCCACCCGCAATGGCATCGTCGTAAGTCAACACACCAACCCCTTTGGTACGCTCGACGAAGATTCGGTTCTTCATGACCAAACCGGAGAAATCGCGGTAGGCCTTTCGGAAGCTCCGACAGAACTTGCGAACCATCTCGATCCAATCATCGGTGACGTCGTACAGAAGCCCACCAACGCGGGTGTAGGACGTGTGGAATCTCTGCCCCGACGCTCGCTCGCAAATCTCGTAAATGTATTCCCGTTCATTGAACGCATACATAAACGCCGTGGCTCCGCCCAAATCGAGGACGCAAGTCCCTGTACAGAGGAGGTGGTCGTGAATACGCATGAGCTCTGCGAAGATCGTTCGCACGTATTTGCAGCGAGGAGTCAACTCGATGCCCAACAGCTTCTCCACCGCATGGTGCCAAGCGATCTCATTGGCGAGCGGAGAAATGTAATTCATTCGGTCAACGATGGTAACGTACTGATTGAAGTCGAGGGTTTCCCCGAGCTTCTCACAGAAAACCGATGTCCGGCTCTGCATCCATCACCATCTCCCCGTCCAGCTGCAGCACCAATCGCAACGTCGTATGCGTCGCAGGGTGCTGCGGCCCGAAATTCAGCGTCCAAAACCCCTCTTTGTGACCAGAGTCCAAATCAGGTCTGTCCATCAATTCCAATGGCATGGGTGAATCCTCGTTTAGCTTTCCGCTCGTGTGATCACTGGGAAGTTGTGCCGCTCACCGCGACCTTTGACCGGATAGTCTTTTCGCAAAGGAAAAGACTGGAACTCCTGAGGGAGCAATAGACGCTTGAAGTTGGGATGACCGTCGAACACGATTCCATACATGTCGTATACCTCGCGCTCCAACCAATCCGCCCCAAACCACACCTGAGTTGCAGACGGAAGCTTTGGATCGGGATCATTCACGTACGTCTTGACCGTCAACCGATCCCCCGTCTCGATGTTGAGCACCAAGTAAACCACTTCGAATCGATCGGAACCGCCACCGTATTCCAGAAGATCGACGCAAGTTACATCGGTCAACTGATTGAACCCAACTCTCTTGCAAGCCTGCAGGGTGGGAAGAATCTGCTCCGCAGAAACAACCACTCGAAGCTGGTCCTGAAACGTCGACCAACTCAAGGTAACACCTGGCAACTCTGCCGCCAAAGCGGCCTGAGCGTTCGAATTCGTCGTGGATTCTGACATTGTCCGCCTTCCCCTTCCAAAGCACCAAGACTCAAACCTCCGTCAGAGACCCAAGCCTAGATGCGGAGTGAGTCTTAGTGAATCGGGTCGTAGGTGTGCTCTTCCAACTTCAAGCCGTTGCGTTCGCGGATGCGAATCAACTCGTCTTCATCAAATCGCTGCGGGCCCTCAGGCAAAATTCGCAACTTGAATTCCCTCGCGTTGATCGTTCCACCCGCCTTGATCTTGTCTTGCAAATCCAAGATCGCACGGATGAGCTGCTCAGGCCGAGGAGGGCAACCGGGGACGTAAACGTCGACCGGGATGAACCGATCGATCCCCTGAACCACCGCATAGGTGTCAAAAACACCGCCAGTACACGCGCAAGCTCCCATGGAGATACACCACTTCGGTTCAGGCATCTGCAACCAAATTCGCTGCAACACGGGAAGCATCTTCATGACAACTCGCCCCGCCACGATCATGAGATCGCACTGCCGAGGAGTAAAACGCATGACTTCGCTACCGAACCGAGACAAATCGTGGCGGCTCGCCGCCGTACTCATCAGCTCGATCCCGCAACAAGCCGTAGCGAATGGCATGGGCCACAAACTGTTGGCCCGCGCCCAAGAGGCCGCTGCATCTAATGTCGTTAGGAAAACGTTATCGCCGAGCGTTTTGTTTATTTCCGTCGCCAATCGAATACTCCTTTGCGGTAAGCAACCACATAAGCCAGTCCCAGCGTAGCGAGGAGGACCATGAGAACCCCTAACACCGCAGGTCGAAACACCGCAGGAACCCCGTCGGGTGCGAGCAAGGAAACCGCCCAGGGATAGAGGAAAATCAACTCAATGTCGAAAACCAAAAACAGAATCGCCATCAAATAAAACTTGACGTCGAACGGCTTGCGAGCATCCCCCACCGGATCCATACCCGACTCGTAAGGCATATCCTTCACACGGGTCGGTTTTCGGGGTGCTACGAGGTGAGGCAGCAGCAAAGAAACAGCCGCAAACCCAATCACGGCAACGAGATAGATCAATATCGGTAGGTAGCTTGCCACGTTTCCGAATCCTCCGGAGATCTTACTTTGTGAAAAGTTTCACAAACTTCTGCCTGTATTGTAGGAAGGAGCGACTTTTTGTCATCGGCAGTTTGGAAATAAATTTGGTAAACCGCTGCGTGGAGGGGAACGGTGAAGAAGCGGGTTGTATCGGTAATGCTGGCGCTCTGTTCGGAAGTCGCCAAAAATCGACGGCTCGCAGCTAGGAGCTGGCGCACGCCGATTAGGATCGAATTTGAGCTCTTTGGCTCGTATCGCACCCGTTCGCTTGGATTCATATCAAATGTCGAATTCGTCACCCAAAGCCGCTCGATCTCCAAAACGGGTCGACTTTGTTGATTTTTGCAGCTTGGAATCGTTCTTCCGCTACAAGGGGACGGCATTCTTCGTATTCTGCACCGGCCTGATCGCAACCTTTGCATTCCTGTGGATTCGTGACCGAAGCTTCGATTCCAACGCTAGGGTCTTCATCCGCATCGGCCGTGAATCGGTCACCGTCGATCCGACGGCGAGCGCTAGCGGTCAGGTCCTGCAACTTAACGAGTCGCAAAAACGGGAGATCCAGTCTGCAATCGACATCCTGCAAAGCGAGGAAATGATTGCCAAACTGGTCGACGAAGCAGGTCCTGAGGTCATTCTCGGCAAAGCCAAACCGATCCTCGATGGGGAACCCACCAACGAGACCTTGAAAACACTTATGGGCTATGCCGATCAAGCGGGCTCGTATCTTGCAAAACTACGAATGACGCTCATCGATCTCCGCATCATGGAGCCGGTAAACCTTCGCGCGAAGGCGATGACCAAGTTGCAGAAGCAGATCAAGGTGAAATCGGAAGCGGATTCCAACGTATTGTCTCTCCGAGTCCGGACCGATTCTCCCGAGCTTTCACAACAACTCGCGACCTCGATGCTCGATCGCTTTCAAGTTCTGCACCTGAAAGCCCACCGGTCCCCCGGAGCTGTCTCGTTCTTCACCGATCAACTCGGCCAAACGAGAAAAAGTATCGACACGTTAGCCAAAGAGCTTAGCAGGGCAAAGAACGATACCTCGATCACCTCAATTCAAGATCAACGCGCCGTGTTGACAGAGAAACTGAAGTCGCTGGAGCTGGCTCTCCTCGCGGCACGTGGCGAGGAGGAAGCGACCTTGGCCAAATCAAATAATCTCCAAGAGGCCTCGGACATTGTTCCAGAACGATTGCTCACCTCCGAAGTCGTAGGACTGACGAACACGTCGAAAGACGACATGCGATCCAAACTGTACTCGCTTCAACTGGAACTGGCCGACCTCACGGCCCAATATCTGCCCACCCACCCTCTCGTTGTCAAGAAAGCGAAGCAAGTCGAGGAAGCGAACTCCGTACTTCAGACCGAAAACACGGCTCCTCAGAAAACGACGGCCACCAATCCCGCTCGTGAAACTCTTCGAATCCAACAACTGCTCTCCAAAGCAGATAACGCTGGCGCCCGAGCACGAAGCTCTGAAATGGAACTCCAACGCGAGAAACTACAGCAAGAAATTCGATTGCTCAACGAACGGGAAGCTGAGATTGAATCCATCGAGCGCGAAATGAGTGTCATGACCTCGAAGTTTCGCAAGTACGCTGAGTCGCTCGAAGAATCGAGAATCGATGAAGCC
>JALOQZ010000186.1 GCA_025459245.1 Pirellula sp.
GTCTACACCCTCTTGGAGAGGAGGACGATCCTAACAACTCACTGCAATCGGCACAACCAAACCCAGAGACGCTCCGCTGATGCTTTTGTGCGGAAGCATCTTCGACATTGCCATGAGCCGTTCGAGTGCACCCAAGGGCTGCTGGAGAGGCGCAATCGCTGCCGTTAAATTTTGGAGGTAGCAAATGTCAATGAAGTGGAAACAGAAGTTTCCATTGCAAAAAGATTCACCTAGGTAATCAATCACCGAAGCATTTAGAAGTCATCGCAACAGTCGTCGGTCTTCCGTTCTGGCTGTTCGAAGGTGAGGTAAAAAGCCTTAGAGCTTTTGTCGCCCCGCGAGCGCGTCGGCGAGTATCTCTTTGTTGGTGAACTCAAGCACGCTTCCGGTGGTGACTCCGCGAGCGAGGCGAGTGAGGCGAACCGGGTACTCAGCCAATTGGTTGGAGATAAACAGAGCGGTTCCATCTCCTTCCACATTGGGGTTGGTCGCCATGATAACTTCGGTGTAGTTGCTTGTTCGGACCCGATCGACCAAAGGTTCGATGGTGAGCTGGTCGGGGCCAATTCCGTCGAGCGGCGCGATCCGCCCGAGCAGCACGTGGTAATGACCCTTGAATGCCCCCGACTGTTCCAGAGCGATTAAATCACGAGGTTGTTCGACGATGCATAAGATCGATGCGTCGCGTCGGGAGTCGGTGCAGATATTGCAAAGATCCCCTTCGGCAAGGTTAAAGCATACGGAGCAATAGCGAACATTCTCGCGGACTTGCCGGATGGCGTCCGCGAGAGCAAAGGCCTCCGTTTCGTGGACGCGGAGCAAGTGATATGCGAGACGTTCGGCTGTTTTGCGGCCGATACCGGGCAGTTTGCTCAATTGATCGATTAGTTCTGTGACCGATTGCGAAATCTCAGCCATCGCGATGGTGTCCTATCCCCCAAACTCCTGTCGGTTCTGCTTCTTGGTCCTTCCGAGAAGCGCTGCTAACATACCAGACGCTGTATAAGTCGCCGAGCCGAACCCGTTTAGAACCGAATCCAGAAAGCATCCCAGGTCGATGAGCGTGCTGCTTCAAATCCGTCAAGCCTCCAAGCGATATGGTGATCAAATTCTCCTCGATAGTGCGGAGTGCACGATCACCAGCGACACCAAGGTGGGGTTTGTTGGCCGAAACGGAGCTGGGAAATCGACCCTGCTCCGTTGTTTGCTCGGAGAAGAGGAGCTTGATTCCGGGCAAATTATCAAGCATCCAAAGTTGCGAATCGGCTATTTGCGGCAGCACGATCCTTTCCTGCCTGGAGAAACCTCTCTTCAATTCCTGATGCGGGACAGCGGTCAGCCGGATTGGAAATGCGGTGAGGTGGCCGGGCAATTCGAGTTGAAGGGGCGGTACCTTGAGGGGCCGGTGGGGGAGCTTTCGGGGGGATGGCAAACCCGGGTGAAGCTGGCGGCGCTCCTGCTTCACGAGCCAAATCTGCTTTTGCTCGATGAACCGACAAACTTCCTCGATTTGCGAACGCAGATCCTTTTGGAGCACTTTCTGAAGGACTTTCGCGAAGCATGCTTGATCGTTTCGCACGATCGAGCGTTCTTGGGGGCGACCTGCGACTCCACGCTGGATCTGTCGCTTGGCAAGCTGACGATGTACCCGGGCAAAATCGAGGAATTCCTGGTCTACCAGCAGGAGCGGATCGAGCACGATCTTCGGGTGAATGCAGCTACGGAGAGCAAGCGAAAGCAGTTACAAGAGTTTGTCGATAAGAACCGCGCTCGCGCCAGCACCGCGACTCGGGCAAAGTCGAAAAGCAAGATGCTGGACAAGCTCGAGTTTATCGAAGTGCAATCGGCGCAGGCTAAAGCGGTGATCCGCGCCCCTCAGGTAGAGCCCAGGCGAGGTCCCGCCGTGAGATGCTTGGGATTGAGCATCGGTTACGACGGAAAGGCGGTTGCGAAGGACATCAATGTCGAGATCGAGCATGGCTCGCGGTCGGCCATCGTGGGGGATAACGGTCAAGGGAAAACGACGCTGTTGCGAACCATTGTGCGATCGCTGGAGCCCGTCTCCGGAGAAGTGCGTTGGGGACATGGATGCAATATTGGCACCTACGCGCAGCATGTGTACACGAGCTTGCCGGAGAAAAAGACAGTCCTTGAATATTTGGAATACGAGGCAATCCCGGGCACCAAAACTCAGACGATCTTGGACACTGCTGGCGCGATGCTTTTCCGTGGAGATTCGGTCAACAAGAAGGTGTCCGTGCTGAGCGGGGGCGAGCGAGCTCGGCTTTGTATGGCCGCCATTTTGCTCGGGAATTACAACATTCTGGTCCTCGACGAACCCGGTAACCATTTGGACGTCGAAACCGTCGATGCGCTCGCCAACGCGTTGCTGGAATTCAAGGGGACTGTGATTTTCACCTCTCACGATCGCCATTTCATGAATCGTGTTGCGACCAGCATTATCGAAGTGAAAGATGGGACCGTGGTCAACTACCATGGTAACTACGAGTCGTATCTTTACATGGTTAACAAGGAGATCGACGACGCGGAGTTTGCTCGGACGGGGCGTCGAAGCACACCAGTACCTTCGACAAAGACCAAAGATAAGGATTCTGACCGAGATCGAGCTTACGACAAAAAGAAGCAACCGAGTGGAAGTGGATCCCAAGAAGAACGGCTTGTCCGCAAGGAAATCGCTAATCTTGAAAAGACGATTGCGAAGCTGGATGCGCAGCGGAAGACGCTCCATGATCAACTCATGAGTACGACCGATCCCATGGAGGCAATGCGGCTGCACGAAGAGCGAGAAAAGGTCAGCACCGAGCTGGAAACCGCGGAAATGCGGTGGGCGGAGTTGCAGGAGCAAATCGAGGAGAGTTGAGCGAACCAGGGGCATTTCTCTCCGGGAGTCATCCTCCAAACCGATGGGAGCTCCGCTGGGAATCGAATCGCTAGGGGGCTCTTTTGCGAAGCTTCCTCTGCAGGGAACGCCGATGGATACCGAGCCGTCGTGCAGCCTCCGAGATGTTTTGATCGCAATCCGCTAGGACTCGGTGAATATGTTCCCACTCGGCTTGGGCGAGCGTGGGGACGGGGATTTCCTCGTTCGACTCGGTGACTTCCACTTCCGAGCCCCCCCGTTTGAACGCGCTGAGGATATCGTCCGCGTCCGCAGGCTTGGGAAGAAAATTGGCCGCCCCAAGCTTGATGGCATCAATCGCGGTTGCGATGCTTCCAAATCCTGACAGGATAAGGACTTGGACGTCCGGTTTGATGTTTTTCAAGTCGGCGATGACGGTCAAGCCGGTGCGGCCCGGCATTCGCAGGTCCACAACGGCTAAATCGGTGGGGTTGCGGCGAAAAACTTCTACGCCTTCGTCGCAATTCCCCGCGACTTCCACGCGAAATCCTCGCTCTTGAAAAGCTTCCGCCAACCGGTCTCGGAGAACGAAACTATCGTCGACGAGGAGAATGCTTTGGGAGGAGTTCTCTTTGCTATCCATCAGGTTTGTCCTGAAAAACGCGAGGCGTTTTCTTCGATGAGGCCAGTGATAAGAGACAGCAATCCTAACATACAAAACTGCGAAAACTGCGTTGATCTACCTTTGTTTTTTCGCGGCGATTGCTGGTTATTTGCAAAGGGCTGAGGAGCGGTTCCACCGAGGGAAGGCAGATTATGCGGATTGTAACTGGTAAGAGGTTCTGATTGGGCCGATTGAATCGGTGCTACCAAAAATAGGAATTCCAAGGAACTTTGACGGGAAAACCCGCATCGTACACCAGGTTCGTTTTGTTGACACGCATAGTCGTCCAACTACGATGGAAATTCGCTTGTATTGGCAGACATCCCCAGAGAGCGGGATGAAGTCCCTCGCTTGATCCAAGTAGACCGCGTTTCTTTTCCAACCGTTTATCACCTTGGGGATCTCATGTTGAGTCCACGTAAGTTCGCTGCCGGTAAGAAGTTCTTTCAACGATGGCAGAAAGCCAAGAAGCGTCAAGCCAAACGAGGCATCCAGCTTGAGTCGCTCGAAAAGCGGGAACTGATGGCCTCCGATTTTCACCCAAGCGTCATGTCGGCCTTGGGAACGATGACCTTCAAGGATATGGCATCGTATCAGCAAACGGGGCAGATCCTTGAAGCAGCTCGGGTCTCTGGCTCAGGGGGAGGCAGCGGAGTTCAGTCGGCTAGCGGAGAGAGCAGCAGTCCTCTGACGACAAATGAGGCCGAACCGAACAGCACCCGCTCCACGGCGAACTTTCTGCCGCTCGGTACTGGAGCCGGCAAGAATCCAGTGGTCAACGTCAACGGTCGGATGAACAATATTTGGGATGAAGACTTCTTTGCCTTCGATCTCAAGAAGGGGGATATTCTCGACGTTCGTGCGACTGCGCTCGGACTCGTTCAACCAGGCCTGACTTTGTTCGACGCGAATGGCCGTGAACTGCTCCACAGCAAACAACTCTTTTACCCACCTGCAGTGGGTCGCCCTATTCCAGACAAGTCCCCACGATTCACATCGGGTAGTTCGACCCTTTCGTATGTCATCGATACCGACGGGCGATACTTCCTCAGTATCAACGATGCGAGTTTGACCTACTCGCTTAACTTGCGCACGTACCGCAACACCATCGAACAAGAGCCTGTTGGAACCAAGCAAAGAATCTTCTTGGATTTTGATGGCTCCTTCTTGCGAACCGATGTGTTGAGCTTGGATCTTTTGTCGGGCACTACTCCATCGACGGTCCGAGTACCAGAGTTCCGAAGAATTCTGCCAGCTTTGGGACTGACTCCAGCGGATGAGCCTGCACTGATCCGAAACATTACCAGCCGCGTGGAGAAGAAGTTTAAGGTTGATGTTGCAGCCCTGAGCAATAACGGCTTCTATCCAAACACCGGCAACGCGGGTGACTTTGACATCGAGATCGTTTCTAGCTTGGATTCGCCTGATATTTGGGGGCAACCCAATGTTTCGCGAGTTCTCATCGGGGGTGGTCTTGCGGATTTCGGCATCCCTGCTGCGACGGGGTTGCTCGGAATTGCAGAATCTATCGATATCGGGAATTTCAATCGCGAAGAAAGCGCGTTGGTGATGCTGGATATTCTAGCCACCGTAGCACAAACATTCCCACGAGCAGGCAACGTGCCGCTGTCTGACGCGTTTGCTCAAGCTGTCGCAGATGTTATCGCACACGAAATGGGCCACTATTTGGGTGCGATGCACCAAGACCCAACTTCCTCCGTCATTACGCTGATGGATCCTGCCTACAATCCTGTCCAGATCGCAGGTAGGGATGGGCTGTTCGGTACGGCCGACGACGAGCCGCTTCGATTCTTGAACGATGATTTCCGGCCAGGTGAAACCACAGCGGGCGGTGGTGTGAACAACTCCCCGCAGATTGTTGCCTTTGGTCTTTCCACAGGAAAGGTTGGAGCAGCGATCACCGGTACCGCCTACAACGACGTCAACCGCAATGGTCGTCAAGATAACGGCGAAGTGGGGATTGCAGGCTGGGAAGTTTTCGTTGATTTGAACAACAACGGCACTCGCGACTCGAGCGAACCAAGAACCTTCACCTCCGCAGCTGGTACCTATTCGCTCTTCGTCGCTGCTGGAACCTACAATGTCCGTTTAAACAGGCCAGCGGGCTGGATCGCATCCACGAGCACCGAGTCTGTAAAGACCGTGACCGTAACGACTGCAGGGGCGACGGCAAACTTTGGTTCAAACTTGCCCGCGGACACAGTTACCGGGTTCAAGTGGCTGGACATCAACGGAGACGGTATCCGTGACACCAACGAACCAGGACTTGCAGGCGTCTATATTTATCTCGACCTCGACGGCGACGACCGACCTGACGTCGGCGAGCCAGCCTCGATCACGAAAGCGGATGGTTCGTACTCGCTTACCCCGCCATCAGCAGGTGTTTTCGCAATTCGTGAAGTGGTCGATGCAGGGTATCGCCAAACCTTCCCAGCTTCAGGCGAGCACATCGTCACTTATAACGGTGTAACACCTTTGCGAGGTTTTGATTTTGGAAACACGGAATCGGCGGACTGGGGGGATGCACCATCTCCCTATCCAACAACGCGAGCCCAAAACGGTGCCTACCACGGGCAACGGGACGGCTTGCGGTTGGGTGTGAATTGGGATGCCGAACAAGACGGTCAACCATCAAGCACCGCAACAGGTGACGATGCTACCGGTATTGTCGACGACGAAGACGGCGTCGCGCTCCTCGCACCGATCGTCCGTGGCGATAACTCCAATATTCTTCAGTTCAGCGTAACTAACACAACCGGTAGCCCCGCGTATCTTCAAGGTTGGATCGACTTCAACGGAGACGGCGATTGGAGTGATGCTGGTGAGCAGATCGTCACCAATCTTTTGGTCTCTGCGAGCGGGTTGCAAAACGTGACTTTCTCGGCTCCTGCCAACGCGGTTAGCCGAACATTTGCTCGGTTCCGATTGTCCCAGACACAAAACGTTGGACCGACAGGTCGCGCTGCGACGGGAGAAGTGGAAGACTATGTTTATGACATCGTCAATGGGCCTCGCACTCTGCTTCAGCCAGACACCGCGACGGTCCCTCGCAATAGCCAAGCCAATCCGATCGACGTCATCGCTAACGACTTCGCATTGCCTGGTGAAAGCTGGCGAATCACCGGCGTAAGTTCCGGATCCCGCGGCGGCCGGGTTACCATCGATACCGCGAACAATCGAGTTCTTTACACCCCAGCATTGAGCTTCATCGGAGTCGATGAGTTTACCTACACCGCCGTTACCGCCACCGGTCGATCGGAGACGGCTCGCGTCACGGTGAACGTGGTTGCACAGTTCTTGGATCCCGTCGCTGTCGATGACTCGTTTGATGTGCCTACCAATTCGATCGGCTTCCCATTGAATGTTTTGGCGAACGATGTGGAAGGAGCGGGCGGTGCTCTGGTGGTCACGAACGTGACCACCCCAGACAAGGGTGGTTCGGTCACGATTGGTTCGGGTGGTCAGAGCATTCGTTACACACCTCGCCGCGACTTTGGCGGTACTGAAACCTTCACCTACACCGCCACCGATGCGACGGGCAAGACAACTACGGCGAACATCACCGTACACACAATCGCTGGTGATCGAGCCGATGACTTGGTCGAGTTCAGCTTTGGGTTCTTCAATCTAGCCGGTGAACCAATTACCGAGATTCGCCAAGGGGAACAGTTTGTCGCTCGGGTTTTCGTGGATGATCTTCGACCTGAGCGTGGGGCTGCACAAGTTCCGCCGCAGTTCGTGACCGATCCAGGTGTTTACGCTGCGTACCTCGATATTCTTTATAGCTCGGGATTGGTCGCACCTGCATCGCCAAGCTCCGATACAGGATTGGATTTTGAAGCAGGCTTCTTCCCGCCTTACCTATCGGGTCGAGATGGATCGGCGGCGGTGCCCGGCATCATCAATGAGTTCGGTGCATTCGCTGGTTCGGTTCCCTCGATGAATTTGCCGAATCGCGTACCGTTGGCGAACATTGTCTTCACAGCGACCAACCCTGGTTTGGCTGAGTTTGTAGGCGATCCAGCGGATCGTTCACCTCAGAGCGACGTCGTGTTTTATAACACCACCCGTTCCGGTGTCCCGAAGGAAGAAATTCGCTACGGCCGGTCCACGATCGAGGTCGTTCCAAGCGGTGTGAACTTCCCGTTTGCAAAGGATGACTCTCCAGCACGACTGACTGCAGGGCAGCCTTCGACAATCGATGTTCTCGCGAACGATATTCCAGGGACTCAACCTCCGA
Organism: Pirellula sp.; assembly: GCA_025459245.1. Taxonomy (GTDB): domain Bacteria; phylum Planctomycetota; class Planctomycetia; order Pirellulales; family Pirellulaceae; genus JBKCUI01. The sequence goes on from JALOQZ010000186.1 coordinate 7,786, forward strand.
TTCGAATTTCCTCTACGACGCAGCCTGCGAGTGGCCAGGTTCAAATCTCGGACAATGGAACTCCGACCATCTTCTCCGATGATCGAATCATCTATACGCCGAATACGAACTTCACCGGCACCGATTCATTCCGATACACGATCACCGATCAGCGAGGTTTCACATCGACCGCGACGGTAACTGTCCAGGTCGGAACAGAAGCCCAGGTGCAGGCCGATGACTTGGTCCAGCTCCGGTTGTCAGTAACGGATTTGGCAGGTCAAGAGATCAGTCAAGTTGCGGCAGGGGCTAAGTTCCAACTGCGAGGGTTCGTCCAGGACCTCCGCACCAATCCTGTCGCAGGTGGGGTGTTCGCAGCGTTCCAAGACATCCTGTACAGTTCGAACTTGGTGTCGGTCGACACGCAAACCAATGCACCGTT
>JALOQZ010000187.1 GCA_025459245.1 Pirellula sp.
GCTTGCTCGGGATATTGGTCACGGACGTAATTCCGGCAAAGAAGTAACCGAGCAGGCAGGACCATCATGTCCTTTTGGCCCAACTCACGCACCAACGCATCACAATCTCGATGGAGCCGGCGGCTCGCTGCATGAAACACTGTGCTGACCAAGGTATTTGGGTGGCTGCGCCATTTCGCCACCAGCTCTTCAAATCGACTAATCTCTTTGGGATCGACGTCACCGTCGAACGCCGAGGTGAGAATGAAACAAATCGCCGGCGAAGATGCTAACAAATCGTTGTAATCGGGCTCGTTCATCGACCAGGGTGCCTTTCCGAGATGGTGAATCAACTCGAAGGCTTTATAGATGGCACCGCCGCGCTTGGCAACCCGAGGAGCCGTACGTCTCCCCTTTGCCACTCATCGATTCTTCATCTCGTTCTAATCCAGTAAGCAACCAAAGAAAAAAGAACAAACGTGATCATGACTAGAGCTGCTCCGATCCCTTGGTACTCCAACGATCTGCGATCTGCGACACGGCTTGAAACAAATCGTACCAATGTCGGAAAGTCTCTAACGTATCGACGACCCACGCGTCATCCCGGTCAAAACCTCGTTCGCTGATACGAATCGTTTCGGAAAGATGGTGACCAACATCGCCGCTTGACTTACCGCTCTCAGACTCCGAATCAATCAGGCCGCTCGTTTCACACTCGTCCGCTTCATCAAGGGGCAAAACATCGCCCATCACGAGATTCACAACCCAGAGGGCTGCGCGATCGAGATCCACGCTATCGATGACTGCTCGTACCGATCCGCTTTGAACGTAAAACTTAGCCATGATTTCTCTTCCTTGAATGAGGTCGCAGTGTCAAACGAACTGGAAATTTTTGTGGTGCCATCCCTCCGCTCCTGGACGTGAACTCAAAGATGAGGGGTCTCGGAGAGTCCAGGAGCAGAGGATTGGCCGCTTTTGGGAGTGCCAAGGCGATCCGTAGGATGTTGTGGCTCAGCGGTGTTTGGTTTCTGCTTCGTCGCCAACCACCGTTGCCTTGACACCCTATTTATCGCTCCCCCCTGTGACACGAGTGGTCACAGCCCAAAAGAATTCTCGAAGATGGCGAGAAGAATCGACCTAACCTTCGCTCCCTGCATCGGTGTTCGGTGTCAGGTAACAGCTTTCCGGGTAACGGACTTCTACCAAACAAAGCCCCTTCCCGGGAGCTGTTTGGCTGCATGAATCCCGCACTCTGGATTCCAAAACCGATCGGATCCAATGCGGGCTGAAGCGACCTGATCCTACCTCACATAAGGCCCCGACAATATTGCGAACCATGTTGTATAAGAAGCCATCCGCTTCTATTTCGATCTCAATGGTATGGCCACCCAAGTACGGAGCGGATTTCACCGGCAAGTCATAGATGGTTCGTATGCTGGTCTTGCGCGGTGAACCTAATGTTTCAAATGCTTTGAAGTCATGTGTCCCGAGCAGCATCGACGCCCCAAGCTGCATCGCTTCGACGTCAAGCGGCCGAGGGAACCACCAATGCAGTTTGTCGTAAAGAGGATCCGAAACCCTCGCATTCCAGATGGAGTACCGATATCGCTTGCTCTTCGCGTTACGTATCGCGTCAAACCCCTCAACCACCTCTCTCGCTGAGCGAACGACGATCGATCTAGGCAGAAAGCGATTGATGGCCAGGACCAGTCGCTCCGGTGCAGCTCGCCAATTGCTCAAGTGAATCGATGCCACTTGACCGGTTGCATGCACTCCTGAATCCGTGCGCCCGCTCCCCTGCACATGCACCTTCTCGCCAGCCGCTTTTTCGATGGCAACCATCAAATGCTGTTGGATCGAAGGTGCATTGCTTTGGATTTGCCAACCGCCGTATTGGGTCCCGTCATACGCGATTGTAAGGGCAAACCACCGCATTTAGAGCGTCCAAGCTCCATCGATCAGACGCCATGCTTTTCGAGGATTGTTGTCCTGCAATAGATGGGGCAATCGATCATGCCGAACCGCGTCATAGCAAGTCAGCTTGGCAAATCGAATCAAGCTCGCGGGAATCCCAACGGCAGTGAAACCGGGATGCGCTGTCGCGGGGAATGGGCCACCGTGATTCATGGCTGGACTTACGGCCACGCCGGTCGGCATCTTGTCATTGAGCAACCGTCCCACCTTTTGCAACATTTCCACCGCTATAGGAGCGTACATGGAATCGTCGCTTCCATCGGTCGCGGAATAGATACAGCCGGTCAAGTTTCCTTCTAATGACTCGATGGCGCGAACAATTTCGGTCTGATCCTTGCAAACGACGATAAGGACCGCGTTGCCGAACGCTTCGGTTTGGAATTGAGCCGGTGCGAGCAAGAAAGCCTCGCCCGAGACTTTAAGAACGGTATTCGCTACGGCGCATCGACCGCCGGCGATCTTGTCGCCACCTGCGAGAAGCTCGGCCCCGGCATCCTTCAACACCGAGATACTTTTTACCAACGAGCTTTCTACGCTCTTTGAGAGCAACGTGCCCGGTGGAGTCTGCATGTACTTTGCAACAACCCCTTCAATGAAGTGCTGAGCTTCGGGCGAATCGATGAGGAGCAGCAGACCAGGGTTGGTGCAAAATTGCCCAGCCCCCATGAGTCCGCTGGTGACGTACTCCTCAATCAGCTTGTCCCCTCGCTCCTTCAGCGATCCCGGTAAGAAGACGACAGGATTGACACTCGAGAGCTCCGCGTAGAAGGGTTTGCCAACTCGATCGGCAGCTGCTTTCAATTGCAATCCAGCATGGCGCGAACCTGTGTAACCGATCGCAGCCAATCGTGGGTCACTGACCAATTTTTCACCATCCGCATGGGTGGTTCGATAAATCAATTGGACCAACCCACGTGGCATCCCCGTTTTCTCCATCGCCTTCAATGCAAGCTGGGCGAATCGCTGCGTGGTCGCTGGGTGCGACGAGTTTGCTTTACCAATGACGGGATTGCCAGCTGCAATCGCCGCCGCAAAATCCCCTCCGGCAAGACTGTTGAATGCAAATGGAAAATTGTTCGGGCCAAACACACATACAGGACCAAGGGCTTCGTAACAGGAGCGGATGTTCGCTTTGGTATCAATCGTCGGCATAGCCCATGAACCGGTACGCGTTGCTGCTGCCGCCTGCTTTAATTGACTCACCGTTCGAGGTAACTCCACATCGCCAAGCCGCGGTGCAACAGGGAGTCCGGTTTCTTCGTGAGCCAAGGCGACCAACGCCTCTTTGTCGGCTTGAATTAGATCAGCATACGTCTCCAAGAACTCCGCGATCGTGTTGGGATGAACCGATCGAAGCTCGCGAAAGGCTTGGCTAGCAGCTGCGAGTGCCTGATCAATCTCGCTCCACGCGCTCAATGGATACGTGCGAGCAATCGATTCACCCGTCATCGGATTGGTCGCTTGAAAGCTCCCGTTCGTGTTGGAGTCGATCCATTGACCGTTGATGAGAACTTGTTCCATGTTGATTTATCGCTTTGCTTCAAGAGTGGAGTTGGATGGTTTAAGGCAAGGATGAACAGCGGTGCGCTCTCAACCCTGGACAATCCTGTTTGAAAGTGTCCCGATACCATCGATGTTGATGTGCACCAGATCGCCCGGGGCCAGGGTAAAGGAACTGTCAGGAACGATGCCGGTCCCGGTCAGCAGGAATGCGCCATTGGGCATGTCATTATCTCGGAGCAGCCACGAAACGAGGTCTTCTAAATTACGAGCCATTTGCGACACACTCGTGTCACCGGAGAAAACCAGTTTGGAATGGCGATGAATTTCGAGATGAATGCCGATAGAGGAACGTTCGGGCATATCCGCTGCGAGAGTGATCCAAGGTCCTAATCCGCAGCACTCGTTGTAGACTTTGGCTTGTGGTAGATAGAGCGGATTGTCCCCTTCGATATCGCGACTGCTCATATCGTTACCGATGGTATACCCGACGATTTTTCCTGATCGGGAAATAACAAGCGCCAGTTCGGGCTCGGGGACGTTCCAAGTCGCGTCGGTCCGTATTCGCAAATTGCCGAGATGTCCACGGCAGCGATTTGGAGTCGCTTTAAAAAAAATCTCAGGCCGAGCCGCCGTGTAAACTCGATCGTAGCAGCTCGCAGCCGCCTCGCTCTCTTCCATACGAGCCGTTTGCGACCGTTTGTAGGTTACACCCGCAGCCCACACCTCTTGCTGATCGATCGGAGGCAACCAGCAAAGAGATTCCAATGCCAAGGACTCGCCGATTGCGGGCAATTCCGCCGAAAGCCGCACAAGTTCGGGAGAGGAGAGAAGATCTTGAAGTGAGCTGAGCCCGGCTGAAGCGAGATCGAGCACCGATGCTTTGTCGTCCTGGATCCGAACGACGGCAACTTCTGAACCGATTTGAATGCGTCCAAGTTTCATGGCGGGGAGCCCAGCACTGAGAGGAGTAGGAAGATTGTGGATTTCGCATCGGTATTGAACCAGCTGGGGAGAAGATTGACCAGTACCAAGCTACCTCGCCACACGACGTTAGGCACGCATCCGGGCCTTCGCGTTGAATTGTTAAGAAATTACTAGACGGTCGAGCCCGACGCACTCATAATCCCAGCTAATGCGAGAACTGTTCGGTAGCGGTTGTGACGGCAAATCAATTTGTACGGTTGTTTTGCGGCAAAGCCCCGGCTGCGGTGACTTTCCTCGCTATGCCTCTCCAGACGTTGACCTAGGCTTTTTCACTCCTTCCACCACGCGCCCGCGGGCGGGCCTATGCCATGTCAGCACTGGAAGGATCCCCTAGAATACGAACCAACCGATTCAGCCTCGTTTTCTCCCGACGACAGACGAAGAGGTTGTGCGTACTTGTTTTGCATCGTTGTACCTTTTTGGAAAACCAGAATGAAACGGTATCGAGATCTGATGTTGAGATACTCGCTGCTGGCTGCAGGAACATTGCTGTTCCCGGCCGCAGTTGGTAGTTGGAGCTTTGGGCAGGAGGGAGCAGTCCCTGAATACCCACCCTTTGAGAAAGTTACAGAAGGCTTCACCAAAGTGGAGTCAAAGTCGCCAGATCGAGCGATGAACCCAAACGGTCTCTGCACTGTTTGGACTCGTGAGAAGGACGGCCAAATGCTCTTAGAAATCCCCAAAGATTTCGCGAACAAAAAGTACTTCATTGCACTGACTGTCAGCGCAGGGGACCAATTCGCTGGCTTGCAAGCTGGTGATTACTACGTCTACTGGCGACAATACAACAAGCGTCTTGCGCTGGTTGTGCCCAACCTAGAAATCCGTTCCAACGGGGAGCCGGAATCGAAGTCTTCGGTGAAACGGCTCTTTACCGACACGGTGCTGCTCGATGTTCCGATCGTCACCATGAACCCTCGCGGTGGTCCTGTGATCGACGCGGACGCTTTGTTTGTCGGACAAGCTAGCAAGTTTTTTGGCGGTACCGTTCGCATTCAAGACCCACAGCTAACGAAGATTGCGAAAGCGAAGTCGTTTACCAAAAACGTCGAACTCGCATTCGAAGTCGTCGCTGCTGGCGGCAAATTCCAAACCCTCCACTATTCGATCAGCGAAGTTCCGGAAGACACCGGGTATCGACCTCGAAAAGCGGACCAACGGGTCGGCTACTTCGTCACCAACTTCACCGATCTCGGTAGCTACGACGACGACAAGAAACGTGTCCGTTACGTCACCCGCTGGAGACTTGAAAAGCGAGATCCAAATCTCAAAGTAAGTCCTCCAGTCACACCGATTCGGTTCTACATCGAGCACACCACTCCCGTGCGTTACCGTCGCTGGGTCAAGCAAGGTATCGAGTATTGGAACAAGGCTTTCGAGGCAGTCGGATTCTCCGATGCTATCGAAGTGCTCTACCAAGACCCACGATCACCCGCCACGATGGACTTGGATCCAGAAGATGTGCAATACAACTTCGTTCGTTGGTTGAACAATGACGTCGGCACCGCGATCGGACCCAGCCGTGTACACCCAATCACAGGTGAAATCCTCGATGCGGACATTGTTCTTACCGACGGATGGATTCGGCATTTCAATTTCCAATTCCACGACATGATGCCCGAGTTGGCAATGGAAGGAATGACATCCGAAACCATCGCTTGGTTAGGTGAGAACCCCAGCTGGGATCCTCGTGTTCGTCTCGCACCGAGCGCCAACCAAAACCACTTGCGCGAAATTTTCGCCAAGCAGTCGAAGTTGCCGTATGCAGGACATCCGATGACCAAAGTCGGAGGAAAGCTGATCGGCAGCCAACCATTCGACGGATTGGTCGGACGTATCAGTCAAGTCAACGGATACTGCAATGTCGCCCTGGCAAAGCAAATGGATATGGCTATGGCTCGTATGAGCATGGAGCTTCTTAACGAAATCTACGAACAAGAGACCAAGCCAGGTGAAGGTGGCGATAAGAAGCCAGAAGATGCAAAGACAGAAGAGAAGAAACCAGCGAAGCCGAAAGAGGATATGCTCGACGGAATGCCGGAGTCGTTCATCGGACCTTTGCTCGCGGAACTTGTAGCCCACGAAGTAGGTCACACTCTCGGACTTCGCCATAACTTCAAAGCATCGAGCCTTTACACGCTGAAGGAGATCAACTCCGATGCAGTCGCTGGAAAGAAGCCTCTCGCGTCATCGGTGATGGATTACATCCCGATCAACATGCCGTACAAGCTCGATGATTCGGTGAAGGGCGATTGGACGATGACCGGGATCGGTCCTTACGACATGTGGGCGATCGAATACGGTTACTCAACCGACGAGTCGAAGCTTCCGGAGCTGCTCAAGCGAACGTCTGAACCTGAAATGCAATACGCGACCGACGAGGACACCGGCGGACCGGATCCACTCGCGCGACGTTACGACTATTCCAAGGATCCTCTCGACTACGCTGAGAATCAAATTCGTTTGGTAAAACTCTATCGAGAGCGATTGCTGGACAAGTTTGTGAAGGACGGCGATAGCTGGTCCAAGGCCCGTCGTGGTTACGAATTGACCCTCGGCGAGCAGATGAAGGCTGTAAGCATGATGGCCAACTGGGTCGGCGGCGCGCACGTCAATCGCGACAAGAAGGGTGATCCAGGCAATCGCCAATCGCTGGTTCCTGTACCCGCAGAGACCCAGCGCAAGGCTCTCGAGTTCGTTATTCGCAACGCGTTCCGAGATGATTCCTTCGGCCTCACTCCACAAATCCTGGAGCGTCTGACCAACGACAAGTGGGCCGATGAAGGTATCCGATCCATGGGCGAATCGACATTCCCTGTCCATGATCGCATTCTCGGTTACCAAGCATCGACTTTGACCATGCTGATGAACCCAACGGTTCTTCGACGGGTGTTCGACAACGAGCAGCTAGTTCCTCAGGACAAGGATGCGCTCACGCTCCCTGAATTGATGGACAAGCTGTACAACGAAGTTTGGTCCGAACTGGATGCCAAGGTCGAGGGAGAAGCTTCGCCGCGCAAGCCACGCATCTCGTCATGGCGCCGCAATTTGCAACGAGAACATTTGGAACGATTGATCACTCTCGGTATGCCATCGAGCACCGCCGCAGTGGCCAAGCCGATTGCTTCTCTCGCATTGCTGCAACTCAAGGAACTCAAGCGAAAGATCGATGCCGTCCTGGAAACCAAGGCAGGGCTAGATCCGTATTCGCTCGCACATTTGGGTGAAGCTCAACAGCGAATCGCGAAGGCAGTGGATGCAATTTACATCTACAACATGCCCTCGAGCTTTGGTGGCGGCGGCGGTGGTTTCATCATTCTCGGTCAAGAGAACGAAGGCGAAACCAAAATCGATGAACCGACCGAGCCAGTCGCCCCATCGCAGCCATAAGGTTGCACCGGCGATTCCTAAGCTTGCCAACTAGCTAGGTCCCATAGGTCATATAAGACCTATGGGACCTTTTTTTATGTCCATCCGGCTTTACCGTGGGTAATTGTATGATTTAAGGGGAAAGGAACCCATTGGATTGACTTCTCCCTGGACGGCCTTCAAAGGACAAAAATCTGTCTCGATCATGCACGGCATCGAACAATAACTCTCGCAAAGGCGCTAAGTCGCAGAGAAGAGATAGGGAGTCGAAGGTGGGGACATCCAAAGACGTCTTCTATCTTTTTGCCCCTCATTTTTTTGCCAATCCGTCTTCTTGTTCCTGCAGTGGC
>JALOQZ010000188.1 GCA_025459245.1 Pirellula sp.
GATTCCATAGCGCGAATCAAATGCTCGGGAGTCAGATAACGGCTGCGAACCATCACCCAACCGCGTCCGGGTCTGCTCCCAGGTTTGCCATGGTATTCGTGGCTATCATCGGTTGCGATTCCAAGGAGTAGCGGTCCACCTAGCTTGTTGACGCGAAGATGATTGGCTAAGTCCCAGATTCGTTCGACGCTGGGATGGTCCTTGTCTCCACGATGATTCACGCCGGGATGCCCATTGTAGACCTCAAAGAATTGCTCGCTCATGACAGCGGCTAGGTCTTCAAAGGTGACCCCGTAGTGGAAGTTGGGGTGATTGAGGTGAACCATAATCTCGCGGCCCAGTTTCTTTTCTTGTTCCAGCACTGCGCGGAGATTGTTCTCCATAACCTCTCGCACTGTCGCGCCGCCAACGGGTTTCACGACTTCAGCGACATTGGTGGCATTCATGTGAACAGGTTTACCCTCCGCTTTGTCCGATATTTCTTCGGAGGGAATCAGAATGAACTTTTCACTTTGTTCGAGAAGGTATCGGTACTCATCGAGCGGTTTGAGACGAATCTCTGCGTTCTCGCTCCCTGCTTCGCCGCGAGTTTCCACCCAAGCTTCACCGAAACGACGAACATACTTCGGGATAACTTCTTTACCTCCTCGCGACTCGATCTGCGATTGTTTCATCCAACGCTGGCCGCTTTGCAGTACGTTGTGGTCGGAGATCGCCAGGAACGAATAGCCTCGCGATCGATACCAATCGGAGATCATCTCTGGAAAATCATTTCCATCGCTCCAGAAGGAGTGGGTATGCAAATTTCCTTTATACCAATTGGGGGACTGTGCCCAAGCAGAGGAAACGAAACCCAGGAGTCCGAGAGTAGCGGGTAGGCAATATCCCGTGATGGCACAAAGCGCTATTCGCCATGGAGAGGTCGGTTTCATAGTGCAGATTTTTTGGAAAGCGAGATTCGAAGGTGGGAAGCAGGTGGGAAAACGGCCGATAACAAACAGCGACCGATACGACCAGTTTAGCAGGAATCCCCATGGATACCCGCTCGCTTTCGCGAAAGTTGCACGTCTCCTTATAGGTCTTCATCCAATATTCACCTTTTCGAAGCGTGTGGAGGGGCGGGCTGAGGAATGGGGGGGTGTTGCCGAACGTTGTCCCCCATTTACTGGATTTTCCACCCTCAACGATTTACACTTTCCTCAGGCAGATGCCCGGCTGTCCATTCCCCACCAACCTTGATTCTCCCCGAATCGCACATCTCTGTATCGCTTGGAGCTTCCTCGATGCCAGCGCACCTCTCTCGCCGTCGGTTTGTTCTCCGTTCTGTTGCAGGGGCATTGGCCATTCCTGTATTGCCATCTATCGCGGACGATTCCGTTGGAAAGCGGTCTGTCGTTGCTGCCGCTCCCGGCGCGGGCGTAGCAGCGCGACGCTTCGTTGCGATTGGGAACTTGCTGGGGTTTCAACGCAATCAGCTATTCCCTGAAACTGCGGGTAAAGAGTTTGAGAAGACGAGCTTGCTCGAGCCGCTTGAACCCATGCGTCGCAAAATGACGGTCTATCGCGGCCTCAGCCATGGTTTGAAGGGAGGCCACTTTGCAGTCCATACATTCTTGTCGGGTGTTCTTCACCATGAGGCAAAGAATCGCCCCGATGGAAATGTGACCGTCGACCAATTCATTGCGGATGCGATCGGGAAACAAACTCGCTTTGCCTCGCTCACTGTCGGGTCCGAAGGTGGCATTCATGGTGGGTGCCAATTGGCGTGGACCCGCTCGGGGATCCGGGTTGCCCCGATCACAGGACCGAGCGCTTTGTTCGAAAAGCTCTTTGTCGAAGATTCTTTGAGCCAGAAGGAAAAGCAAAAGATCGCGAACGGTTTGCAAGCTTCCATCTTGGATTCCATGGTCGACGAGGCGCGATCGTTATCCCACCAAATCAATCGCGAAGACCAGGACAAACTCGACCAATATCTCTCGTCCATCCGGGACGTGGAAAAGCGGATTCAAGCGAAGTCGCAGTGGGTTGATCAGCCCAAGCCAAAGGCCCCGCTCGAGCGACCAGCGGACCGAAATACAGTTCACGATTTACCGCTGCTCTATGAGCTGATCGCACTAGCTCTACAGACCGATTCCACGCGTGTCGCGACCTTGGAAATCGGCGGTAGCTTTTTGCCCCAAGACTTAGGGATCGACAAGTCCTATCATGGTCTCTCACACCACGGAAACGATGCTCAAGCCATTGCCGATCTGATCAAACTGGAACGTTATCAGATCGAACACTTCGCAAAATTCTTGACGCGGCTCGAGGGACTTCGCGACGGAGAGCAATCGCTGTTGGATTCGACAGCCGTGTTGTTCGGGAGCGGTATTGCTGACGCGAATTCCCATACCAACGATGATTTGCCGATCATCATGGCAGGTGGAGGCTATGGGAAAGGGGAATTCAAGCATATGACCAAGCGAGTTCCTCTTTGCAATCTGTTCCTCGACATTATTCAACGGTTCGGTATCCCTGCCGATTCCTTTGGAACCAGCACCGGTACCTTCTCGTAGTATGAGTCCTTCAAAAACTCTTGAGGGTTTTCGTTTTGCCCTCCCTCAGTGCGTCTTGCCTGTCCGCTTGCTAGCTGCTGCGGCGGCAGGGCTCGTCTGTGTCCTTGCCTTTGCTCCAGTCACCATGGGGGATGATGGTGCGGATAAGCTATCCAAGTTCTTAGGCTCTTATTGCATGGATTGCCATAGCCAGCAAGAGGCCGAGGGCAATCGCGAGTTTGAAACGCTTAGTCTCCCGTTTGACTCCGAATCGCACCTCATCACAGCTGCTGAGATTGTCGATCAGCTCACCCTGCGTCAGATGCCTCCGCCTGACGCGCACCAGCCAACCAATGAAGAGCGTTTGGCGATGCTTGAGTTTCTTCGTACCAACATTCAGGATGCCAGGAGTCGGCTGCGTAGCACAGGCGGTCGAACCGTCATACGTCGACTTACCAATCGTGAATATGAGCTCACACTAGCCACGCTGTTTTCACGAAGGGTCGATACCTTGGGATTGACCACGGAGTTTACATCGGAAACTCCTAGCAGAAACATCGATCGAATCGGATCGGAGATGATCACGTCAGGCGAATTGCTGGATCAGTACTTCAGTGCAGCCAATCGTTTAGTCGAGCTTCGGCTGAACAAGCCTGATATGGAGGCAAAGGAGTGGCATTTCGATGGGCACTTTGTGCAGTACGAAGAACTCTCAGGTCCTCACAAATCTGTTTTCAACTATCGATATCTTTGCCTCTATGAGCAGCCGAATACAGACACTCGGCAAGGAGGATACGGTCACATCGAAGACTTTCTTCAAGGGGTCCCAGTGTCGGGGCTTTACGATATCGAGGTGCATGCTCGAGCTATGCATCGCGACACCCATTACGATCCAAAGATCTTTCGGATCGACTTCTCCGAACCTTTTCAACTGGCTGTCGTCCCTGGCGATGTAAAACGCGGGCACATCCACTATCCCCAGTCGATCGAACCGATTCTCGGGCAAGCGATTGTTCCGGATGACGAGGCTGAGTGGCTTACCTTTCGTGTTTGGCTTGAAGAGGGGCAAACCCCCCGCTTCATATTTCCCAATGGTCCCTACGAGTCCCGCGCCTCCGTGCTTGAATCGAACAAGAAGTACAAAGACGAGCTCAAAGTGGACAAGGATCCGGGCGTAAGCCGCGCTAAGCTTTTAACGGACGGCGCATTGCCCCATATCCGTATCGACGAGATTAAGATTCGAGGCCCTCTGCCAGAGCCCGGTGGCAGCGCCGAAGAGTTGGCCGTTTTTGGGCCGGCCGGTTTCCAACCCGAGCAAGCCTTGGAGCAGTTATCTTCATTTGCGGAACGGGCATTCCGACGGCCGCTTAAGGATTCCGATCGCAACCGCATTGAAAAGATGTATCGCAAACGGATCGAGCAAAATGCATCGCCGCGGCAAGCTGCCTTGGACGCGATCAAGATGATTCTTTGCTCCCCTTCTTTTCTTTATCTCTGTGAGCAGACGTCCGAAGAGAGTACGACGCTCGGGCCTTATGATCTTGCATCGAGGCTTTCTTACACGCTCTGGGGCACTCCTCCCGATCAGGAATTGCTTGGGTGTGCAGCGAGCGAACAACTCTTAGACGCTTCCATCCTCAAGCAGCAGGTGCTGCGGATGCTCGCTGACCCGCGATCGGATGAGTTTGTTCGAAGATTTCTTGATAGCTGGTTGAATCTCCGTGTCATCGGTTCGCTTCCCCCGCCTCGGCAAACCGCGAGCGACTATTACTCAGAGGACTTGCCGACTTCGATGAAGGAAGAGGCAAAGTTCTTTTTCCGACATCTTCTCGACAGCAATGGTCCTATCACCGACTTCATCGATTCCGACTACACCTTTGTGGACAAGAAACTAGCCAAGCTTTACGGACTCCCGGAAAAGGAGACGATGCGATTAGCAGATGGTTTTCAAAGGGTATCCTTGGCAGATAGAGGGCGTCGAGGAGGCGTGCTCGGAATGGCTGGGGTCTTAACAGCGAGCGCCAATGGAGTCGACACGTCCCCCGTCACCCGGGGCGTCTGGGTACTCGAGAATTTGCTTGGATCGCCACCTCCACCACCACCGGATGTCGTGCCTGCGATCGAAGCGGATGTGAGCGGAGCGACGACCATCCGCGAACGGTTAGAGAAGCATCGCGCGGATGCTGCATGCAACGTTTGTCATCGAAAAATTGATCCGATGGGCTTTGCCTTAGAACACTTTGACCCAATCGGCCGCTATCGCGATAAGTACGCCAAGCCCAAGGGAGGGAAGACGGCTCCGAAGGTGGATCCGGCTGGTACTTTCCCATCCGGCGAGACCTACGCGAATTTCATGGAGTTCAAGCAGTTACTCCTATCCACCCGCAGTTCCTTCTTCGTCCGTCACATGGTCGAGACGATGCTTTCCTATTCCACCGGCAGGCTCATGGAGCCGGGAGACAAGGCTGAGATCGAAGCAATCGTAGAGAGGATTCATGACGACAAACTGGGCCTTCGCACTATGGTAGTCGAAGTCCTTACCAGCAAGATCTTCCGTTCTCGCTAATCGAGTCTGATCGCTGCGGATTTGCCCGGATCGCGTTTTGCTTACGGCAAAGCAAAGGCAGCGCCCGTTACCGCAGCAGCTTGCACAGCAGCGCCTCGCAAGCTTATTGGAACAGGACCGACGGTCCAAGGGGCACAGGAGCCCGGTCGGTAGTAACCCAGCGAGTACTGGCACTCGTTCATCGGATGGATACCCATCTTGTAGGGGAGTACAGCCACGTTCTTGAAGAAGTTCAAGCTGGAAATGGCAGGCTGAGCCCATGGACCCCATTCGTGCCCGTATCGTTCCAGTTGAGGTTCTTCAAAGTAAAGAGGCTTGTGACAAGCACCGGAAGCTTTCCAAGTCATCGTGGTAGCGATGAAGTTTCGTGGATCGAGAGACGTATCGTTGAGGGAGCAAGTCACTGGGATTCCCCAAGCCTCTGCGACGTAGACTTGATCTGCATCGCTCAATCGATTGAGCAGGAAAGTAGATCGAGTTCCATCGCTTTGTTCGATAACAACAGACCCATAGGACAGGTCGACCAATCGGCCTTCCGCGACGATCTCACCGCTCAGGTTGTACCAAGGTCGTTGAGGAGCTTGTTGAACAAAGGCATCCTTGGAATTGGTGGATCGATCGTTCTTGTACCCTTCGACGAACGCGGGTGAAGTGTCCACGCTGATCTTGGTGATATCCGATTGTGCGAGTGCCTCTCGAAGAGAATCACAGTCCGTCATTGAGCGAAATGCAGGACGCACAAAAGGGCTTGTCGACGGACCCTCTGTCTCGTAGTTTAGCCCACCGCGAGGCATTCTGCGATCCGAGGGAGATAGGGACGGCATAGGCATCGGTGCAGACTCTTGTTTCGGCAAAAGCGGCTGCGGCTCTGCATCGATTGGCGGCAGAGAGTTCAGCGGAGACGCAGGTGAGCTCGGTGGCGCTGACGGCAGTGAGGATGGTGCGCTGGGAAGAGACAGCTGACCTTCCGCAGGTGCGTTATCTTGATAGTTCGCCAATCGAACGCCTTGCGATCGGCGGCTTGTTGCGGCAGGAGCGTTTGCTGAAGCGGGCTGAACGGACTGATCCGAGATACGGTTTGCTGGAACGACTGGCTGTCGCCTTGCGACCGGCTTAAATGACGATGATTGCAGTTCCGATTCGGGGATCGATTGCAAAGCTGGTTGCTTTGGTGCAATGGATTGTTCTGTTGCTTGTGGTTGAGGAGCCAGCGTCTGCGAGTAAGCAGTGGGGCGTTGTTCGGTGCCCTTGTCTACTTTACGCCATCGAACGACGTTGTTTGCTTCGGCGGTATTGCCAGCTCGAAGGCTATTGGCAGGGGCCGCTTCTGGAGATGCTGCTGGTCGTGCGTAGGGTTGAGGGGACCAAGCTGCAGGCTGCTGTGCGAGGGATTGACCAGCGAGGGTCAATCCAAAAGGAATCGCAGCGAGAAGGGAAACGCGCATCCAATTGCGTTTCCGCGAAATGGATCGGCTAGCTGTCTCCGGAGTGGGAGACATCCGAGCTGTAGTTAGGTGCTTCCTGCGTGATGGCGATGTCATGAGGGTGATTCTCGCGGACCGTTGCGGCCGAAACCTGTATGAAACGTGCATCCTTGCGTAGCTCCGCGATGGTCTGAGTACCGCAGTACCCCATACCGGCGCGAAGTCCGCCAACCAATTGATAAACGTAGTCAGCCAAAGGGCCTTTAAAGGGAACGCGACCTTCGACTCCTTCCGGCACCAGCTTGGAGAGCTGATCCTGGCTTCCTTGTCGATAACGTTCACTCGAACCTTTGACCATCGCTCCCAGAGATCCCATTCCTCGATAGGCCTTGAATGTCCGGCCTTGGTAGAGAATGGTTCGTCCTGGGCTCTCTGCAAGTCCTGCGAACAAGCTTCCGATCATGACACAGGAGGCTCCTGCGGCGATCGCCTTCGTGATATCGCCGCTATAGCGAATACCTCCGTCTGCGATTGTCGGAATGCCTGCTTTCTCGCAAGCCTTCGTGGTTTGATAAATGGCGGTGATTTGCGGGACACCTACGCCTGATATCACTCTCGTCGTACATATGGATCCTGGTCCGATCCCTACTTTGACGGCATCCGCTCCAGCGTTCATCAAGTCTTTTCCGCCTTCGTAGGTTGCTACGTTGCCGGCGATGACATCGATGTTCCACTGTCGCTTCAGCTGCTTAACGGTCTCGATCACGTTGGAGGAGTGACCGTGAGCACTGTCGACAATCAGCACATCCACACCGCGTTGGATCAGCTGCTCTGCCCGCTCCAAGTCAAACACTCCGATCGCTGCACCGACTCGAATTCTACCCTGCTCGTCTTTGCAAGCATTCGGGTAGCTTTTGATCATGTCGATGTCTTTGATCGTGATCATTCCCGTTAGTTTGTATTCATCGTCAACCAGCAAAAGTTTCTCCACCTTTTTATCCGTTAAAATTCGCTCAGCTTCCGTAAGCGTTACATTCCCCTGCGCCGTAACCAAATTCTCTTTGGTCATCACCGCGGAAATGGGAAGATCGGAGGACTCGAGAAACTTTAAGTCCCGGCGGGTGAGAATCCCGACCAATTTGCCGTCTTTTTCTGTAATCGGAATCCCCGAGACGTTTTGCTTTCGCATCAAATCTTGTGCTTGCGAAACGCTATCAGTCGGAAGCAACGTGACGGGATCGAAAATGATGCCATTTGCGGATCGCTTTACTTTGGTGACCTCCTCCGCCTGAGCTTCGATGCTCATGTTCTTATGGATCACCCCTAAACCACCTACTTTGCCGAGCGCGATCGCCATCTCGCTTTCGGTGACGGTATCCATCGGGGAAGAAAGAAATGGAATCTGCAGACGGATGCGTGCAGTCAGCTGCGTGCTTACATCGACACCCGAGGGGAGTACCTCCGAAAAGCGAGGCTCCAGCAGAACGTCATCAAAGGTTATGCCTTTGTAAGCAAGCTTGTCTTCCATTAGCGTTTCCTGGATCAAAGGAATTTGGGATCTTGGAAACCGTCCTATTATTGCAAATCTCCGCCGATCCGGTAGGGCTGCGGGGG
>JALOQZ010000189.1 GCA_025459245.1 Pirellula sp.
ACTCTGAGTTCTCGCAAGATCCCGCATTGCTTGAATCTCGGGTAGTAGATAGCCGATCGGGTTGTCGGATTCCTTGATGTTGCGATCCATCTCAAACACTGATCGCATCCTCGCTTCCTCGAGCAGGAATGGCTGGAACCGGAACAACTCGAGATACTTGCGAACTTCCTCCACTGGCAACTCGCTGGGGGCCATTTCCAGATACGAATATGGCGCGACATCAGCAAGCTCTTTGCCTTGTTCCTTGGCTTTGGTGGCCGCCTCCTTCTGCAAACGACTCAATTCATCTCTCGCCGCATTTTGCTCGAAAAACCCCGTCGCCTTCAGATAGTAAGTCGCTGCATTTCCGGGCTTTGCATGAAATGCCTCCGGTAGTAACCGAATACGCAATGCTGGAACTGTCTCTGCCATCGGATGCAGCACCAGCGACCGCTTCCGAGTGCTTATGCCACTCTCTGGATCCACCACCGTTTCATAGTCATCCGCCACAGAGACGGAGGCCACCGAAAGACTGGCAGGTATTGCTAAACAACCGAGCAACAGAACACGACGAAAACGACGGATGATATTGATTTGAAAACACATGAATGCACCTTCAGTATCGAATGAATAAAACAGTATCGAAACAATAGCCCCCCAATCCCTTGAACAGCCCGAGCCCGCCCCTCTGCCCAACCCCATAGTCGCATTTCGCACCGCGAAATAGCGAATTTGGCTCCCCTCGCCCCGCTTCGGGGAGAGGGGCTGGGGGTGAGGGGTTTCGCGCCCCTCTAAGTCGTGGGCTTATCCCACTCGTTCAGGGCCGCCCCCCAAGCTTTAGGAGTAATCACCCTTGGTGAAGCAAACGGCTGATTCATCGATTGATCGAATGGACTGGAAGCATTGGCTTCCTCCGCATTCGATGTCGATGTTTCTTGAGCCTGAGCCAGTTTGGTTGCGGTCAAAATACGAACCTCCAAACCATCTCGTAACGAAAGCATCTGGTCCACAACGCGTAAATCGGCCCTTCGCATGAATCCTCGCGATGAAACTATCTCAGACGATTTTGGCTTACCCAAAGTCTCCGCGGCTTGAGAAGCGAGAGACTCGACCGATGGTAGCGACCTTGTCCTTTGTGATGGACCGTTGACAGGCATCATTTTGACCGCCACAAACATCGCTGCGGCGCCGACCAAGACACCGGATGCCCATGCAAGCCAAGCGGACCTCCTGGGCTGATGCACATACACTACGTTTCGTTCCGCCTTGGCCAAATCGGAATTCAGACCTTTGCTTGACGCATTTCGAATAAGTTCCCAATCAAGCTTTGGGGTACGTGGCTTTAAGCTGCGAAGTTGTTCGATTTCGCTTTTGAAATCTTGATGGGGATCCATGCTCATGGCTTGTCTCCTAGATGCAGATGAAATCGTTTGCGAAACTGCTCAACGCTCTTCGTAAAAAGTCGAAAAGCCGTCGATGCGGAGGTGTCGGTTAATTCGGCGATCTGTTCAAACGTAAGATCCCCCCAAATCCGGGAAGTAACGATCTCACGCTCTAGCGGACTCAGATCGCATATCCACTCCGCGACTTCTTTCGCGTCCAACAATGCAGCAGGATCCTCTTCAAACCAACCGTCATTCGCTAAACCGACAACCGCCTGATGACTGGAGCGGCGTTTATCCGCCCGGGTTTGGTTCATCGCCTTGTTTTTCACAACACGATACATCCAGCTCAACAGGTTGTCCGGCAGGGTGTCGCGTCGAGCGAGATCGATCAACGCTTCTTGCAAAGCGTCATCGGGATTTGAGCAGTACTGGCGAGCGTACAGGAGCAATGCCGAGCCATACTGCTCGACAAAGCTTCGTATCTCGCGCTCGTAATTCCAAGACATGCTTTCCCGTCGACTCATTTGAAGAGGATCAACCACCGAGGGTCACTCGGGTTGGACACTACGCTAACGAGTCACCAGCGAAGAAGACTTATTTCATCAAGCCAAGAAAAAAGAACGGGAAAGCGAGAAAATCATAGCGGTTCAACGCCGAGCGCGGCTTTATTGGGGAATCGCCGCTAAAACTTCCTTTGCTTCAGCGCGTCCGCCGTGGGTTCGACTGATCTTGGAATACAAAACCTTTCCATCTCTACCGACCACAAAGGTCGAAGGATAGGACGTTTCTGCATCAGCATCCCATCGCAGCCCATAACGATTGGTGAATCCATAGTCTTGATCGAGCACAAAGTGGAAGTGTTTTGGAAGCTCCGTTTTCCCGAGAAACTCCTTCCCTTTGGTTTTGAGATCCTTTACCGCACCCGGGTAGACCAGGACCACGTTTGCGTTACGGCCAGCAAACTCTTTCGAGAGACTGACCAAATCGCCTACTTGCTTGGTACACGCGGGGCACTGGTACCCCGGATACCCGCGAAGCAGAGCAATCACGACCGGCCCCTTTTTTAAAAGCTCCGATAGTGACACTTTTTGGCCATCGAGATGGGTCCATTGATAATCGGGCGATTGGTCACCCACCTTGGGCGTCGCGTTGCTCGCATCTTTAGCAACCGTTTCCTGTGCCAGCGCGTTGGAAGGTGCAACAAGATATGCGCTGCTCGCGATCGAAAAAACAAGCCCCGCGGCGATCCACTGCTTGGTAACGCGAACGCCTTTGTCTAGTAGCTTCTTCATCTGCTTCTCCTCAGGTTTGAACTCGAACCTACTTCATCGACTCATCCAGACCGGGAAAGGATCGTAGCTTCACTTCCTCTCGGTATTGCTCGACGGCCAACTTTGCTTGGGCTCGCAAGTCGGCGAATTGCCGGACAAATTTAGGAACATATCCGCTATTCCAACCGAGCATATCGTTTGTCACTAGGACTTGACCGTCGCAACCTTTACCTGCACCGATTCCAATGGTGGGGATTGGGATGGTGCTGGTGACCTGTTGCGCCAAGTCGGCAGGAACGCATTCGATGAGAACAGCAAACGCCCCCGCCTCGACTGCAGCCTGTGCATCTGCCAAGAGTTGATCCCCGTTTCGCTGAACGCGGTATCCCCCCAAAGCATGTACGCTTTGCGGCCTCAAACCAATATGAGCTATCGTTGGGATCCCTGCGTCGACCATCGCGCGGATGGAATCGGACTGTTGATGCCCGCCCTCCATTTTGACACCATGGCACTGGGTCTTTTTCATGATCTCAGCCGCGACCGACACAGTATGGGTCACACCTAGCTGCCCGACGGGAAAAGGAAGATCAACGATCACCATAGCCCGTCGAGTTGCCCTGGCGACCATTTCGCCGTGGTAGATCATTTCTTCCACGGTCACGGGAACCGTCGTTGTTTTCCCTTGAACCACCATACCGAGCGAGTCGCCCACGAGAATGCAATCGATACCCGATTCATCGAGCAGCTGTGCGGTGGGGTAATCGTAAGCGGTCAGCATCGTGATCGGCTGATTCTTTTGCTTCATGCTCAGAAGCGTTTTAACGGTGACGCGAGGTGCAGGTGACTCCATTTGAAACGGGCACTACTTCTTTCCCGCGTTGCGATAGCGTTGGTCTACGACCACAAACTCAAAACCCTTGCCAACCGAAGCGGGTCTGCATTCGAAGACCGTCTTCGCAATCTCCGCAATACGAATATTGGGGTTTCGCTTCTCCTTGTAGTAGCGAGCTTCGGCTTGAGCGAGCAACTCCTCGGTCTCAGGTGGAATGAATTTGATGGGTGGTCGGCTACCGAGATTCACACCAGCGGACTGCAAAAACTGTTTGTCGTACTGCTTGAGCACCCCTTCGGTAATACTCAGAAAATAAAGGCGCTTGTCCGCCTTTGGAGAACCGGTTCGCTTTGTCGGTTGCGAAGCCAAATTAGAAACATAATCTACGTTGGGTGACGTTCCGCCATAAGCCCCCAATTCAATCTTGAAGAAATCGAGCTGAACGGCGTAGCCGCGTTTATCGCGAGCTTGAAACTTCAAGTCCCAGCGCTCATGGCGGGGGACCAGATCATCCCCTTCGCCTTCCGGGCCCGCCTGCCGGCTATCGCCGCGCCCGTTCGCGGAGCTGTTGGCACTTTCCAAACTCTCCATCACATCCGAAATGTTATTGATCGCCTCGGAGACCATCTGCAAAGTGGATTCCATCGCCGGTTCGTTAAGTTGCTCGACTTCGTCTGGCGTCGGCGGATCAAAATCTCTTTCAAAGCCAGGTGCGTTATCCCCGCGGCCAGAGATTCGCTCCGGTTCCAACTGAATGACCTCCGCATTCGACGAAGCCATGCGGAGGAAGAACAGTAACCCAAGCAGCGCGACGGCGATCCCCACCAAAACCAGGAGGCTGGTGAGCAAGCTGGAGACGCGGTCCACGCTGTTCGCGCGCATCGAACTCTCATCGACTTCGAAGACGCTCGTGATTTTGGTATTGGAAGCTTTATTCATGGATTCGATGGGGCGTAAGGATTAATCAACGAATACGTAATCAGGTCGAACCGTGAGGTACCATTGCCGCCATCGAAGGACGGCGTTGGTTCGGTGATTCGAGTTGATTTCGCCTTCTCGAGGCAAGTGAAATGTATCGAGTTGGCGCGAGATCAAGCGTAACGACGCTTCGGAGTAACGCGCTACGGCTGTATCTGGGTCGGTCAATCCGTAGATCAGCGAGGGAACGAAGTCGAGATCATCTCCTCGGCCCAGCAATCTAGCAGCAAAACGGCGAGTGGAGGCATCGCGCGAATTCATTAGTCTCGCGAATCGATTGAGCTGATCCTTTCGTTGTTTTGGATCTTTAGGCAACACCATTTGATCCGGGATGAGCCCCTCTTTTCCTTCAACGTTGCTGTTCCCCTCAAGCATCTTCAGAGCATCATCGATGTTTGTCGCTGCTGTTCGGTTCATCAGCTTTCCGTTTTTGACGACGACCGAGGTAGGGTCATCCGGCAATCCTTGGCCTCCCAACAAGACGTCGTCATGCAATTCGCCGATTGCTTTCTGAGTGCTTCGGATGAGGAAGAGGATTGCAAAGCTCGTGCACAAGTCAGGTCCGAGCGAACTATCGACATCGCCCGCTTTGACTCCCCAACCGCCCGACGCATCTTGGGCCGCGATCAAAGCCTCGACACCTTCGTTGTACCAGTCGGGACTCTTTTCCTTTTTGCCCTTGGTGATCTCAAGAAACGATTCATAACGCTCCTTGCTATAGACATAGTAATAGTGCCAGAGGGAGCGTTGGTAAGGATGGGTGTTGAACCAATTTTCCGCTCGCTTGACTACCGTTTCCACTTGAGTCTTGTCGACAGCGGCCGCCTTCTTTTTCTTTTCGTCGGGATCGATGCGCTGGAAGGCGGTTGGGACGATCCCCTCTTCCTCTTGGTTCTGAGCCCATTTGCTTCGGAAGAGGCCGAGGGTGTCCCCTGCGATCAGATAAGCCGAAAAGCCAGCCGCGGTCAGCGAATTTGTGACGCTGCTGTTCTGGCCGTTGGGATCGGGAGCTTGGTAAGCCCATCCGCCGTCATTCTTTTGAGCGGCGGCAAGGAATTGCAAGCATCGTCGAACGGGCTCCTGAGGCACTTCGATATTGGCTTGGCTCATCGTCCAAAGGCAGAGCATGACGTACTGCGTTTGCGAGATGTCCCCCGATCCGGCAGTCTTATAAGGACTTTCGATCATGTATCCGAACCCGCCGTTAGGGCGCTGCACGCCGATCAAGACATCTCGGATCGTTTTGATTTCAGCACTGTAGGTCGCAGGATCAACCGATGTTAGCAGCATGCCTGCAACGGGGACCGAATACATTGAATCGTGTCCCCATTCGAAGGAGTTATTGGCCATCCGTCGGGCCACGCCGACGGCCTCTTGAATTCCTGCTTTCACATGCGGGGTGTCGGGCGTTGCCTCTTGGTCAGCTTTATAAATAGCCAAGGCAGCCAACATGGTCCCCCCTTCGCCGTGAGAAGCCGCAGGCGACTTGGTAAGGTAAGCCAAACCTCGCTTGACCATGTCCAAGACTACGGGGTGTTGCGGATCGTATTTTTCGGCGAAAGCTCGGGAAGGGAGCTGGGTGGTCAGCCCGACAAAAAGAAGGATCAGAGCGACCAGGCAGCGGGATGACAGATCCCGGCGTCGGAACATTTCAAGTGCCACACGCGTCTCCGGACTAGTGAAAAGAGGCTACCAAGCGTCGAAAAGATCGTTAGGAGTATGCGTAAAGATTACCTCCCCGAGCTCTTCTTGACAAACATAGGGAGGTTGAATTGACAAACTCCCTTTTTGCCAATACATTCCCATCACAGACGCGGGCAACATCCCATTTTTGGGTGTTTTAACTCCCCTTGTCGGTTGGTCAGGTAGCTCAGTAGGTAGAGCAATGGACTGAAAATCCATGTGTCGCCGGTTCGATCCCGGCCCTGACCACTTCTCAAATCACCAATGGAAACATTGGGTTTTATGCGATACCTAGCGACTTTCGCTAGCGTGATTCTTGGAACTGCGAAGTGGGTATTTTGTCCACTTCCATCTTTCCCTTCGCTCAAGACGACCTGGGTTACATTCCTCACCCTACGCCTCCAATCGCCCGTCGATCTGTGAAGGTGGTGAAGGACAATCGTTTTGGTAGACTTTGGAAGCATCGTCCACCCGAACCGCTCGAAATGCAAATCAATGAGCCAACAGAATCTCTCCGCCTTTATTTGGTCGGTCGCCGACCTTCTTCGCGGTGATTACAAACAGTCAGAATACGGCAAGGTCATTCTGCCGTTCACTGTCCTCCGTCGCTTGGACTGCGTCCTCGAGCCCACCAAAGCCGCGGTGCTAAAAGAAAAGGAAAAACGGGAGGCTGCCGGGATCAATCCCGAACCCTTCCTGCTGAAGAAATCCGGCCAACTCTTCTTCAATACGTCGCCGCTCGACATGAAGACGCTGATGGGGGACCAAGACCACATAGCCGAAAACCTCTTCGCATACATCCAAGCATTCTCGCCCGCCGTGCGAGACATCTTCGAGCGGTTCGAGTTTCACACACAGATCGAACGGCTTGCAAAGGCGAAGCTGCTATATCTGGTCACCGAGAAGTTCGCGAACATCGACCTGCACCCGGAAACGGTCAGCAATGCGGAAATGGGGCTCGTATTCGAAGAGCTCATTCGCAAGTTCGCTGAAATCTCCAACGAGACCGCCGGGGAGCATTTCACGCCGCGCGAAGTCATCAAGCTGATGGTCAACCTGATCTTCATTGAAGACGACGAAGCACTCACGAAG
Source organism: Pirellula sp. (assembly GCA_025459245.1). Lineage (GTDB taxonomy): Bacteria > Planctomycetota > Planctomycetia > Pirellulales > Pirellulaceae > JBKCUI01. Next base: position 7,221 of record JALOQZ010000189.1, read on the forward strand.
CCGGGAGTTGTGCGGTCGATCTATGATCCCACCGCAGGTACGGGCGGAATGTTGTCGGTCAGTGGCGAGCATCTTAGCGGGCTGAACCCGGACGCTCGGCTGGTGATGTTTGGCCAGGAACTCAATCCCGAGTCCTACGCCATCTGCAAGGCCGATATGCTCATCAAGGGGCAGGACATCGCCAATATCATCTTCGGCAATACGCTATCCAATGACGGACTGCCTGGAAAACAATTCGACTACATGCTCAGCAATCCGCCGTTTGGCGTAGAGTGGAAGAAGATTGAAAAGGAAGTCCGCAAAGAGGCCGACGAGCAAGGCTTCAACGGGCGGTTCGGGCCGGGCTTGCCGCGAGTGAGTGATGGTTCGCTGTTGTTCTTGTTACACCTGCTGTCGAAGATGCGACCCGCTAAAGATGGCGGCAGTCGGTTTGGGATCGTCCTCAATGGCTCGCCCCTCTTCACAGGTGGAGCGGGTTCCGGGGAGAGTGAAATCCGCCGCTATGTGCTGGAGAACGATCTGGTCGAAGCGATCATCGGGCTGCCGACCGACATGTTCTACAACACAGGCATCAGCACGTATGTCTGGATCGTTAGCAATCGCAAACCGAAAAATCGCAAAGGCAAGGTGCAATTGATCGACGCCAGCAGCTTCTGGCAGAAGATGCGAAAGAGCCTCGGCAGCAAGCGGAAGGAACTCAGCGACGAGCACATCGCCGAGATCACGCGGCTGTTCGGCGAATGCAAAGAAGTCTACATCGATCCCGAAACCAACCGCCGAGTGAGCGGCAAGGCGCTAGCCTCCGGTTCCGAAAACCTGAGCGGCAAGGCGCTAGCCGCCGGTTCTAATGCAGTCCCCATCAGCCGTATCTTCAAGAACGAAGACTTCGG
>JALOQZ010000190.1 GCA_025459245.1 Pirellula sp.
TCTCGCACCGAAGAGATGGGCGAAGATTAGGACGTGGACCATGCTAACGCCCGCAAAGCCGCTTTTGGTCACTCCGATTCCAATGGCAGCGATCCCCAGGAGCAGCCATTCCCAAGGTTGTTCAACCATCGCAAATCTCAGAACGATTCTGCGAAGCAACGGCCGCATCCAATTGTCGAAGGAACGAACGGAGCGATCGCGCCCGATGGCTGATCGCTCGCTTTACTCCCAGTCCCATTTCTGCAAACGTTTGATGGTATTCAGCGATTTCAAACAATGGGTCATACCCAAACCCACCTTCCCCACGCGGTGCGAACAACACTCGGCCCCAGCACTCACCACTCGATTCTATGTGAACCACGCCATCTGGATCCGCAAGAGCAATGGTCGACACGTAGAAAGCATCCCTCTGTAATTCGGGGATCTGTTTCATTCGTTCTAAGAGCAGCGAGTTGTTCGAAGCGTCGGTCGCGCCAGGTCCACTAAATCGCGCGGAGTAAATTCCTGGCTCGCCGCCAAGCACTGGCACACAAAGCCCGCTATCTTCGCCGATTGCCCAAATACCTCGATGCTTCGCCTGAGCGATCGCTTTGATTCGAGCGTTCTCGATAAACGTGGATCCTGTTTCATCCACATCAAAGTGATCATCGAAATCTTTTGGGACTCGAATGTCAAAGCCCCTGGGGCCAAGCTCTTTCTCAAGCTCCAGGATTTTCTTTTTGTTATTTGTCCCCAAGAACAGCAAGCGGTGCTGGAAAAGATCGCTTAAAGAATGTGCCATCTCGATTGTCGATTCGCAGTTCTTGACGGAGGATGCCGTTCAAGGATTGCTGCGACGTAGCTTTTGAAGGGTCGGTGAATCGCTGCCACCCCCTCGGTTTCCCGATTCACCGCGATCTGCGCCGCTAGGTGACTTCCGGGTCGAAATCGGTCTCGATGCCGCATCCGAGGAGGTCAGGATCGCATCCGGTGGAGGTACCACCGTAGCGACGAGGTCGGATTCTACTTCGAACGCTTCTTCAACGCTATAACCTCCCGGCGTAGACCCGATCACAACAGGTCGCTGACCCCGTGGCGGATACTTGCTCGCCATCAGCTTCGCAGTCGTCACAAATTGGTCTCTCGTTCGAGGATCGATCGAATCCAATCGCGATGCCAAGTTCTGCAAACCAACCGGATTGTTGACCGCGACCTGTGAGACTTGACCGACGAACGCCACGCATTCGACAAAGTTGTAATCGGCGCTCTTGTTCACCAACGGACCCAGAGTACGTACAACCAAATCCGCTCCAAGGTTCTCTAATTTTAAAAATACATCCATAGTGATCGACATCTGCGGAACGCCATTGGACGTGCCGAGTGCCTTATGATGCAGGATGACGACGCTCTGCCCTTGCAACTCCTTCGGCCACATGTTCCCCTTGTACGAACCGGTCACATGATAAATATGTGTGGAGTCGTTGCCGAAAATGAGATCCATTTTACAAGTGGTACCGGATCCATCATCACCCGCCAGTTGGTACTGTCCAAGTCGCTGCAGCGAGACTCTCGTGATCCCCATGACATCCCAAATGTTCACAATCACTTCCGGATTGCGGACCAGGAACGAAAACATCTCGGGGTCGCTTTCAACCGATTGAGTTGGCAGTCTTCGGAAATAGCTTGCGTGGTCGACGACTTCTCGAATCTTGGTCGATGCCGATTGGGTAAGTTGAGGATACGGTATCGAACGGATCGCTTGGTCTCGCGCCTCTCGCGTCGAGTTCCCAACCGGAATCGCAATCTCCGACTCGTGGCGCATCCCTTGTGCATGAACGCTCAGCGAATGAACGCCCGAACAAGCAAACACAACGGCGAGTCCGCTTGTTGCAAGCAGACGAATGGAATTCGCTATACGCAAAGCTGACATTCCAATTCCGTTCGGAAACGAGAATAGAGTACAGATCGATCTTCGTTTGGTGCCCCTACCAAACTTGGATATCTCGATCGAAGAGGCTGTTCGAAAACCATTTGCCGCTCCGGCGCTAGCCGCGGTTTTCAATAGTTTTCGGACCGACTCTGGCTTTTGTTATCGTCATGGGAGTCGAGCTTTGGCCAGACGATTTAATTAGAATCCTCAAGGCTTCTTTTCACTGTCGAGGTCTTGAATCAATGCCGTCAAATATCGATCCCAGCCTGCCCGGTCATGCGGCGTAACCGCTTTAAATTTCGCGTCCTGATCAGCAGGGATTCGTTGCAAAGAGTCTCGAGCAAGCTCTAGGGATCGTCGGCAATCGGCAATCCTTCCCAGTTTCCTTTGGCACAAGGCGATCTGTTTGCGGGCCTCCAAGGATTCTGGTTCATTAATGAATCGATTGGCTGCATCGGTGTAGGCGATCAAAGCCTCCTCGTATTCCTCTTCATTGAAATACAAATCGGCCTCGCCAAAGAAGCTATTCCTTAGGAGATCGTCCAAATTGCTGACAGCCTCCCGCGAAGCATCTCGGTCGGCCAAAATTTCTTGTCGCAACCGGCTGTAGGCTTTACGAGCTTGAACCAACAAATCCTTCTTCTGCATCTTTAAAGATGTCAATCGATCTTCGTTCGCAATTTTGCTTTCACGCAACTGAAGCTCTGGCCAATACGAAGCATGCTGGTACGCTTTCGCCATCTGGTAGAGAAATTGAAACCGTCGAACATCGGTGGGATAGCGGCGAAGAAACTCTTCGATCCGTTGCACAGAGTCAAGCAATTGAACTTGGCTCGATTCCACCTGGCTTAAGAAGTCTCGGGATTTGCTCGGATTGGCCTCGATCTCGTTGCGGGCACTAAGCAATCCTTTCTCACCGCGCGAGAAGAGCATCAACGCCAATTCGAAAAGAGACTCTCTCCAAATCGGGCTTTCGGGTCGCAAGTCCCCGGAAAGGTTTTCCAACATCAAATCTTGCGCTTCGTCAAAGGCGTCTTGCTGCCGCTTGAGCTTCGCCAATTCGAGTCGAGCATCGTAGACGAGAGGCGTGTCGATATTGCTCACCAAGATCTGTCGCAACGATTTCATAGCATCATCGCTTTTGTCCATCGAAGCGAAATTCTTTGCTCGGACAAAATAACCCTTCGGACGGTTATCCCGGTCTTGGAGGCTGATAAACCGATCGAGCATTCGGTTGCTATTCATGTAGTCTCCGGACTTCCGATAGTTTTCAATGGAGCTCCAAAGCCAATCGTCATACTCTTTAGCGCGCGGGAGCTGTCGAAGCAAATCCTCGTAAGCTTTGCCTGCCCTGCGGTAATACTCGATCCGTTCGCGATCGTTGTTACCTCCCTTCGGTAGACTTTCGGCCCACTTCTCGTAGAGATTGCTCTCAAGACGAATCCGATCTAGTCGATCGCAAAACTTGGGCAAATTTTCAAGGAACTGTTGAGCCTCTTCGAATTGGCCTTGATCGATGAGCGTTCGACATGCGACTGTGACACGGTCTCGTAATTCAGATAAGGGTAGCCAGTCGGTTTGGTACCAACTCAGATCCCCCAAATTGTTGGAAACGTGTACCAAAGTATCGATGGCGTCATCGACTCGCTTTGCTTGAATCAAGGTTTCAATCTCCTCGATACCAGCTGCTAGACTTTCTGGCTCAAAGGGAGACGAGAGACGCAATATGCTGAGGGTACTGATTGCCTCGGTAAGTTTCCCTAAGGCTCGAATCACTTTACCTTGCTCTAAATTGGCTTGTCGACGCACCGCGATATTCGTCTTGGGCGACTTCAACACAGAACCAAAGTACTGCAGCGCTTTCTCCAAGTGCTTTGCCGCTTCGGCAGGTGACTTTTCTCGCTGGGCAAACTCGACTTCGGTCTTACCAGCATAGAGGTCACCCAAAGGTCGATACGCGGAATCTTGCGGAATCGTTGCCTGCAAAGCATCCACTTTGTCAAACTCACCTGCCGAAAAATAAGTCTGCATCTCTTTTAAGTCCGCCCGCACATCATCATCGGCGGAACTACGTGGCAGCGTTCGCCAGTGGGCTATGCGGTTTAACGCGCTGTCGACGTCGTGCCTCTCGCGAGAGAGATCGATATCGACCAATCTCTCAATGGCATCCGATCGACCTGCGGGCCATCGCTCGGCCGCGATAGTCAAAGGCTCCTCCGCTTCATCCCAGCGAAACAGATCGAAAAGCGCCATACCCAAATGGTAGTTTGCAAGTCCCTCGAAGCCATCGGGAAAGGAATAGCTTCGACTCTTCGTGAGATATTCGACCGCCTTTTCATTCCTTTGCATCGCGACCGGACGCTGATCAATACTTCGGGCCAAAAGCCGCTCGCGTGCACCGAGCAAGAACTGCTTTTTGGAATGATCCGAGTTCTTCACCAAATCGGCGTCGTCCACAACCGAAGCGAGCCTCGCTGCGACATCGATATCACCCTTGGACATCAGTCGCAAAGCGAGGTCCAACTGTTCGGTAGGTGCGGGCTCTGGGAAGGCGTAAATGTAGACTCCGAGAGCTGCAAACGAAGTTAGAACCAGTCCAGCAACTGCTCCTAGTAGCATCTTCATGCTCAAACCGCGTCGCAAACGCTTAGGCGTCCGACCCTTATGATTGGGTACCGAAGTTGCTCGCAACATCAGGGTACACCTGTGATCAGATGTGTAAGACCAGCCAATGGGGATGCTAGGAACAATTCTCGCCACGCTGAATCGGATGCTAATCGAAGCACGCATAATGCGCACCATCCAACTAGAGCAACTGCCGCCGCCTGTTGAATGCGCAATCGACCGCGACTCGTTCGTTTTGGGATCCGATTTTCCCACCAATCAGATTGGCGCATCGATGACGAAGCTGCTGCATTGGATTGATCCGCTTCTACACTCTTCACCGTCTCATTTTCGGCAACGAGGTATACCTCGATGGTCCCAAAGCAAGGCACACCTAGGTCACAATGGATCGACCTACCTATGGTGGCTGGTTTCCGATGTTCGGTGCATGCAGTTGCTTTTCCCCGCAGTCGGTCGATCCATGGCTGTAGCTTGGGAAATCGATTTAGTGCAATCGCGATCAACCCCCAAAGGCTGCTGGAGAGCAGTATCAGGATCGCTAACTTCGGTGCTTCAACCGGTTGCACAACGGGATACTTTTGCTGAGATCCGGTGAGCGATAAATAACCGATGGAAGCTGCCCGCGAGTTCGCAAGCCATTGCTCGAGCGAAGCGATCTTGGCTTCGCAGTCTTTGCATTGTGCAACTAGTTCTGATTTCAGAGCCTCCGCCGAGGCTTCACTTCCTTCCTGAGCGACAGGCTTTTGGTAACCAGCAAGCCGATAAGTAGAATCGTCAGATTGTTGTGAACTAGGACCATCGATAGCTGCGTAATCCAACCTCTTTTGTACATGGAGGTCCAAACAGCGACATTGATGCAAAAGGGCTTCCCGCCGCCATTCGGTCTGTCGGATCTCTCGCAGCAGCGACTTGCACTCGGAAGAGGATTCGCGAGGTTCGGTTTCTGCGAGAAGGTATTCCTCGAATTTAGACAGATCGATATACCGTCTCGACCGTACACGGAACTTGACCGTGCACATGTCAGAGTAGTCCGCTTCGGATTCGCCGGCGACGACTGGGCGGCATTCGAGAAACAGATACGGGTTCGATGGGTCTTTGTGCTTGGCCAGCGATTGCAATGCGTCGAGGCGTTGCCGAGAGATCGCGATGGTTCCACGCTGCTCAAATTCGACCTGTTGGATATCGAGCCAGTTCAGACCCCATGCGAGGAAGGCAAGGGTCAGATACGACACCGGCTTGGCGATGAGCCATTCCCTAACCGCTCCGATTTTTACCCATACGTCTCGCATCGATCGGTCACCGTGAATGCTTGCAAACGTGTCACGAAAGCTACTTGGTTGTGTGATGTAGATCTTCGGTCGACGGCTAGGAAAACCTGAATCGATGCTACAGAAACGGCAAAAGGAAGAGTCTTTGCAATCGTTAGATTTTTACTAAACCACGCATTGTGAGCTGCCGATGAACCAGATGCCCTCCTTCGGGTTTTCGAGGCCCTTTACCGGTCATTCGCCATGATGCAGTCAACGACAAGAACCACACGTTTCGCCCGATTCTCCAAGTGCGCCTGGGGATTGCTGGTAATCGCCTTCGCCCCTGGCTGCTCGATTTGTTGCCAGCCCTACTTGGACGACTATGTTGCGTTTGGGTCCCGGGTACCTCGAACCGACATGAAGCATGGACGGGTCGGCTCCCCCTTTAGCGATCCTAATAGTCAGATCGTGGTGGAACAGGGCGAGTTGCCGTACTACGAAGGCCAAGTGGAGGAGGTGATTGAAGAAGGAGTGGTCGGGGACGCGGAAGTATTAGAAATACACCCCTGAATCACAGGGATCTAGGCCGCTCCGGTATTCGGTCTAATTGACCGCGGGAACGTGGGCGTTTAGCATCGAGGGGTTGATTTCGTCTTCAGATGATCATCTGGCGTTACTCCACCTCGTAAAGGGATCCCCTCCATGCTTCGACGCAACCTGCGCGGCCTTCTTCGTCTTGCTCTACTTAGCTCTCTCGCTTTTCTCCCTATATCTACAGCTTTCGCGGACAATCCCGCAAACCAACTGACTCGCTCTGAAGAACTGAGCGGCTGGAAGCTTCTTTTCGATGGCAACTCTGCCGACCAATGGCGTAGCTACAAGAAGGAGGGGCTTTCCGACGGTTGGAAAGTTGTCGATGGTGCCTTGGTCCGCGAAGGAAAGAATGCTGGCGACATCGTTACGAAGGAAAAGTACAAGTACTTTGAATTGATGCTCGAGTACAAGATCTCGGAGGAAGGGAACAGCGGTCTCATGTTCCACGTCAACGAGAAGAATGGTGCACCATGGCAGAGCGGGCCAGAAATCCAGATCCAAGACAATGTGAAAGGTCATGACCCACAAAAGTCCGGTTGGCTCTACCAGCTTTATCAACCACCGGCAAACCGAGCACTCGGAGAAACAGCACCACTCGACGTCACACGGCCCGTTGGTGAGTGGAACCAACTCTACTTGCGCATCGCCCCGAACCAATGCGAAGTCTCGATGAACGGCGCCGTCTACTATCATTTCAAGTTGGGCGATAAGGACTGGAATGACCGAGTGGCAAAAAGCAAATTCGCTCAAATGCCCGACTTCGGCAAAGTGGGCGAAGGTCACATTTGTCTCCAAGACCACGGCAACTTGGTCTCGTTCCGCAATATCAAGGTGCGTGAACTCCCAGAAAAAGGACAACCTCCGCAGCCCATCGATGGAAAACTATCGTTGAAGGGTGTACCCGCTTTTCCCGAAATGACTTGGGAAGGCTGGACCCCCGTGGAAGAAGACGGGACGATCAACAAGCCTCTCCGCATTTTGGAGCTGACATACGCCAAAGGATTGCCGCACCGATTGTTTGCGATGGACCAGAAGGGACGTATCTTCACATTTGAAAACAAGTCGGATGTGAAGCAAGCCTCTCTCTACCTCGATATTCAAGACAAAGTGAGCTACTGGGCTGGACCAGGGGCGAATGAACAAGGTCTCTTGGGATTAGCGTTTCATCCTAACTACAAAGAGAACAAAGAGTTCTATGTCTGCTATACGCGCAAATCGGATGACAAGTCGATTGTCTCTCGCTTCAAAGCAAAGGGTGATGATCTGCTGAAGGGAGATGCTGGGTCCGAGGAAGTGCTTTTGGAGTTGGAACAACCCTATAAGAACCACAATGGCGGAGCAATTGAGTTCGGACCAGACGGGCTTCTGTACGTCGCCTTCGGTGACGGTGGACTGCGAAACGACCCCAAGGCTGCGGGACAAAACCGCAAGCAATTGCTTGGATCGATCCTTCGAATCGACGTTAATAAGAAGACCGATGGATTGGCCTACGGAATTCCAGCCGATAATCCTTTCGTCGGGCAATCTGGCTTGAGACCGGAGATTTACGCTCACGGATTCCGCAATCCATGGCGTATCGCTTTCGACAAGGCAACCGGAACGCTTTGGTGCTCCGATGTGGGGCAAGATCTGTACGAAGAAGTCGACGTTGTGGTAAAGGGTGGTAACTACGGTTGGAGTAACCGTGAAGGGACTCACCCATTCGGCAATCGGCCTGTTGTCGAAGGGACT
>JALOQZ010000191.1 GCA_025459245.1 Pirellula sp.
AAACTTTTGTTCAGATGAGGATCCAGAATCACTCGATCCACCGAGTATCCTTTGGATGCTCGCCGAAACGCAGTGGCTAACAGATCGGAATGGTGCTCCGCCGAGACGGCGTCGAAGAATCCCGGCAGAAATCCTTCTTCCGTCGCTTTGGTCCGTTTGGTCTTTGGTTGCTTATTGGCACGTTTGAGCTCCGCTTCGGTGACCGACTTGACGCTCGCTCTCGGATCCTCAACTCCCTCGAGTCGATCGCCTACGTGCGTTCGTTCTAGCCTCGCGGAACCTTGGACCGAGTATTCCGAGGATAGTTCAAAGCCAACAAATTGCCTTCCAAGCTTTTTCGCTACCACGAGCGTCGTTGCGCTACCCGAGAATGGATCTACCACGATATCTCCCGGATTGGAGCACGCACGAATGATGCGTCCCAAAAGTTGCTCCGGCATTTGGCAACCGTGGAAACCTGCTCGCTCTTTGAAAGTTCCGTTCACACGGGGAAAGTACCAAATGTCTTCGTTTGGCTGAAATGCGTCACGGCAGTCTTGCGGACGCAGGATCCAAGTGTCGTCGGGCGATCTTCCCTTGGGGTTGGCTCGTTTGTCGTTGTAGATCAATTGCCGTGCCGAAGGGACCGCGATCGCCTCAGGGCGATAGCAGAACGAATCCTTGTCTTTGACGAAATAGAATAAATGGGCGTGGGAGCGTGTGAACTTGTTTTTGCAGTGCACCCCAAAGGTGTAATACCAAATCACCCAACTCCGTAAATGGAAGCCAACGCGACAAGCTTCTACCTTGAGCTCTGCGGCAAACTCATCACCAATGGCTAGCCAAAAAGATCCGTTCGGTACCAGTACACGGTGCAACTCTCGCATCCAAGAATTGCACCAGGATAGATACTGGTTCGACTCAAGTTGATCGTCGTAGACGTCGTAATCGTACCCGATGTTGAACGGCGGATCTGCAAATGCCAGGTGAACTGAGTTGTCAGGGATGGACTGCATTCCTGCGATGCAATCCACATTGTGGATTCTACCCCAAGGTGCATCGGTTTGTTCGCCGGTCGTCAAGCTGGTTGCTACAGACACGAGTCTAGTTTCCGTTGCCAAGGTGGTTAGATCGGGGCTATCTCATCAGCCGGAACGCGCTAGCGTCCGGTTTTGCGTCGAAACGGTATACCGTGCGATTTGACGTTCAAAGCGTCAACCCTGGGCTAGAGCCCAAGGGCTGATGGATCAGCTGATGTAAATGAGTTGTCCGGGGTGAGGACGCATGCTTTCGCGAAGCGAAAGGCGACTCCGGTTACCGCTGAACCCGTGCGGATCCGCCTTTGGCGAGCGCTTCGACTTCAGGCAAGCGAGCCATGGTCGTGTCGCCTGGGAACGTGGTGAGGAGAGCACCGTGTGCCCAGCCCAATCGCAACGCTTGCTCTGGCTCTTTCCCAGCCAACATCCCGTAGATCAATCCGGCAGCAAAACCATCTCCGCCACCGATTCGATCGACGACGTCGAGCGAGCAAGTCGGCGAGACATAGCGTTTGCCATCGTACCAAAGGACTGCAGCCCATTCGTGCCGGTTGGTGGAATGCACTTCTCGCAATGTCGTCGCAACCATCTTTACATTCGGGAACTTCTCAACAGCTCGTTCGATCATGGCGAAGAAAGAATCGGGATCGAGCGACGATTTCGACTCGACATCTTGACCCTCGATTCCAAGTCCCTTCTGGAGATCCTCTTCGTTGCCGACGAGCATATCAACGTTCTGAACAATCTTGCTGATCTGCTCTTGCGCCTTGGCAGTGCCGCCGATCGGTGCCCATAGTTTGGCTCGGTAATTCAAATCGAACGAAGTCACCGCGCCCGCTTCCTTCGCGGCTTTCATTCCTTCGATGATCAACTCGGAGGTTGTTGCCGACAATGCAGCGAAGATTCCACCCGAGTGGAACCATCGAACACCGTTGGCGAAGATCTTCTTCCAATCGAAATCGCCTGGCTTGAGAAGCGCACCGGCTTCGTTGGAACGGTTGTAGAAGACGACAGGCGGTCGAACTCCGAGTCCTCGGTCGCTATAGACTGTTGCGATGTTGGGACCGCGAACACCGTCGTGCTCGAAGTGCTTGTAGAAGGGTTTTACGCCCATCTCTTGCACCTTGCCTTGAACCAACTCACCAATACCGTAGTTCACCATGGCCGTAGCCACGCCGGTCTTCAGTCCGAAGCAGTCGGCCAAGTTCGCGGAAACGTTGTATTCGCCGCCCGAAACGTGAACTTCAAAGTTCTTCGCTTTGCGGAAAGGGATGATTCCGGGATCCAATCGGTGGACGAGTGCGCCAAGGGAGAGGAAATCGAGCTCGCAAGCGTCTTTGCGAATGGAAAGCTGGGCCATCGGAAACTCCGGGAAGAATAAAGGGGCAACTCAAAATGGGAATGTTAGTTTCAAGCACCAATTGACGGGCTGCGACCCCTCAATCGGCGACCTCTTAGCACGTCGATCGTTACCGGCCGGCATGCGCCAACCCGTTCACGTGAACGGGCTAGATTGTTGTCGAAGAAAATCCACCGTCAACGACTAAGTTATGACCCGTGACGAAGGAAGAAGCACTGGAAGATGCGAGGAAAATAACCGCTCCAGACAACTCATGAGCATATCCGAAGCGTCCCGCAGGTGTATGGTCGATGATCTGCTGCCCGCGTGGGGACAAGCTTCCGTCTTGGTTGTACAACAAACCTTGATTCTGCTCGGCGGGGAAGAAACCGGGGCTGATGCAGTTGACGCGAATCCCGCGAGGTGCCCACTCTCTCGCCATAAATTTGGTGAAGTTGATCACGGCAGCTTTGGCTGCTGAATAAGCGACGACGCGAGAGAGTGGAACGATGCCTGACATCGAAGCGATGTTGACGATGCTGCCTGCCCCTCGCACGACCATCGTCTCTCCGAAGACTTGGCAAGGCAGAATCGTACCGCCGATCAAATTCAAATCGAAAACGCTGTTCCAAGCATCGAGAGGAAGTTGGCAGAAATCATCGCCCGGTTGCAGAGTTGCTTTAGCTTGATTGCCACCTGCCGCGTTGATCAAAATATCGACCGGTCCCAGGGTTCGTTCAATGATATCGCGAGCCTTGGTCAACGACTCTCGATTGAGCGCATCGGCGGAATGAAAGACCGCCTCTCCACCTTCGGAGCGGATCTGCTCTGCTCGATGCATCCCTCGCTCCGCGCTTCGTCCCAAAATCGCGACTCGAGCACCCGCGTTTCCGAGAGCCGATGCCATCGCACCACCCAAACTACCGGTACCACCAAGTACAACTGCGACTTGATTCTTCAATTGAAATAGATTGCTGGTCGACATGGATGTGGCCTTCGTTGTTGAATGAATTGTGGGTGGCAAACCCGGGGCTAGCGCCCAAGGGCTAATACTCTCATTTCACGGAGTGAAATGCGACTATCAGCCGCAACGCGCTAGCGTCCGGTTTTCGGTCTATCTCATCAGCCGGAACTCGCTAGCGTCCGGTTCAAATTTGTGCCTAGCTGCCGAGGATCTCTTTGCGCAGTTGTGTCAGCAAACTGGTCGCGTGGAGGACTTCGGCTTTCTGTCGTTCGGGCTCTTGCGGGATCTCTCGCTCGATGGTCAGTGGACCGGTGTATCCGATCTCCTTGAGCGTTTGCAGATACTCGCGAATGTTCACGTCCCCTTGTCCAAGCGGGACTTCGCAGCCCCAAGTCACACCGGGCTGATCGCTCCAAGTCCCATCTTTGCAGTGAACGCTGCGAACATACTTGCCCACCAACTTCAAAGCAGGAATCGGCTCTCCCGTTCCGTACAAGATCATGTTCGCGGGATCGAAATTGATAAAAAGGTTGTTGCGAGCGACATCCTCGATGTAGTGCAACAACGCCTCCGCTGTTTCTTGACCGGTCTCCAAATGAACGTTCTGTTCGTTGTATGCTGCGTGATCGCAGAGTTGGCGAGTAATCTCAATTACGTCTGCGTACTCTTTGGAATTGCGATCGTGGGGTACGACGCCGACGTGCAGCCCAATCACGGAACAACCGAGCAAACGAGTGAAGTCGGAGATCTCCTTCATCTCGGCCAATCGAGATGCCCTCGTTTCGGCAGGGACCAACCCAATCGTTCTCTCTACCGTTGGAATATCGGCGTAGCTCTCTCCCTCAAAACCGCCAAAGACGCATGTCAACTCGATCCCCGCTTCTTCGAGCTTCTTAAGAAATGCTTCCGCGGCAGCGGGCGTTCTGCCCTCCGCATGCGGGGTGTGAAGCTGAATCGATGGCACTCCTAACTCGCGAGCTACCTCAAGCCGGACTCCCAATCCTGCATCGATGCTGGTGAAGACGCCTAGAGACCATGGGGGGAGTGTCATTTCGATTTCCGTTCGGTTCAATAAAAATGAAGTATGGGGAGTTTGAGGCAAGCAAGCGAAAGGGGAGGTTAACCCAATGACTGCGATCGCGCCATCGCATCCTCGGCCGCTTGGATGAAGCGGGTGTCTTGGGTGCCCGCCCAAGCCTTTTGGTAGGTTACGCTCAAAATCGTGAAGTTGAAGGCTTCGTTCGGCTCGAGTTTGCAAGCCTCTTCGGCATGCTTCACGGCCGCATGATGATCACCGATCTGGGTGAAGATGCGCGCCAAGGTGAGATGCGAGAGAACGTGATCCGGGGCTTCTGCGATGATCGCAAGGAGAATCTCCTTGGCCGCATCAACTTGTCCCGAGTCCTTTAGCTTTTCCGCTTCTCGGAATCGTTCTTTGACAGTGGTCATGGTTGTTCAGCAACGGGTGAGGGGTTCATCCGACGTAAACCGGGATTGTAGCCGAACCTGCTGGAAACGGGATAGGGTTGGGCTCTGGTTTCGCATCGCGACTGACACAATCGCTACAAGCGCACGCGGTGTGCAGCTCAAACCCCTCAGTCCCTAGATTCTTCGGAGATTTCCTAAATATTCCAGATGGCAAAATTTGACTGACGGGGTTCCTGTCCTAAGTTTCGAGTGGCGTTTTCGAGTTGAGACGCTTGCCGCCGTCGCGGCACTAATGCCCTTGGAAAGCTGAATTCGTGGCGATGAAATCAGACTTCTTCTTGAGGGCCCAGTTATTAGTTCTCGGTTCGCCGAGTTTACCTGTCGGAGGGTAGTTCCATGAAGAATTTCGCCATGAAGTTGAAGAGATTTCTGAAGAGTGAAGACGGACCAACCGCTGTTGAGTACGCGGTTATGTTGTCGCTCATCATCGTCGTTTGCTTGACCGCTGTTACCAGCATCGGCAAGAACGCTAGCTCGACGTTCACCAACGTTGCTAACCAGCTGGGTACCTAGTTACCCTGGGGGCGAATCGTTTTCGATTCGTCGCCTCACACGCGGGAATATCCCGCGATCCATTGTGTACACCAACTCCGGGAGTTGCATGAACTCGTTTCATGCGACTCACCGGTTTGGTGCAATGACGGACATAAGGGAGCCAACCATGAACCACACCTTTTTACCTGTAGAAGCAGTTAGCAATTTGTGGGAGATGATTTGTTTTGCAGGCACCTTGATGGCTGTCGCGACCGCGTGGCTTTTCGCACCGCGGTAAACCATTCGAAATTAAAGCCTCGGAAGTTGATGTTGTTGGGAGTGGGTGATGAACGGAAATACATGGATCGATGGCGTGATGGCAAACTGGCACATTTGGTTCGTTTCCATCGTATTGGTCGTCGCTGCAGTGATCGATGGCTGGAAGCTGAAGGTTCCGAATTGGATCACCTTCCCGATGATCGCAACCGGATGGCTCTATAGCTACGTAGCCGGCGGTTGGACGGGCTTAGGCTGGAGCCTCCTGGCGACCTTCTTCGGCCTCTCGCTTCTTTACGGCCTCTACATGGTCGGTGGAATGGGCGCAGGTGACGTGAAGCTTCTCGCTGGCATCGGTGCTTGGGTCCACGCCGAACACACTTGGAACATCTTCGCTGCTACCGCGATCGTCGGTGGTGTCATGGCTCTCGCGATGGTGGCCTACACAGGGCGATGGCGCAAGCACTACAACCAATTCAAAATGCTCTTGGGTGAATTCGTCGAAGTAAAAGACGCTGAAGCTCTCTATCAGCGGGCTGCAGAACGAAAGTCGCGCATGTTCCTGCTGCCTTACGGTATTCCCATGACCATCGCAGCTCTCGGCTACTTCGCCTTCCAAGGCATGTATCTCTAAAGTTCGAAGAGCCTACTCAAAACCATTAGCCGCTATGGCGGTAGCCGCGGTTTCCGATGGTTTTCGGATAGGCTCTCAGCCTGATCTACCGCCACCGATCGGCGGTTCCAGGTAAGGGATACTCGACGACGGTCAAAGGCTTCCGTCGTTCGCTTCGAATCTCCCATAGTCGCTTGTACGCGGCTGTTACCGCAAATGTGCGAGACCGTACAAACTCGGGATCCAAGTTTTCTTTCGAAAAGATAGCTTCGGTGCAGGTAACTGTTCCGATTCTCGGGTCGTCGATGAATTGAGAGATCGCCGGAGTGCACAGCAAGTGGCATTCGGGCTCCAGGTGCAACAGCTCGGGATCGACTTCCCCGAGGACATATCGCAGATAGAGCTCGCTCTCGGTGATGTTTTCCACCTCTTCGCCGCACACTTTGCACAAATACCCTTGGTCGCATCTTGCCATCATGACCTCCACGTAGTGGATCTTGTTAAAGATCCTGCACGCTAAACCACCTCTCCATCAGAAACTCCCATCAAGCGTTGAATTGTTGGTTAGCTCAAGGCACTGCTAAACGGTCGAGGACGACCGTTCGACTATGCATCGCCGCATTTCGCTCCGCGAAATCAGCGGGGTTGATGTCTACAAACCCAACACATCGAACATGCTGTAGAGACCGTTTGGTTTTCCAACCAGCCACTTAGCCGCAGCGATCGCACCCGAAGCATAACAATCGCGATTGGAGGCAGCGACTCGCAATTCGATCGTCTCCCCCATCATCCCGAACACAATGGTGTGTTGGCCTGCGTCATCCCCTACGCGTACGGCATGATATCCGATTTCGTTGTGCGGTCGCTTGCCGCACAAACCATGTCGACCATGGACATGTTCGGTGATCCCCATCGCTTTTCCTACGATCTGACCAAATTTCAACGCAGTTCCGCTGGGGCTATCTTCTTTGAAGCGATGGTGTCGTTCGATAATTTCAACATCGGCTCCCCCGGTTACATCGCGAAGCGCCTTTGCGGCATATTCCACAAGCTTCATCGTGAGATTCACCGCGACGCTCATATTGGGGGCGTAGCAGATCGGAATGTGGCGAGCTCCCTCTTCCACCTCGAGAACTTGCTCGGGTGTCAGTCCGGTCGATGCGACCACAAGTGGGATCTTTCGTTCCACACAAGCCCGAATGGCTTCGACGCAGCCTTCTGGGGATGAGAAGTCGATCGCCGCATCGGCTCGTTCCGGCCATTGGCTGGACAAAGGCAAGCCGATCGCCTCCACGCCCGCTTGAGTCCCTGCATCGAGATGGAGGTGGAGAGAGTTAGGTCGAACGATTGCCCCGACCAGCTTCACTTCTGCATCGCTGCTACCCAAGGCAATCAGTCGTTTTCCATTCCGGCCGGAAGCACCATGAATCACAAGCTCCAATGGAGTTGACATAACGAACACGCCCTGTTTCGCGAAGTATGAATTGCTGCCTGAATACGATTCGCCGACTGGCGAGGACGTTAATGTACTGCAGATCGAACCTCCAGCCAGGGGAGTTTGTCGCAACAACGAAGAAGGGCAGCCCATCGAGAGCTGCCCTTCTGTCTTTTCTGTGAAGTGGTTCGAAACCAGTCCGATCGATTGGCCAACTAGGAAACCGTGTATGCGGTTTCAGCGTGATCGCTCAGATCGAGCCCCATCTTCTCGGAATCTTCTGTGCATCGGAGGCCGATGGTGAAGTCGATAAGCTTGAGGAGGATAAACGAACCAACGCCGGAGTAAAGGATAGTCACGCCAACAGCTTTGGCTTGGGCAATGAACTGATCCATGTTTCCGTTGGTGATCAATCCACCAGCGCGACCTACGCCAAATCCTTCCAGAGCGAACAATCCGGTTGCAAGAGCGATCGTTCCACCCGCACCGATAATCAGTGCCGATCCTGGGCTGACGAAGCCAGCTGCCGGGGTGATCGCGACCAATCCAGCAACGCAGCCGGTGATCATTCCGAGCGCTGTTGCTCGACCATTTCGGACCAATTCGATCAGCGACCAGACGAAACCTGCAGCAGCGGCCGCGATTTGGGTCGTGACGAACGCTTGGACAGCTTGTGGGCTAGCGCCAAATGCAGAACCACCGTTGAAACCGAACCAGCCAAACCAGAGCAAACCAGCACCGAGAACGGCGAATGGCAAATTGTGCGGTGGGGTAATTTGAGCAGGGTATCCGCGTCGCGGTCCGATCACCAAGCAAGCAACCAATGCGGCGATGCCAGCGTTGATGTGAACGACTGTACCACCCGCAAAGTCGAGAGCGCCTTCAGGCACTGCGTCCGCAGCAGCAAAGCTACCGAGACCGAAGATTGGGTGAGCGGGACCGTACCAAACCCAGTGTGCGACTGGGCAATAAATGAGGAGAGACCAAAGTCCACTGAAAAGCAGGAACGACAGGAACTTCATCCGTTCAGCGAAAGCACCGATGATCAAGCCTGGGGTGATAATCGCGAACATCATCTGGAAAACCATGAACGTCTGTTGGCTGATACCAAGCTTGACTTCACCGGCAGGCACGAACGACTTATCAGCCGCAACGCCTTCCAGCATAAAGTGAGTCATTGGGTTACCGGCGAACCCTCCGCCGATCTCAGTCCCAGAGAAGGCGAGGCTGTAGCCGCAAACGACCCAAAGAATGGTGATGAGGCACATGCACATAAAACACTGCATCAGAACGCTTAATACATTCTTTCTGCCAACCAATCCGCCATAGAAGAACGCAAGTCCCGGGCTCATCAAAAGCACCAAGGCGCTGCTGGTCAATAACCAAGCTTGATCGCCCGAATTGAGCGGCTCTGGTGCCGCAACAACCTCGGCCGCTGTTTCTGCCGCAGCAGGTGCTGCAGCGGCCGCGTCAGCAACTGCTGCCGCACCTTCCTGGCCCAAACAGGACCCCGCCCAGAGGACTCCGAGCCCAAGGGCCAAACCAAATAACGCTCTAACCATTTAATACTCCGCCTGGAACTAAACGTGGTCTCTCATCGTGCGTATTGCTGGCGACGTTGCGGAGAGATTGCGCAACAGGGGCCGAAAATCGCTGTTAGCAAAAACAGGGCCATTCAACGGCGTGCAAACCGCCGTTTACACAAAGGCCAGCATTTTTACTGAACAAAGCAAAGCAAAAAACTTTGCGCTTCTTTGGACATTTTCACGCCTGCTTAAAAATCAGGCTTCTGCCGAAAAGTGGGCGGCCAGGCTGGTAATTACCGCAATGGGGGAATGCTGCCCGCGAATCCACGCTAAAGATGAGTAATCTAGCATTAACGGAGATTCGATGTTGATGGAGATGCAAGCATGCGATTGTTTGGTCGATGGGTGAGTGTCTGTTCCCTAGGCAGGTGCGGGGAGTGGTAAGTGGGGCGGTTGGTGTGCGGAATGCCGTTCGAAGAACGGTCGAAACAGAGACCATCGTGCGGAGAACGGTTAGTGCCGACGAGCGGTTAGCACAGACGAGCAAGTAATCCGGGTTCGGAGCTTTGGGCGAAATTGCTTTCGCGTTAAAACTGGCCTGAAGCGGTCTAGAATTTTGCGGAATACGACTCGTCAGGATTTCGAAGAACGTTTATCATCTTGCCTCCCATTTTTCAGTTGTTGACGGAGATGT
>JALOQZ010000192.1 GCA_025459245.1 Pirellula sp.
CGGAGCCACCCTGTCTTGAAGACGGCGGTGGCATTCAAGGCGATGAAGCAGAGGAATCCCAAAGTTGCCCAGTGGTACGTACGAGGCAGTTTTCGATGCCGTGCAGGTAAGAAGGCTGCGAGAGCGGCGTCGACAGACCACACGGCCAGGAAAGCGTAGTTGACATAGAGGCCCGCACCGAAAGCGACTCCTAGCAGTTCTTTGGTTTGCTCTGCGGTCGACTGAAGCGCCCGTTGCTGAGAGCCTCCATGAAATGCTACGAGCGCCCCGACGCTATGCCAAACCGCAAGAGCGGCCCCTGCAAACCACATCGTTGCGGCGGCCTTCGAGGAACGATGCCATCCAAGCGTTTCCCCGATAAGGACGGCAACAAAGAGCACGAGAGCTGCGCGGATAGCCAGAAGAGCAGCGAATTGCCAAGGTGTTTCGGCGATGGGTGTAGCGGCGAGGAGCCAGGGAGCGATTCGCATGGCCATGTGCCTAGGGCTTCCGCGGGCGGAACGTGGACGGTATAAAACGTGGTCTTTTAAGGAACTATGACAGCCAAACGCAGCTTGGGGAATTCTAATCGAACTCCAATCAGGTGCGAACGGCTGATCTCTATCCTGATTACTGCACCTTTGGGTGAGCAACATACCTACTTTGGATCCGAAAGGCCCTGTCCGATGACGGAATCGAACAAACCTGACGATGTGTTCGACATCGATCGCATCCGCAAATTGATCGAGTTGATGAAAGAACACGATCTTGGCGAGATCGATTTGCGTCAGGAAAACCAACGCATCCGGCTTTGCGGTGCGGGTCACGGGCACCCAATTATGGCGAGTGGCATGCCCGCCATGCCAATGATGGCCGCACCCGCTCCCGCGGCTGCACCGGCGGCCGCTCCTGCCCCTTCGGCTCCCACCGCCCCGACCTCGGATCTGGACGGTCCTCACATCGAGATCATCAAATCGCCGATGGTCGGAACGTTTTATTCTCGCCCCAACCCCAACGCGAAGAACTTCGTCGACGTCGGCTCATCGGTCCAAACCGATACCGTCGTTTGCATCATCGAGGCGATGAAAGTATTCAACGAGATCCCCGCGGAAGTGCGTGGAAAGATCGTTCAAGTCCTCGTTAAGAACGAAGAAGCGGTCGACTACGGCAAGCCGTTGTTCAAAGTCGATACGCGAGGCTAAACCTTTACAAGCTGACTGACCTATGTTCAATCGTGTTCTAATCGCCAACCGCGGCGAGATCGCTCTTCGTGTCATTCGAGCCTGCAAGGAAATGGGGATCGAAACGGTCGCGATTTTCAGCGAAGCCGATCGCGGTTCGCAGTATCTGGAACTGGCCGATCAAGCCTTCTGCGTTGGGCCTCCCAAATCCATCGATAGCTACTTGCGATTCGAGCGCGTCATCGCAGCCGCAGAGGCCAGCGGTGCGGACGCTATCCACCCTGGCTACGGATTCCTCGCAGAAAACGCTCAGTTCAACGAGGCGTGCCGAAGCTCCAACTTTGAATTCATCGGGCCTTCTCCGGAAGCGATGGAAAAGCTCGGCGACAAAAACACCGCTCGCGAAATGGCGGTGGCAGCCGGAGTTCCGGTCGTCCCTGGGAGCGACGGACTGCTCGAGTCCGAGGCGGAAGCGTTGCAAGCGGCTCGCAAGATTGGGTTCCCCGTACTCATCAAGGCCACGGCCGGTGGCGGTGGCAAAGGGATGCGAGTGGCGACCGACGAGGCCTCGCTACAAACCTCCCTAACCCAAGCACAAACAGAAGCCAAAGCAGCATTCGGCAATGCAGGTGTGTACTTGGAAAAGTACATTGACCGACCGCGGCACGTGGAGGTGCAAGTCATCGCGGACCAGCACGGAAACATCGTTCACCTTCACGAACGAGATTGCTCTGTTCAACGACGGCATCAAAAGCTAGTCGAAGAAAGCCCATCGCCACGGCTTCCTGAATCGACACGGAAAGCGATGTGCGACGCAGCGGTAAGGATGGTGAAACAAGCCAACTATCACAACGCGGCAACGGTCGAGTTCATCGTTGATCAGAATGACAACTTCTACTTCATCGAAGTCAACGCACGGATCCAAGTGGAACATCCGGTGAGCGAAATGGTCTCCGGAGTGGATTTGATCAAGTCGCAAATTCTCGTTGCGGCTGGCGAAAAGCTTCCCTTTGCCCAGAAGGATATCCAGCCGATCGGTGCTGCGATCGAGTGCCGCATCAACGCTGAAGATCCCGATCGCAATTTCCAACCATGCCCAGGCCGTATCGAGAAGATGTACATCCCAGGCGGATTGGGCGTTCGTGTTGATTCACACGCCCACCCTGGTTACACCGTCCCACCGTACTACGATTCCATGATCGCCAAGATCATCGTGCACCGCCCCACACGGGACCAAGCGATTGAGTGCATGCTTCGCAGTTTGCACGAACTCCGTATCACCGGAATCAAAACGACAGCCAGCTTCCATCAAATTGTCTTGCGACAACCCGAGTTCGTCGAAGGTCGCGTGGATACGAAATGGGTAGAGCGGGAACTGTTGCCACGAATCAAGGCTTAGAGGAATACACTATGTGGACGATGCCAGTTACCCCTGAGAAGCTTTCCAGCAGCGTGATCGCTGTTCCTCCCATGGCTCGCAACGAGAAAGGGGTGATCTGCAAAGCGAACAACGCAAAGATCATTCAAGCCATCGAAGCGGGTGGAGTTCATATCTTCTTGTACGGGGGCAATGCGGTCTTCTACCACATCCGCCCTTCGGAGTACGCCGACGCGCTGGCCGTCATTGCGGAGTGTGCATCGGCATCATCGTTGATGATCCCTTCGGTTGGACCGACGTATGGGGTGATGATGGATCAAGTCGCGCCGCTGCGCGAGTTCAACTTCCCGACCGTGATGATCCTGCCTCAAAAAGAGATCGCGGACGAAGCAGGAATCGCGACCGGAGTGAGGCGATTCGCAGAAGCCTATGGCAAGCCCGTTGTCCTCTACTTGAAACATGATCGATGGCTAAGCCCAGAAACCGTCGGGAAATTGCACCGCGATGGCTTGATCAGCTGGATCAAATACGCCGTGGTGCTGGATAAACCTGAGCACGATCCTTATCTCCGAGAAGTGCTCGATGCCGTTCCGTCGAACATCGTCATCAGCGGGATTGGCGAGCAACCTGCTATCATCCACATGCGAGATTTCGGCGTCGCAGGTTATACCAGCGGTTGTGTTTGCGTAGCTCCCAAGCTTTCTATGGACATGCTGCGAGCGATTCAAGCCAAGGACTACGCGAAGGCCGAATCGATTCGCGAAATCTTTAGACCTTTGGAAGATTTACGAAACGGGATCCAGCCGATTCGCGTTTTGCATCATGCCGTTGCCGGTGCGGGTATTGCAACAACCGGCCCCATGCAACCTTTGCTTGGCGAATTGACCCCAGACCAGCAGAAACTGGTAGAAGCCGCCGCGCGCGAGCTTCGCACTCACGCCTAATTCCCAATTCGATCCACCGGAGAGATCGGATTGGTATGGGGGGCTAGCGAGCTTCTTCGACTTCGAGCTGGTTGCAGATTCGTTCCACTCCTTCGATCCCTCGAAGCGATTCTTGGATCATTTGCTTTTGGTAAAACGAATCGACTTTTCCGCGCAAGACGATGCGGCCTGGAACGCTTTCCAGAAAGACTTTGCGGCGAAGAGCATGAGGGTTGGTCTGGATCGCGCGATCGATGCGGTGCAACAGCGGCGAGCTATTCATGGGTGCGGCTCCGAATGGCTTGAAGGGAGGGAGAGTCGTCGAAACATGCCACAGAACCTGCACGATGCGAACAAAATGAGAAGCAAATTTGCTTATTGCTTAGGCTCGAAGTCGGTTTACGAGCTCCTTGCCGTCGGAATCGAGCCCAAATCCATCCAATTCGCAGCAGGCGGCACCAATCTCGGGTAAGATACGCGTCGGTGTTGCGTCGCGCAATATGCAATGAAAAGATCGCCTGGCTTTGTTGTCCCAGCTTCAAGGTGGAGCTGGTTAGCCTCGCGCGATCGCTCGATACCGTGTGAGGATTGCAGTACTAACGAATGCCTGAGTGGTTCCCAGATCTCGGATCTGTCGTCATCGCATTGATTCTGGTCGCAGTCAATGGATTCTTCGTCGCCGCGGAGTTCGCTCTGGTCAAGGTTCGACTAGGGCGCATTGAGCAACTGGTCGCATCGAAGAAGCTTTTCTCCAAGACAGCCCGCTGGTTGGCGTTGCGTCTGGAGCAATCCCTGTCAGCATGCCAGCTTGGAATCACCATGGCTTCGCTCGCTCTGGGGCGGGTTGGGGAACCAGCCTTCGCGGCCCTTTTGGAGACGCCGATCAAAGCGGTAGGGATTACATCCGAGGCGGCTTTGCACGCTGTTGCATTCGCTCTTTCCTTCACGTTTGTCACCGCATTGCACTTGGTGATCGGCGAACAAGCTCCGAAGATTTTCGCGATTCGGAAACCCGAGTCGATGCTCCTCGCCTGCGCTGTCCCGTTGCAATGGTTCTACATCGCCAGCTACCCATTGATGCAATCGCTGAACCTGACCACAACTGCCTTGCTAAAGCTGATGGGGGTCGATTCGCAAGAGAGCGGCGGCATTCCGTACAACGAAGAGGAAATCAGGGCGTTGCTCCGAGAAGCCCATGTGCACGGGAGCCTGACGCGCAGCGAACATAGCTTGATCAACGCTGTTTTTGAATTCGACGATCTCGTGTGCCGACGCATTATGGTCGCCAGGGCCGATATCGATTTCATCGATATCAATGAGCCGACAGCAGAAACGTTGAAAATGATTCAGCGGACCAAACATACGCGATACCCGATCTGCGATGGCTCGCTGGATGAAGTCATCGGCGTACTCCACGTGAAAGACATCGTAGCGACGGAACTGGAGGACGGATTCGACTGGAAAAAGATCATGAGGCCCCCGAAGAAGGTGCCTGAGAACATGCCGATCAGCAAGCTGCTGCGGCACTTCCAAGGGACCCATCAACATATGGCCTTCGTCGTCGACGAGTACGGGACCATCATCGGTATCGTCACCCTCGAGAATGTCATGGAAGAAATCATCGGCGACGTCGCAGATGAGTTCGACGTGGTTGAGCCGGAGATTGTCCCCGATGGCCCAGGTAATTTCATCGTCCTCGGTTCGACGGCGGTCGATGACCTCGAGTCCCGTCTAGGAATTCAGTTTGAAGAAGCTGACGTCGACACCGTCTCTGGATTACTATTGCACAAAGCCGAACGCATGCTGGTCGCAGGCGATGTCATCGAATTTGATGATCGCGTGCAGGCAAAGGTCCTTTCCGTTTCTGATGACCGAGCGACCAAGGTCAGATTTACCCTCCTTTCCTCAGAAGAAGCGAACTAATCATGGCGCACACCTGGAAAACTCTCCTCACCGTTCTAGCTTGGTCTGCCCTCGCAGCATCCAGCGCACTGTCCCTAGCACAAGACTCCGCCAAGAAGCCGATCAGTCTTTTTGATGGCAAGTCCCTCAAAGGTTGGTCCGGCCTCAGCGAAAACTGGAAAGTGGAAGATGGTGCAATCACCGGCGTGAATACCGCCGAGAATCCTCTCAAGAACAACACGTTCCTCGTATCCGAGAAAAAAGTCTCTGACTTTGAACTGACTCTCGAATTTAAAATCGAGGGAGGGAATTCAGGAATTCAATATCGCAGCAAATTGATCGATGCGGAGAAGTTCATTGTCGGTGGCTACCAAGCGGACATCGATGCCAACAAGAGATACATGGGCATCAACTACGAAGAACGAGGCCGAGGCATCATGGTTGAGCGAGGCCAAATCGTTGCGGTAGACGACAAAGGCGCCAAGAATAAAGTGGGAACCTGCGGTGACGCCGACGCACTCCTTGGAAAGATCAAGTTCGGTGATTGGAACAAGTACCGAATCGTCGCCAAAGGAAACAAGCTTCAACACTACATCAACGATGTTTTGATGTCGGAGCTAGAGGACGGAGAAGCCGCGAAACGAGCCAGCGAAGGTATCATTGCCCTCCAAGTTCACGCAGGACCACCGATGAAAGTCCAGTTCCGTAACATCATGCTAACGGAATAGTCAGACCTGCCTAATTGCCAATTCAGAGGCTTATAGCTCACGATGCATCTCATCCCGGTCAGCCACAATCGCGTTGGTCGGGGCGGCTCCACTGAGATGGGCCAGAATCTTTGTGACGTGAGCATGGCAATTCTCGATGAAGACTTTCACCCCGCCGCGTTGCGAACCGGCGGTAGCAGTTCCCGCGACGTAGATACCGGGAACGCTCGATTCCATCGATTGCGGATGGAGTTGTGGTTGAAGATTGGGACCATCTAGCTTCAGTCCCAGCCGTTGAAACAGACTTGGGTCTTGATCGTAGCCCGTTAAAAGCAGGAGCCGATCGTACGGAATGGACGTCTCTTCTCGATTGGCTTGGTTTCGCAACAGAAGAGTCTTGTCAGCGATTTCTTTGACATCGGTATGTGGATAGAAATCGACGCGTCCATCGGCGATCAAGCTTCGGATTTCGGGTAGCAACCAAGGTTTGACTCGCGCGGGTTCGAAACCAGGTCCGCGGTGCACGACCGTTAGGTGGCGATTGATACGCGCTAATCTCACGACCGCCTCTGCTGCAGAGTTCTTTGCGCCGACAATGACAACCCGTTTGCCAAAAAGCTCGTGAATATCGGGCATGAAATGAGATACATTGGGCCTGCTCTCCCCTTCGACATTCAGTTGGCGAGGGTGATGCATGTCGCCGATCGCGAGAATAATTCGGCGGCAGGAAATCGATACGGATTCTCCTTCGAGACCGTCATCGATCGAGCGAAAGGCGGGCCCCCCAACGCTGGTTCTCGCTTCGGCAACTTGGCACACAAACCCGTGCTCATCGCGATGGGCTCCCACCAATCGGCGGCCCTGGT
Source organism: Pirellula sp. (assembly GCA_025459245.1). Classification (GTDB taxonomy): domain Bacteria; phylum Planctomycetota; class Planctomycetia; order Pirellulales; family Pirellulaceae; genus JBKCUI01. Next base: position 6,937 of record JALOQZ010000192.1, read on the forward strand.
GGATCTCAAGTTGTTCCGAGAGAACGACACCTCGCAGATAGTTCAAGTAGTCTTCGCGGGTCGATTTACTGTGCGGGTAGGTTTGAAACGGAATTCCAGCGAGAGCAATACGATCGGGCGAACTGAAGATCGGCGTGCCAGGAGCGTACCAAGCGATCGTGGAAGCAATGACTCCGGATTCGATATGAACATATTCATACCCGCTTCGTCTCAAGGCGACAGCCAATTCGATTCCAATCGGGCCGGCGCCAACGAGAAGGATTTCCGTTTGAAGGGGAAAAGACATTGGTTTTCTTTGCGAGAACGGTAATTGAATGAAAGGTCCAGGATACTAGAATCGACTCTCGTCACCAACTACCTGAATGGGTTTCTCCAATGAACTGTATTTCCTGCAAGCATACAACGCGATCGCTCCATCGGCTTGTTATCGCTGCGCTGGCCATCGCGATCGGTGTGACAGTGTGCTACTCTGCGATGGCTCAAGTAACCGTGGAGACAGATCACACAGATGAAACTCCATTCTTTGAGTTCAAACAGATCAAGCGCCCCGCCAAGAACGATTTGGGGATGAAAGCAAAATGGGCGGTGGTACGAGGTCGTCTCGATAGCAACTCCGTCGGATCGTCTGCGTTAACAGACGGTCTCATACCTCAATCGGATGACTCCCCCAGGGAGAATTGCTTCTTTGCTGCAGGGAGTTCCGGAGGATGCTTGGCTGCTGATTTGGGAGATGCGTTTGAGCTTATCGAGGTGGTGACGTACTCGTGGCACCCTGGAACGCGAGCCCCGCAACGATTCACTCTTTATGCGTCGAACGGGCAAGGAGATGGCTTTGTTTGGGATCGATTGCCTGAGACCAAGTCCCCCGAACAATCAGGGTGGATACGAATCGCAGAAGTAGATACGCGAACTCGACGAAGGGACGGTGGGCAGCACGTCAGTCGAGTCTTCGATCCAGGGGGCTCCCTCGGTTCGTTTCGCTATTGGCTTTTGGACGTGCAACCCACCGCCGCTAACGACCCATTTGCTCATACTTTCTTTAGTGAAATCGATTTCATCGCGAAAGGTAGCGAGCC